>JARLHP010000284.1 GCA_031292195.1 Syntrophobacteraceae bacterium
CCCCGCGGGGGCCCCCCCCCCCCCCCCCCCCCCCCCCCCCCCCCTGGACGACCGGTGCCGGCGGTGTGTAACCGCAGAGTGACAGCCGGTCGCCCTCAAGCTGCAGGTAGAGTGTCAATCAAGGCAAGGGGCACAGGCAACGGCAACGGATAAGCATTGGAGGTCTTCACTTCGCGGCATGGATATTGCTTTTGCAAACCGATTATTTGTTGTGCACATTGAGGACTTTCGCTATTAACCCGTCAAGGAGAGTGCATGGCTAAAATTGATGCCTTCTTCAAGCTGATGAACGAACAAAAAGCTTCCGACCTGCACATGGTTTCGGGTCAGCAGCCGGTTTTGAGAATCCGAGGAGATCTCGAGCGGGTAAAATACAGAGTCCTCGATGACAACGAATTACGTACGATGCTCTACGAGATCACGCCCGAAGATAAGGTCAAGGTATTCGAGGAAACCGGAGACCTTGATTTTGCTTATGAGATTCCCGGACTTGCCCGTTACCGCGTCAATTTTTTCGTTCAAAAAAACGGAATCGGAGCGGTTTTTCGGGAGATCCCCAGTGAGATTCTCTCCGCCGAGCAGCTTGGTCTTCCCGCGGTCATAAACCGGCTGGCGCTGCTGCCACGAGGGATCGTCCTGGTGACGGGCCCCACCGGCAGCGGCAAGTCCACCACGCTTGCCGCGATCATCGACGAGGCAAACCGCAAGAGAAAAGAGCACATCATAACTATCGAAGACCCCATAGAGTTCGTTCATACCAGCAAGAGCTGCCTGATAAATCACCGGGAAGTGGGCACACACACCCGAACTTTTTCGGCTGCGCTCAGGGCCTCACTGCGCGAGGATCCCGACATTATCCTGGTGGGCGAAATGCGAGACCTTGAGACAATCCGCCTGGCCGTAGAGGCTGCCGCCACGGGGCATCTCGTTTTTTCCACTCTCCACACTCAGAGTGCGCCAAAAACCATCGACCGGATAATAGAGGTCTTTCCGGTAGGCGAACAGGCCCAGATTCGTTCCACTCTGGCCGACGGCATCCGGGCGGTAATTTCCCAGGCCCTTTTCAAACGCGTCGACGTGAAGGGGCGGATAGCGGTCTTAGAGATCTTGATAGGGACCCATGCGGTGAGGGCCATGATTCGTGAGGCCAAAACCCATCAAATCCCATCGGCCCTTCAGACCGGGAAAAAGTACGGCATGCAGACGCTGGACGATGCCATAGCCACGCACCTCAAGGCGGGCCGAATCGACCCGGCCGAAGCCTACATGAAATGTGTGGACAAGGAGAAGTTTCGCCAGTACCTCACCGAGCCGCCGCCGGATTTTACCGAGGTCTAGAGGCTTGGAGCGGGCAACCGGGAGCAGGAAAGACGATCATGAGACAAACAGAACTCGATGGGCTTCTTACGGCTGTTCTGGATGAGAACCCCAGCGCCTCCGACATCAATTTCACGGTGGGCAAACCTATGCAGGCCGAGGTTGACGGCCTGCTAAGACCGGTGTGTACGGGTTTTGGCATCGGGTCCCTCAGCCCCTTTCACACCGAAACCATAGCCATGAACCTGGTGGGCAAAGACATCCGGGGCATCCGCCACCTCCTCAACACCGGATCGTGCGATATTTCCTATCACCTGCCCGGCCGGGCGCGGTTTCGAGTCAATATTTTCTCGCAGCGCGGCACCTACTCGATCGCCATGCGCCAGCTTCCAACCAGGATAATGACGGTGGATGAACTGGGACTGCCCGGGGTGATAAAAAAGGTAGCCGATGAAAAAAGGGGAATCGTCTTTGTCACCGGGGCCACCGGCAGCGGAAAAACAACCAGCCTGGCAGCGGTTTTGAACGAAATCAATTTGCGCTTCCCCTACCACGTGGTGACACTCGAAGACCCGGTGGAATTCGTTCACCCGCAGCTCAAGGCCACCTTCAACCAGCGCGAGCTGGGTCTTGATTTCGACACCTTCGCCAACGGGCTGCGCGCCGCGCTGCGTCAGGCGCCCAAGGTCATACTGGTTGGTGAAATGCGCGACCGCGAGACGGTGGAAATCGGGTTGAGCGCCGCGGAAACCGGACATCTCGTCTTGACCACGCTGCACACCACCGATGCCAGTCAGGCCATAAACCGCATCGTCGGTATGTTTGAACTCGAAGAGGAACGGCTCGTTCGCATCCGTTTGGCGGACAGCATGAAATGGGTAATTTCCCAGAGGCTTCTTCCCAAAATCAGCGGCGGGCGCGTTGCCGCCCACGAAATTATGGGCATCAGCCTCAGGGTCCAGGAAGCCATCGTAAACGGCGAAGCCGAAGGCAAGACCTTCTACGAAATGATGGAACAGTCCGAACATTTGGGATGGACCACATTCGACGCCAACATCTCGCGCCTCTACAAGCTGGGCAGAATCACCGAGGACACTGCTCTGGCCTACGCCAACAGGCGCGCGGTGGTGAAAAGAAACATCGACCAGATCAAATCCTCCAGAGGTGAAAAGACAACCGATATCGAGGGATTGAGAATGGACCGCGAGTATCGGAGAAACAACACCTGATCTGTCCTCACCTAGGGTCCCGGTCTTTATGTCCTGGTAGCGCGCATCGGGCGACCACCCTTCTCACAGGGAGGGTCAGTTTTCGAAACGGTCTCGATAAGTACTGACCGCGGCTGAATTCTTTTCCACTCCTGAAGTCCTCGGATCCTGCATGTGGCGGGAGCCGTCGATTGCCACCACACAGCAATCGCTCATCGACTCATCCTCGATAATGGGGATCACCCGGACCTTGCCCGTGGTGGGGGCCGGTCACAGGGATGCATCAGGAGTACCCTAAAGGAAATCCGAAATGCTATGATCCCTCACAAGCCGCGATGGCGGCACCGGAATTGAGCTTTTATGGGTCCTGTTCAACCTCACCGGGGTGATTGCTCGGAGGGGCTAAGTGGCTCCGACTGTCCCCGCTGATGAATTTTTGAGAAATCTACTCTTCCGTATTTTCAGTATTGGAGAACTGTAATATCCTCCTCAACGCCGGCAGCAGTTGAGGGAGGTCATGCTTAATCGTTTCCCAGACGATTTGTTGGTCAACACCGAAATATTCGTGAATCACCACATTGCGCATGTCACTCATTTCACGCCAGGGCATCTCAGGATAGCGAGTTATAATATCGGCAGGCAAGTGGTAGGCAGCTTCTCCGATTACCGCCATATCGTATAGTATAGCTTTAAAAATCGTGGTATTTGCGCTAAGGTCCGGGTAGGTCAGGTCTGCAGTCAGGCTGTTTATGTCCTCAATTGCCGCGATAATGTCCTCGATCCTGAATCTCCAGTCCCTATTCGGCATACACCGCCTCTTTAAGTATCCGGTCGCGCAACTGCGGCTTCAAAGCCGGCGGAGTAACCAGATCGACACGTTTCCCCATCAGATCTTCGAGGCGATGCCTTAGTCGAAAAAATGTAAAGAGGCCAACAGGCCTTTCAAATTCGACGAGGATGTCTATGTCACTGTCGGACTTAGCCTCTTCCCGAACAATCGAACCGAAAAGAGCCATGGATTTAACCCCGAACTCCTGAAGTTCGCTTCGATGGCCTTTCAAAATATCCAACGCGGTTTGCCGCTTCATCATCGTCTGTCCTCTTCGGCCAATTCGGGGGGGATAAATTTCACCCAACGGCATCTTATCCAAAAGGGCATCGGGCGGCCATAGATAAATGGCTGAACTGGGCCGTTTCGCTCAGACAAATAACTTAATCACTTGCCGATGAATGGATGAGCGGGTCTGCCGGTCGGTTCTCCATGCCTTAAAAACAAAACCGCCCGCCTGCCGTGGCAGGTGGGCGTGTTTGTTTAATAAATAGAGCATCCCCCGCCCTCGGAAAAAGGCGGCGAAAAATCCTCGGTTCTTAGCCGATAGGCTCGTTTTGCACCAGGTTCCAGACGCCGCAGGGGCACGTGCCGGCGCAAAATCCGCAGCCGATGCACTTTTCGGGGTCCACGACCATTTCGAATTCCGAGTTCAAGCCGCTTTGCCTCGATATGGCCGATTCCGGGCAGAGGGTCACGCACAGTCCGCAGTCCCGGCAGGTCCCGCAGGAAGAGCACTGGGAAGCGCACGATTCGATGCCGTTGAAACTGGCCAGACGAGGATCGAAGTACTCGAGCTTTATGCGCTCGTAGTCGATCTTGGAACGTGAAACAAGCTGCAAATCCTTACCGGAGAGGATGGCGCCGATCTTTTCCGCCGCCTTTTTGCCTGCCCCGATGGCATCGGTCAGCAGTCCGAGCTTTACGGTATCGCCTATGGCGAAAATCTTCTGATCGGTTGTCTGAAAATACTCGTTTACCTTGATGAAGCCTCGCTCCGTATCGACGGTTTCCGGCAGGAAGTCGAGTTCGGGAAGGTCTCCGACCGAGATGATTATCGTATCGGCGGGGATCACTTCACCGGTTGTCAGCTCCAACCCTTCGTCGGTAACCGCCTTGCTGAAGCAGGGCCACCGGAACTTGGCGCCTGCCGCTTCGGCTTCCTTGCGTTCCTTGCCAAAGGAGAGGGGCTCCTGGATGTCTACCAGCAGGAGGTCCTCCGCCCCAAGCCTGTGGGCTTCGGTGGCCGCGTCGCAACCGACGTTTCCGGCCCCGATGATCAGCACGCGCTTTCCGACCCGGGCTTCGCCCGCTTTGCTCATCCGCAAAAAATCGAGGGCCGGGATCAGTTTCTCTTTCCCGGGGATGGGCAGTACCCTCGGCTTCTGGGTGCCCGAGGCGATTACGATGAAATCGAAGTCTTCTCTCAGTTCTTCCAGATCGGACTTCTCCAGCCTGCGGCTCAGGTTGACGTGAGGGATGGCCTCCTTCACGCGGGCCAGTTCGGCCTGGACCACTTCGTCGGGGATGCGGGACCGGGGAATCATGGACGCGATTTTACCGCCCAGTTCGGGTCTCATATCGTATACGATCGCCTCATGGCCCTGCCTGCGCAATTGCCAGGCAATCGATATACCCGCCGGACCGCCTCCGATGATGGCGATCTTTTTGCCGCTAAGGGCAGGAAATTCCGGGGCTTTCGCGGCCACACTGGCTTTGCCGAGCATCGAGATGTCGAGCGTGACCATTCTGGCCGTCTGCCTCGTGCAGGCCATCATGCACAGGTTGGGGCAAAGATAGCCGCAAACCGCGGCAGGAAAAGGCGTGTAGGCCAGGGCCAGGTCAACGGCCTCGTCCACTCTTCCTTCCCGAATGAGCCGCCATCTCTCGTGGACCGGAATCCCCGACGGGCAGCTGGCCTCGCAGGGCGCGGCGAACTTTCTGTTTTCCCAGACAGGGACAAAGCGCCTCATAAAGCCGGTGGTTACCAGAGGGATAGTCGTTCTGGGGAAGTCCACGAGGTCCCCGATGAGGCCCCCCTTGCCCAACTCGGCGTCCCAGACCTCCTGGTGGAACGCGTCCATCGAACGTCTGGGTTTGGAGTATTTTTCATTGGGCCCGCGGGCTTTGAGGACCTGCCAGTCCTCGCGCTCCGACAGGTTGGGGTAGAGGTTGGCTTTGCCGACGGCCGAAAGAAAGGTCTTGAGATTTTCGGTGAGCCACTGCCAATCGCGGTCTCCGATGGGAATCAGCCTTGCGTCGCCCTTGCTGTACCCTTTATGCGGCCCTCTAAAATAGATTTTTCCGCCCACCATCCCGACGCACGGGCGATAGCCCAGCACATTTGCCGGGTCCTGCGGCTCATGCCCGCAGACAACCGCGATACCCCCGGCCATGAATTCGGCGAAGTAGTCGCCGGCCGAACCCAGCACCCACAGCTCGGGCGGGGAAAAGCGGGGATTGTGCTTGGTCATGGTCATGCCGCGCGCGCCGATGTTTCCGCCCACATAGACCTTGCCCTGGGCCATGGCGTTAGCCACGCCGTTGGTGGCATGCCCGTGAACCACAATTTCGGCCCCGGCGTTGAGCCAGCCCACATCGTCAGAAGACGAGCCAAAGATCTCGATGAGAGTATTCGGAAAGCCCAGCGAGCCAATGCGCTGACCGGGCGCGCCGGTTATTTTTACATGAAGCTTTTCCTCTCCGCCCTTCCAGAGCCTGCCCCCGATGCCGTGCTGGCCGAAAGCCTCGACTTCCAGCACGCGGCAGCCCTTCTCCACGGCCTGTTGAATTCTCTCTTCGAGAATGCGCGATTCGATCCGCACACCGTTTTCAAATCCGGAAAGGTGAACCACTGACCCCTGCTGCTGTTCCATATTCAAACTCCACGAAAGTTCATGTGAGGAGCGAGAAACGGGGGGAGCAAGAAGCGTGGAGCGAGGAGCGAAAGACGACTCGATCTTTCTGCTCCCTGCTTCCCGCTCCCTGCTCCCTGCTCC
>JARLHP010000285.1 GCA_031292195.1 Syntrophobacteraceae bacterium
GCCGTATTCAGCGTCGCCGCGGAGATGCTGAAAATCGTGTTGTTACCATAACTGGCGATCCACAGGTCGTTTGAAGAATCGAAGGCGATGCCGATAAGAGAGTTAAAATTGGTGTTGGTGATCGTTTGCAGCGGCGAGATAGTCAGTGTGCCGGCAGGGGCGGTTCGAATGGTAGTGGCGTTGTAGACCAGTATTTTGTCAGGATTCGCGCCGTTGGCCGAGCACGCCACATAGAGTTTATTGTTGTTTACCACAACGCTGTTCGGGTTGCAGGCGGGCAGACTGACTTTAATGGCCTTCGAGCTGGCGCCCGTGCCGGCAAGGACATCGAGCAACTGGCCGTAATAGTCCGGAGACCAAACCACGCGCGAAGATACTCCGGTTCCGCTCAGTGCGAACTTTTGTGTGATAGAGACGTTAAGCTGCGGCGACACGTTCATAACCATCGAACCGCTCAAAGCCCCGACGCTCGTCGGCGCAAAATCCACCTCATAGTTGCAGGAGGAGCCGCTGGCCAGCCCTGCCGCAAGGGACAAGGAATTTAGAACCGGGCAGGTGCCGGAGCTTGCCAGGTTGAAGTTGGTAGTGATACTGGGATCGGTTCCCGTGACGGGTCTGGGGAAGGTCAGGGGCAGGGTGCCGACGTTATTGACCGTGAATTCCTTGGGGCTGTCTGAACTTGTGGAACCAACCTGAGTGGCGGCAAAGCTCAGAGAAGGCAAGGTGGCGCGATTGATTTTGAGCAGCTGGCTAAAGTTTGAGACGTAGAGGTTATCCGAATTGTCGAGGCCCACGGCAAGAGGACGGGAGACGCCGGCCCCCAGCACCGTGGTCACCGCTCCGGCAGGTGAAAGCCCCACGATACGGTTGTTATTTTCATCGGCGATATAGATCGTGCCGCCGGCGCCCAGGGCGATACCGAAAGGTGAGTTGAGGCCGCTGCTCAGCAGCACGCTGGGTGTGCCGGACGAGGAAACTTTCAAGACCCGGTTGTTGCCCGAGTCGGCGACGTAGAGGTTCATCGAGCTGTCAACAGCCAGGCCGGTTGGCCCGGAGACATTGGTTCCATTTACGGCGCCACTGAGCACGGTTGTCTGAACACCGGCCGAAGTGACCTTGAGAACAGTGTTCCCGTTGGTGTTGGCGATGAACAGGCTGCCGGCGGGACCCACGGCCAGGCCCTTGGGAGCTGGGATCAAGCCGCTGGCCACGGTACTCTGGACGCCGGCCGGGGTCACTTTGATGATCGACTGCGTCAAGGCGATGTAGAGGTTGCCGGCGCCGTCAATTGCGAGGGCGGTAGGTTGACCGCTCAGCCCGCTGACATAGGTGCTGGAAGCTCCCGCAGGCGTGACTTTCAATACCTTCTGATAGTTGTAGTCCGCAAAGTAGACGTTCCCCCCGCCGTCCACCGCGACGCCGTAAGGAGTAATCGCAGCGGGGATCGATATAGAACTGACCGTTCCGGGATCGTAGGCGATCTTGGAGCCGACACCGACGCCGTTGATATAAGCGGTGGAGACGGCGTTTCCGTTAACATCCACGAGGACCACGGCGCCAAGCCGCAGACCGGGAGCAGTAGGGGTGAAGGTTACAACGACATTGCAACTGCTGCCTTTGGCGTAGGCGCCGGCGGCGCATGTTCCTCGGCCGGCGTTTCTGAAGTCCAGACCGCTCACACCCTTGGTAAGCACCTGGACTGGGGTGCTCGTCCCTAACGTGGTTGCGGCGGTAAAGGTGTAAGTGATCGAGTGGGCGTTGCTGCAGGCGCCGGTATTCTCATTGCCGAAGCTGTCGGATGTGCTCAGAGCGGCGGTCAAAACTGTGATGGAGACCGACTTGACGACCGTCGAATACCATATGGAAGTGGGCTTGAAGGTTACCGTGAGGGTCTGGTTGCTGCCCACAGGGAGGATAGCGCCTGCGGCGGGCGAGTAGGTGAATGTTCCGGAAACGTTCGCCGTGGCGTTCAGTTGGGTGGCCGAAAGGGGCGTTCCGTAGTTGATCGACGCCGGTGTCGCCCAGGTAACGGTCGGCGTCACCACCGGTGGAATCGTTACGCTCACCTGCGTACCGAGGCCCGTACCGAAACGGTTCGCGCCTTTGACCACAAACCAATACTGGCCCGGCGCCAGGTTATTGATCGTCGCCTGGTTGGTGGCAACATTAGTGAGCAGGGCTTCGGCGCCTGTTCCCGATCCGGCCTCGGAGTAAACATTGTAACTGACGGAGCCGGGGTCCGCGTTCCATTTCAGTGCGGCGGCGTTGGGGCTCGCGGAACCGGTAAGGTTCGCGATCAGACTGGGCAATAGCAACTTCATGCCGTTGGCTGCGACAAGGAGGGGATGCGGTTGGCCGGCCGACGAGCCGGCGAAATCCCCGGAAAGCTCGAACAGGAAGACCCCGCCGAGCGAACCTCCCACGCCGGACTGGGCCGGGCTCATATCCACGCCTTTTTTGGCGATCGAAGTGGGGCTGTCGTAGGATACGAAGCTATCCTTGCTCTCATTGGTCGTCCCCGTGCCGGAGGGATCATAGCCAAGCCAGGACTGGTCGGCAACAGAATCGAAGTTGGTGGTGTAACCGGAGGTGACCGCCAGTGTGGTGATCATCTGCCGATAGGGAAGGGTCGTCCACGAAGGCGCGCCGGCGTCCTTTCCGTTCACACAGGCGTATGTCCAGCTTTGCTTGGGCTTGGTGACGCCCCCCGTTGAGGTGCCCGAACCGCCGGTCCAAACGGCCGAATCAAATTGAATCCCCATACCCAGGGAACTCTCCGGAATGCCCAGGCTTGTATAATCTGCAATCGCATTGGTAATGGAAGGCAATTGCTCCGTAGGAACGGAGCTAAATGTGGCGCCTCCATTGTTCAAAGGCGAGTTGTACCAGGTCTCCCACCCGCAGTAGGGGCCCGACATTACGTAGGTCTGAATATTTATCTGGTTCAAATCGTAGTAAATCGGCGCAATGAGGTCGGGACGGCCGCCGTTGGGCTTGGTCTCCGGCGCCATGGTCAAAAGCGCATTCGGTGAGAGAACGCTCAACTGAGCGCGCAGACTCTTTATAAAACTGGTGAAATTGGCTGCATCCGCATCTCTGATCCCTTCCCAGTCGAGATCCACACCGTCAAAGCCGTAAGTCTGCATCAGGCTGATGATGTTGTTGACAAAGGTCGCCTGGTATTGGGAGGTGGTCGAGATTTGAAACCCGGCGGTAGCCCCCAGGTTGCCATCGCCTGCCCCCGTGGCGTTGGCCCCGCCGATTCCGATCAAGGCTTTGGCGCCCGCGGCATGAGCGCGGCTCACCAAGTCTTTGGCCCCGTTGCTGAAAGTTGTGGCCGATAAGCCATAAGGTGTGGTCTGGAGGGTGCCGGGGGTCTTGGTATTGGGGATCACCGGCCAGTAGATGATGTGCGTCAGCTTCGTATAGTCCACCTGGCTCGTGGTCATAACGCTGTAGTTGTAGGTGGCATAGTAGCCGGTCAGCCAGTGCCCTGCGCTCTGCGCCCGCACCATCGAAACGATGCCCGGCATCAGCAACGCCAGAGAGAATAGAGCCCCCAGAAAGTGGACCACCCGCGGCGACCGCCTTTTCCGTTTCGCACTCAGGCTTATCACCCCATCGCTTCTCGATTCAGGTGTCATCATGGCCCCCCTCCTGTCTGGTTCCATCAATTGAAAAATGCACTTCACCACGACCCAATACGCCGCTTTTGCCTCCGGCAATCGCTTTTCACCCAACCGAGACAGTCTATCAACCTCTGCGCTAGCGAAATCTGATTATAAAGGAAGCGATTTTGAAGTTTTTTAATACCCCAGTATCTGCTTATAGAACAAGTCCAGGCAATACACAATTTAATTTTTCTTTATGGGAGCAGGGTGGTAAAGGAGCAAAACCTAAGGCTGTCGGCATAGGAAGACTAGGACGCAATAGATTGTTATCTCTACATATAATATGTATCGATGCGATCCAAAAGCCGGTAGCGGTTGACCAGGTCAAATTAACAGACCCTCAGGGGTATCTGGTTCAGCCTTGATCTAGATGTAATACCGCCGAGTTACGACCTGTTCTGGATCGTGGGACGAGAATAGATCTATGGTGTTGTAGGAGCGGCTTCCAGCCGCGATCAAGACAAGTCGCGGCTAGAAGCCGCTCCTACAAAGCAAGGCATCTCCCGGAAACGATTCTCGGACAGCCTCCTGGGAATTCCCGGCAGAACCAATTTACCGAGAGCAGACCCTCATGAAGGTGCTCGGGATTGAAAAGCTGCAATAGAATCGGGTAGAGTAGACGAAAAATCTACAGGGAGGTGGCTTGGACAAATGAGTATACCTGGAAATTTGCTTACCACGGCGATGGCGGTCATGCCTCACAGGGACGTAACGAGGGCGCTTGAGACCGCGCTGTCGCTAGACGTCCCCTTCTGGCCCCAGTTGCCGCTTCTTAGCTACTACGAGGACATGTACGTCCAGGCTTCCGAGCGATTCCCCGGGATCCTTCTGGACATGGAAAATCGGACCCTGCGCTTTTCCATCGATAAATTCGCAAACGAACTGGAAGAGAGCCTGGCCCATTTCGAAGAGCCCGAATATTTTGACGTGAGTGAAACCTATTCGGCCGTCTACCACCGCTTCCTGCAAATGGACCTCTCCGACCGGCCGGCCATCCGGGGACAACTGGAAGGCCCCATAAGCTTCGGGTTAAACATACTCGACCAGGACAAAAGACCCATTCTCTTCAATGATACCGTCCGCTCGTTCATGCTCGATTTTATGGCCAGGCGGGTCAACGCCCAGTCACAAAGACTAAAGGCCCTCAACCCGAACGCTTTCATGTTTGTAGACGAACCGGGACTCCAGTTCATTTTCAGCGGTCTTTCCGGATACGACTCCATATTAGCCCGGCAGGACATGGAATATTTCTTCGCCCAGGTCGAGCGACCCCGCGGGGTCCATCTCTGCGGAAACCCTGACTGGGATTTTCTTCTGGGCCTCGACATGGATGTTCTTTCTCTCGACGTCTACTCCAACGGAGAAATCTTCGTCTCCTACGCCGACCGAATCAGGCGGTTTCTGGAACGAGGCGGCCGCCTGGTGTGGGGAATGGTTCCCACCAATTTCGAGCCCTTCGAGAAAGAAAACATGCAATCCCTGGAAACCATGCTCTTGAATTGCTGGCAGGCTTTGGGAAAAAAGGGCATCGACCTTGGTTTCCTGCTTTCCCGCAGCATGATTTCTCCTGCTACCTGCTGCCTCGTCAACCCTGACGGCGCTGCCACGGTGGAAAAGGCGTTCACCGCCGTGAAATTGCTTTCCGAAAACCTGCGGGAACGCTTCAAACTGCTCTGAAAAGTTTTTGTTGGGCTGCGCAAGGCTTAGCCCAACCTACATGACTTGCGGGAGCGCTTCAAATGGAACAGAATGGACCTGCGTGCCGGACAGGGGTGGCCCGGACACACGGTGTCCGGGGCGCGAAGCGCCGGGAGGGCCGGCAGGCACTTTTCAAAGCAGTTTCCATTGTCCGCAGGGTCACCACGAAAGCGTGAAAAGACTTTTCCCCTCGCGTCTTCGCGTGAGAAAGCTTTTCGAGACATTTCCTCGGCGCTCTCCGCGGCTCTGCGGTGGAATTTCTAAACGGAATTGCTCAGACCTTCTTGAGCGAGAATGTGAACCGGGCACCCTGACCGGGGCTGCTGCTCACTTCGATTTTGCTGCCGTGCTCCCCCAGAATTTCTTTCACTATGGCCAGCCCCAGCCCCGAGGCCCCCGGCTCTTCGCCCCCCGAAACCCGGTAGAATTTTTCAAAGATACGGGGTAGGTCTTCTTCGGCTATCCCCTGGCCGGTGTCTTCCACCGAAAAGATTACCTCACTGTCAGCCTCCTGCGCGCAGAGCCTCACTTCGCCGCCGGGAGGAGTATGCCTCAGCGCGTTTGTGAGCAGATTCGCAAATACGATTCCCAGCCTGAGGTTGTCGGCCCGAACAAAGGACGGGGCGGACGGCAGGTCCACGGAAAACGCTATCCCCCGGTCGGCAAAAGCGGTGCTCACCCGGTCGGCGGCGGCCAGCAGGAGTTCCTCGGCATTGAGCGACACGAGATCGAGCCTGGAGCGCCCCGATTCCATTTTGCCCAGTTCGAGCAGATTTTCGATTATCTTGTGGAGCCGGTCGCTTTCTTCCCGGGCGGCCGCCACCAGTTCCGACTGCTTGGGAGTCAGAACGCCCAGTTTTTCGTTCAAGAGCGCGTGGGTTGCCAGCCTGATGGAGGTCAGGGGCGTCTTGAGTTCGTGAGAAACAGTCGATATCAGGCCGCTTTTGACTTCATCGGCTTTGCGCAGCCGGGTGACATCGGAAAAAAGCAGGGTGACGCCGATCACTTTGCGCTCATCATCGAGGATCGGAACAGCTTCGGGCATGAAGAACTTCTCCTCGCCGCCCACAAATTTCTGGATCGCCCAATCCCAGCCCTCGCTGCGGATGGGACGCACTTCCCGGTTCGCCCGCTCGAAGAGCGCCGCGATTCTTTCACTTCCGGCGTCCTTGAGCGAACCTCCGGCAGTAAGGCCGAACATTTTTGCGGCAGCCTGGTTTGAAAGCTCGATCATACCGGCGGGATTGCAAACCGCCACAGCCTCCGGAAGGGTATCGAGCAGCGAATTGGTCGCCCTTTGAGATCGCAGAAGCTCCTTTCGATTCGTCGTTCTGAACCGGCGAAGGCTCGAGGTCATCTCGTTGAATGCCGAGGCCAGGTTGCCGATTTCATCCCGGGCGTTGACCTGGACAAAAAGGTCCAGGTTCCCCCGCTGAATTTCCTGCACCGAGCTTATCAGTCCGGAGATGGATTTGGCCATCGAACGCCAGATTATTCCGGCAAAAAGCCCTGCCAGCACGATTCCGGATAGCACCAGAAACATCAGGGTCCGGTTGGTTTCGGCCGCTTTCCTGCGCGCCTGCCCGTCGGCGAAAACCATGTTGTGGAGGTTGATGTCGGTGATCCGCTGCGCCAGGTCCGTAACAAGTCTGGACTGCTGAAGCAGTTTTTCGCGGTAGAAGTCCCGACGAGCGTTGCCCTCGGCAGAAAGCGTGAAGAATTGCTCGAACAGCGTGCGATAGACGTTCCACTGCTTTTTCAAAGCATCGGTCAATTCCTGTTCTCCGGGAACCGTGACATTTCCCTGCTGGAACCTGAGGTTCTCGGCAAACTTTCCTTCCTCGGCCGAGATTCTTTTGTCTTTTACCCCTTCCCAGATAAATGTTTCCGCGGTTCGGTCCATTTCCTGGATGGCGTCTTTCATCTTCAGGCATGCCGCGACGGAGTCGTAGTTTTCCCGGAAGATCGTTTGCAGCGTGTGGCTGGACATCGTAATGGTCCTGATGCTGACCAGGCCCAGCAAGATGAGAATGGCGAGGGGGCCGCTAAACGCCAGAATAAGTTTTGTCCTGAAGCTCATAGACGGTTTCCTGATGAGGGTGCTTGCCGAAGCGAACCAACGGTGACTACAATAATATCCCCGAACTTCGATTAGTTAAAGAAAAAGTGAATTTCGAACCGAACTGTTGCACCAGCATTTTCATTTCTTGACATGGGCTTTGCGGCAAACTAGATTGTTATCGCTTTGAATCGCCGAATCCGCAATTCGGAGCGGGGGACCCGATTAACAGGGGCGTATCGCCACACGGCGTAGGGCAACCTCTTTGGCCCGAGCCCGCCAGCTAACCTCGCAGGCGTCAAGAGGGTATTTTGAGAAGGACTACCTTCGGGTTTGACATATCCGGGTCACAAGACCCCGGGTCTTTCCTTTTGGTTCCCGCCAAACTCCCTCCCTCGCCTTTTCGCGATCAGCACCGGACCCGTGGCGCATTCCATCGTGCAGTTGGACTGAATCGTGTGAGGGGTTATCCAAAAGTTAAATGAAACTCATCGTTCTCTTAGTGGTGAATCTGTCCCTGGTATGGACTTTTGTTCTTCTTCTGCGAAAGCCCAACCTCATCACCTATTCCCAGGCCGGACGGCTCTGGCTCACCTGGCTGGCGGTAGGCATCATCACGCTGATGGACGAATTTACGTCCATCTTCTACGTACCGGCCGAAGCGCACAGGTTCATCGGGTTGAGCGCCATCGTTTTTATCGCTCTAACCAGTATCCTGATGCGCTTCATGAGCACCCGGTTTACCGAAATCGCCGAAATCCTGGAGCATAACGGACTGATAGGCGGGGGGGTCTACTCATTCTCCTACCTGGTGCTCGGCCCGATGATATCTTTTGTGGCCGTCTCCTCGATCATGGTCGATTACACTCTGACTGCCTGTATATCGGCTGTTAGCGCCGTTCTCAATGCCTCCTCGTTTTTCCCCCATGTCGCCCAGGCCACTACCCTGGTTATCGTTCTGGTACTGGCCATACTCTGGGCCATTGCCGGGCTGAATATCCTGGGAATAAGGGAAAATGCCAGGTTTACCTTTTTGATTTTCGCTATGGCCGCCTTCGTCATTCTCAATCTTCTGGCTTCGGGGCTGGTCGCCTTCAACGTCGCGGATTTGGGACGTCTCAAACAGTCCGGAGTAGAGTCTCTGAATTCGCTTCGAACCGGCTCGCTGCTCCATGATTACGGCAATTTCATCTCGCACCTCGCCTTCTGCATCCTGGCCTATTCCGGTATAGAATCCGTGATCCAGACCGCCGGCCTGGTGCGCAGTTGGCGCGATTCACGCAAGGCCTATCTTTTCCTGGCCTGTACGGTGGGCCTCGTCACCCCCCTGGTAGCCGGCCTGGCCCTCAGCGCCCCCCTCGATTTCGGCGCCCACGAAGGCGACCTCATCACTCACTATGCCACAGTGCTCAACGGCACGCTTTTCGGCGTCATGGTCGCCAGCCTTGCCAGCATCACTCTTTGCATGGCCGTAAACACCGCCTTCGTCGCCTCCAGCGAACTTCTGGAACGCGTGGCCCACCGCTACGGCTTTCACTGGCTGATCGCCACCAACCGCCGCAGCTCGCTCTACCGGATCCATATACTCAACGCCACCTTTTTCTCCGTGATCGTCATCATCACCAGCGGCTCTCAGGAAGTCCTGGCCGATATGTACGCCATAGGCCTGGTGGCCAGCTTCTGCATCAATCTGGGCTCGCTTTTGATCTACCGCTATTTTACCGGCACAAAGGAGGTAGTCCCTTATTTCACCAGCCGCATCGGGACGCTGATCCTGTGGATTATCCTGATGGGGTGCTTCATTTTCCTGGCCATAGACAAACCGCACGGCACCGCGCTCTGGGCGGGCGTGACGACCTTTGTGCTCATCGCGGGCGGACTTATGGCCAAGCGCAGGGCCCCGGAAATAGTCCAGATCGGTCAGTCGGATAACGAGATGGAAATGATGCTGAACCTGGCCGAATCATCTGCGGACAACCTGCACATCATCTTCCGGCGCCCCAGGGAAGAATCTATCGATGAGCCCAAGGACAACGAGGCCTACATAACCTTCTTTACGCCCCGCCAGGGCATCCCGCCCAGGATCACCAAGAACCATTACCGCTTCCCGCTCACGCGAAGCGCGCTCTACCAGAGGATTTTGCTCCTGCTCAAGCTCATTCGATACGAACTGCCCGACAAAAATATCACCGTCCATTTCGGCTGGCCCCTGTCCTCCTGGCTCGACAGGTTGGCCATCGGCGTGATGGTTTTCAACATGATGAAGCTTCCCAAAAAATTCCCGGAGTTCAATTTCCAGATCGACTATCTCGGTCGGCATACCGACCCTGTAAAAGAAGCGATCTCGGAGGCGCTCTCAGAAAGCTGAGAGTTGCAACTGAACGCCTTTTTCCGCCATGTACTCCACCTCGAGGGAGAGTGCGACCTGTTTTACCAAAGATTCGAACAGCATGCGCTGATCGGCCAGGAGAAGTCGTTTTGGTTCTCCCGGCCGCAACGCCGCCACCCCGATGGTCAGATCCGCCACCTGGAGCGGGGCATACAGGATTTCGTTCTCCGGTGAACAATCGGTTCCCCACCCGGTTGTTTTGCCCGATTCAAAAGCTTTGCGGGCTATCTCGAGCTGCCTGACAATGTCATTTTGGAGCACTGCGGAGGGGTCGCCCCCGGCGGTCTTCAATTTTCCGGCGCTATCGGGCAGAAGCACTATCAGGTGCGAGTCAAAAATCTCGGAAATGTATTCCACACCGATGGAAATGATATTTTCAACCCCCCGGGAGCAGGCGAGCTGGCGGCTGAGACCGTGCATCGCCGCCGCCTGCCTTTCCTGCAAACGGGCCGTGCGGGTCTGCGCCCGCAGGAGGGAAGCCAGGTGGCTTATGGCCAGGGCAACCGCAAACATCACCAGGAACGTCACTATGTATTGGGCATCGTCCACGGTGAAGGAAAATCGCGGGGGTACAAAGAGAAAATCAAAAGTCAGGACGCTAAAAAGAGAAACGACCAGCGACGGGCCTCGACCGGCCTCAATCGCCGTTACCATTACGGCCAGCAGATAGACCATTATGAGATTGCTCAAATGAAAATGCGGATACATCAACAGGCACAGGCCGGTAGCCAGCACGAAAAAAAGAAGGCCGGCCCCGTAATCCGACCAGGGAAAAGCCTGAGATCGAATTGTGTAGGATGTCCGACCCGCTTCGCCCGAATCGCCCGAGACGATCTCCACATCGAGATCACCGCTGATCCGCACCAACCGCTCCAGGGTGCTGCCGGAAAAAATGCTCTTCAACCGAGAGCGTCCCGGTTTTCCCGCAATTATTCTGCTTATGCCCTTCTCGCGGGCAAACCGTATCGCCTCTTCGGCCACATTGCGGCCGGCAAGGGTTGCTGTTTCAGCCCCCAGTTCCTCGGCCAGCCTCAAATGGTCTATTGCCCGGTCACGGGACTCCTGAGCGCTCAGAACCTCGCCCGGGGTTTCCACGTGGATCGCAAAAAGTCTTGCCCGCGCACCCTCGGCTTTTCTGGCCGCATATCTTACGACACCCGAATCGGAAAGCCTTCCACCCACGCAGACCAGGAATTTATCTGTGGCAACCTTTGAATCAGCCATGGCCATTCTCCGCTTCTCCGGCCCAAAACCTCGCCGGGCGCCCTGCTCGTTAAACAAGCTCTCATTCGCTCTGAGTGTGTTATTTTTTATCCAGCTAGTTCAATATAAAGTACGGCTATAAACCGGTCAAGCGGCGAAAAAGATCAGTCGTCCGGCCTCTCACGGCCAAGCGCCCGACACTTCAGTATGTCAAGATAAACAAGGGACTCTCTTTTGCGCTTCCTGGCCGAACGCCACAACCTCTTTGTGCGCACTAGCAACTGGTTTACAAAACTTCTTCTACCCTTTCTCAGTTCCCCGATCAGTTCATAAACCCGTTGAGGTTCCTTGCTCAAAGCCGCCAGGTCGGATAAGGAGTATTTCTTCAACCGGCGGGCGAACTCGAAGCTGTCGGCCCAGTAATGGAACAGCTCTTCACCACAGGTGTCTATCTTCATTCCGTGGCCCTGAAAGATGTAGGAAAAAGCGGTCTGCTCCACCCACTCCATCATTAAAGGGACTTTCCGGCAAAGCAGGTCGCACATATAAAGCGTCTCATCGAGGACAGCCGGATTCATGGTGGAGGGCAGGCCGAGAACACCCGCGTTGTACACCCAGAACTGCTCGGTGGGTACGACAGGCAGGCCGGCATTTTTCAGGAATTCCGTATTTTCGAGCAGCGCCCGGTACTGCGGAAAGAAACGATCGGATAGCTGCCGCTCACGCACATGCATGACCGCACAGCCCTCCCGGAGGGATTGATATATTCCCGCAGGCTCGCGCGTCCAGATAGTATCGCTGTCCACATAGACCACATGCCCGTCGGCTTCTTTGAATAAGCTCCTGAGCAGCTCGATTTTCATGCGGTGGGAAAAACCGTACGGGCCCTTCCAGCTTTTGATACTGCCTTTATCGAGCAACACAGTCTCCACCGGGAGCTTTTCGAATTCGTCGGGACGGTCGGTATAAACAAGGACCCTCCCCGGAACCGCTCCGCTTTGAACCAGGGACAATACGCTCAGCAGCGCCTGCCTTCTGAATTGCCATCCGCCGTAGGCCATGTAAACGAACGACAGCTGCTCTTTCATTCCAGATATAATCCTTAAGAAGTAACATCAAGAGTCCACGATTGACGCCGGCCATCCGAAATAATTGAAGATAGCGCTTTTCAGAAAGGAGGCGTAAAAATTCCCGAATAAATCCTATCATGGATGAGCCCGCAGTTGAACAGTTTACGACCAACCGCTTTGTTAAGCGAAGCCAGGACGCGACCCTTTTCAAAAAGCATTGCCGGAGCGGTCCCTCTACTCCCGGAAATACAGACAAACCTACCAGACTTCTACACTCTTCGCCTGATTCACTTTCCTCTAAAATTTTCATAACTTACGGCCCATAATCAGTGGAGGAGGAATGTATGACCACGGAGCAGAAGGTACGCATGATCAAACTTCATCGGAGGGCCGAACAGCACGCACATGAATACAAAAGGTTGTTCCAGGACCGCCGCACACAGTCCAAGGCGCTAAAACACCTGCGGAAAGCCGAGAGGCTCTATTCCCTCGTTCGAGACCTTATCGTGGCTCACACTTCCGTTACGGTCCAATCCCTCACGGAAAACGATCCCATTTTTCATTGAGTGGCTAAAATATATCCATTTCCTGAGGGACACCTTCCCCCGGATAGGCCGGGGGAAGGTATCAGAATCCTCCGCCCGTCAGGAAGAGAGATTTCTAAACCACCCGGTTTTCTTATCCACCTGGACTTTTTCCACCGGGGCGCAGCCATCTGCGGGACCATAATCGAGTCCGAGCTTTTCGGCCAGGAAAAGGGCGCCTTCACCGGGGCGCACAGGCAACGAAGGGCGTCTCAGCTCGGCTGAGGTGGTCAAGGGGATCACTCCCCGGGCCGGCCGGTGTGTAGTAGGATTGTGAGCGAGGTAACGTTATGCGGGACTATAGAGTGGGGGTGGAAGTCACGGAAGACGGCTCGGTCACCATTAAAGGGCTGCCTTTACAGCCAGGCGACAGGGTCGAGGTTATCATTGGCGGCCGGGGCTGCGATGCCGCCCGGGAGCAACCTTATCCCCTCCGCGGAAAACCCGTAAAATATATTGCGGGCGGAAGTGGACGCGCGATGAGCTTCATGAGCGAGACTGATGCGTACATTTTTTGATACAAACGTTCTTGCCGGGCAAACCCGGTAGGTGGGCTAAGCAAAGCGCAGCCCAACTACTCTAGCGCCGGAAACCGCCGAAACGGTCGTTCGCAAGCTTTCCTTGTGCAATCCCTCCTAGGTTTTCCAGACGGTCCTAAAGAGTTCATCGACCTTTCATACCAGGTTACGTTCAAGATTTGCCTGATGGGTTGCGCTTTCGCTCCACCCATCCTACCCCGGCCCGTCGAGAGGCGCTGTAGGATGGGTGAGACGCAGTGAAATCCATCAGTTTGTCGCGTCTTGGACGCAACTTCGTATCACACGGTAAATTTGTTCTCACGCTAACGATCCATGCCCCGTGGGCACAACGAGAGATGAAACACTTGCGGACCCCGCGATTTTAGGCCATATGCCATCCAACCAAAGCTGTCAGCGCAGCAAACCAAGGGAGGATAGCGATA
>JARLHP010000286.1 GCA_031292195.1 Syntrophobacteraceae bacterium
GGGGTTACGGCGGTGAGACCGTAACCCCTTGAAATTTCTGGTGGCGAGGGGCAGAATCGAACTGTCGACACGAGGATTTTCAGTCCACTGCTCTACCGACTGAGCTACCTCGCCACAAGCACCCGATAGTAGCGGAATCCTGACGGGCTGTCAACTTAAATTCCAACGAGAAGTAAAGCGAACCGAAACGGCTCTTCACCGGCAATCACGAAAAGCCGCAACGAAAGGGGGTGGCCCGGACACGCGGTGTCCAGGGCGCGAAGCGCCGGGAGGGTCCCCGGGGGCCACCCTGGAACCATAAAAAGTATTTTCCCCTTCGCGACTTCGCGTGGGAAAACTATTATAAACAACTCCCCGCGTCCCGTTTCCCCCTACCGGCCACGGCGGTACGCCGTGGGGCATGGCAATCCCGACTGCGGCGGCACGCCGCCTCAGGCTTTTTTTCCGGCACTTTCTTCCAGGCGCTTCAGGAGGTCGTCCAGGTCACTTTCGGAAAGGTCGATAACAAAATCGTCCATGGAATCGTTGCTCTGAGCCGCCTCGGCTGGGGGCGTTGCCGGCCCGCCATGGGAATTAGCGGTCAAACCCGGCTGATGGTCTGCTTTTGTTTCGTTTTCCATTTCAAAAAAATCGTCCAGGCTCAGCTCCAGATCCCCGTCCGACGAGGCGTCAACTCCCTGGACCATACCAATTTCGCTGGAGGCGGAACCGGCCGGGGGGGAAGAAACAGGTTTGCCGGGCTGTTTGGACCCGCCGGTTTCCATGGGGCCGGTCGACTTGTCGTTGCTTTCAAGCGAGTCCTGCTCGATAAGCAGTTCGAGTTCCTCGTCGGAGATATCGAGCAGGCTGAAGTCTTCTTCCGAGCCCGATTCGATCGTGAACTCTTCGCCGAGAGCGCCGGGAATTTCTCCCTGTAATTCAAACGAGTGGTATGTTTCGGTGTCGGCGGCCGGGGAGGGCGCCTTAGCCGTGGGGGGCGTCTCGTTTAGAAGCGACCCGAGCAGGGAAGGAACCGACGGTTTTGCAGTCGAAAACCTGAAACCCTCTCTTGCGGCAGTCATACTGGCATGACAATTTTTGCATTCTGAAAGGTGATCGAAACTCACATAGCCGCATTTTTCGCATCTCATGAAATGTCCTCCCTTGCTCCATCGAAACAGGTTTACTGACTGGGCCGGTCAACTGCGACTTCGTCAGGTGCGCGATAGACCATCCCCCATGTCGCCCCAAAATAGTTGTATGGAGGAAATAAGGGCTACCGCAGCCGTTTCCATGCGTAACGTCCTTGGTCCCAGGCTGACCGATTCGAAACCGGCCTCGATCAGCGCCGAGCTTTCCGAGTTATCCCAACCGCCTTCCGGGCCCAGAGCGGCGGCGATCCGGTGAATCGGCCGGTGCGCCGTTTTGCCGGCCAGACTCTTGGGCCTGGCGCAGGGTTCGCGCTCCAGCGCAAATATTTTCAGATCGCAGCCCACCTGGTAATCTTCCAGTGAAGTCACAAAATTGGCCAGGTCTTCGAACAAGATGATTTCAGGGGGTGAGGTCCGCCCGCACTGGCACACGGCCTCGCTCGCAATCCTGGACCATCGCTCTTTTTTCTTTTCGGCGGGTTTGCCTGCAAGACCGTACTGGCTCCTCAAGGAGCGAAAGACGGCCAGTCGCGACACTCCCATTTCCGTAGCCTGCCTGACTATGAGATCCATCGTATCCGGGCGTCCAATCCCCATCCCAAGCGTCAGGGACAGCGGGGATTCACACGCCGGCCGGTTCACCTTGCCCACCACCGAAACCGTGACGCTGCCGCGGTGGACCGCGGTGATCAGGCACTCCCGGGTGCAGCCATTGGCGTCCAGAAGTTCGATGGATTCTCCCGCTTTTGCCCGCAGCACCGTTTCCAGTTGACGGGAAAGACGCGGCGGCAGATCGAAACTGCCCGCCTTTTCGCCAACTTCGGGTACGAAAAAGCACCTGCGTGTCATTTAATTGTTACATCCCGGGCAAAGTGGAAAAGTACCAGTGGTAAAAAAGCTCGCCCCAAAAGATATAGGCCACCGCTCCCATAGCCAGAAAGGGGCCGTAGGGCAGATGAGACCCCAGGCCTTTTCCGGAGCGCCACATAATTGGGACTGCAATAAGTGTGCCCAATACTGAGGAGGCCAGCACCGTAAATACCACACCCCTCCACCCCAGGAAGGCCCCGATCATGGCCAGGAGCTTGATATCGCCCCCCCCAAGCCCCTCCTTGTGCCTCAGACGCGCGTATCCCTCGGCGATCAGGTAAAAGATTCCTCCCCCCAGGGCTATCCCCAGAAGAGACTGCCACCAGGAAAGGCGCGGGGTGAAAAAGGAAAACCCCAGACCCAGAGCTATGCCCGGCAATGACAGAACGTCGGGAATTTCCATGGTGTCGAAGTCGATCATGGTGATTATGAGCAGGAGCGAGCAGAATATGAATTCAACCACAATTTGAGGATGAAGTCCATAGCGCCGGAAAAGGAGCAGGGCGAGTAAGCCGCTACAAGCCTCCACCAGCGGATAGCGCAAGGATATCGACATCTTGCAGTGGCGGCACCTTCCCCGCAGGAGCAGGTAGCTCACCAGCGGAATGTTGTCATAGGCCGCGATGGAGTTTCCGCAGCCCGGACAGTTGGAAGGGGGCCGCACAATCGACTGACCGGATGGCAACCGGTGAATTACCACATTGTAAAAGCTGCCCAGGATGCAGCCCATAATGAAGGCCACCACCTGGCCTCCAAAGAACGGAATGGATGCGACAATGGTCTGGTTCATTCATTTACCCATTTTTGGCCTGTTCCTCTTCGGGTTCCTCCTTTTTGGTGAATTTGCAGGAGGGATTGATACAAAAAAGGGTCGAGCTTCCCGTCTTTGACCCCTTGCGGAAAAGAACCGGCGCCTGGCACACCGGACAGCTTTGGTGAACCGGCTCGCCCTGGACGAGCATTTTGCACTCGGGATATTTATTGCAGCCGTAGAAGGGGCCGCGCTTGCCCATGCGCGCCACCAGTTCGCCCGCGCACCCTTCCCGCGGGCAGTGTATGCCGGTGGAAGGCGCCCGGGTGTTCTTGCAGGCCGGATATCCCGTGCAGGCCAGAAAGACGCCGAAACGGCCCCGTTTGAGGGCCATGGGTTTACCGCATTTCTCGCAGACCTCTCCGGTCGGTTCGGCCTGCTTGGCCTCCACGGGGTGAATGTGTCCCTTCTCGTCCCTTTCGTAATCGGAGGTAAAGGAGCAGTCCGGGTAGCCTGTACAGGCCAGAAAAGCGCCGTTGCTCCGGCTGAGGCGAATGGAAAGGGGCTTGGAGCAGCGCGGGCAACTTAGCTCCGTGGGCCAGCCCGCGCCCTTGAAGTTGGCCATCCCGGTGCGGGCTGATTCCAGGCTTTTGGCAAAGGGCCCGTAGAAATCGTTTAGCAGATTAACGAAGCGACGTCCGCCATGCTCGACTTCGTCCAGGTCCTTTTCCATGTTGGCCGTAAATTTGGTGTCCACTATGTCGGGAAAATTGGCCGAAACCAGCCGATTGATTATCATCCCCAGTTCGGTTGGGCTCAACCGTTGTTTGAGGCGCAATACATATTCTCTTTCCAGGACCGTGGATATGATCGTCGCGTAGGTGCTTGGCCTGCCGATTCCCAGGTCTTCCAGGGTCTTTATGAGCGTTGCTTCCGTAAACCGGGGCGGAGGCTGTGTGAAGTGCTGCTTTGGCTCGATTTTGAGAAGGTCCAGCAGTTGGCCTTCGGATAGATCGGGCAGTCTTTCCTCGGGTTTTCCATTCTCCGGTTCGTCCTTTCCCTCTTCATAGAGGGTCAAAAAGCCCGGGAAGGCGATTACCGAACCGGTCGCCCGGAACAGGTAGTCGCCGGCCGAAATGTCCACGGTGGTCTGATTGATGAGCGCGGGGGTCATCTGACAGGCCACGAACCTTTTCCAGATAAGAGAATAGAGGTTGGCCTGCTCGCGGCTGAGGTACTTTGCCACACTTTCCGGAGTGCGTCCCACCTCCGTGGGTCGAATCGCTTCGTGAGCGCCCTGGGCCGTTTCCTTCGCTTTATAGGCTACGGGTTTTGCCGGCAGGTACTTGTCTCCCCACCGGTTGGCGATAAATTCTCTCACCGCCTGGGTCGAATCCTGGGAAAGCCTGGTGGAGTCGGTACGCATATAGGTGATGAGCCCCACCGCCCCTTCCTCTCCTATTTCGATCCCTTCGTAGAGCTTCTGGGCAACGCTCATGGTCTGTTTGGCCGAAAAATGAAATTTGCGTGCCGCATCCTGCTGGAGGGTACTGGTGATGAAGGGGGGAGACGGGTTTTTTTGCCTCTGCTTTTTTTCGACCGAGCTTACGTTCCAGGCGACCGATGCCAGCGCCTGGACGTGTTTGTCGGCTTCCTCCTGGGTGGTGATTGCGCATTTTTTCTTTTTAAAGCGGATAAGCTGGGCCAGAAAAGCCGAGACCGGGTCCGCCGGCGCATTATTCAAGGAAACGGGCGAGAGCCGGGCGTCTATAGTCCAGTATTCCTCTTTTTCAAAGGCGTGGATTTCCTCTTCCCGTTCGCAAATCAACCTCAGGGCCACGGACTGCACTCTGCCCGCGCTGAGCCCGGCCCTCACTTTTTCCCACAAAAGAGGTGAGATCATGTACCCCACCAGCCGATCGAGGATTCGCCGCGCCTGTTGCGCCTCGTAAAGCTTCGAGTCCAGCTCGTTTGGCTTTTCGATCGCCTCCAGAATCGCCTTGCGGGTCAGTTCATAGAAAAGCACCCGCTTGACCGGTTTTCCCAGGGCGCCGATCTCTTGGGCTATGTGCCAGGCTATGGCTTCCCCCTCCCTGTCGGGGTCGGGGCCCAGGTAGATGGTATCGGCCCTGGTGGCCGCCTTTTTGAGGTCATCTATTACTTTTTTCTTTCCCCTCAAGACCTGGTACTGCGGTGTGAATTCACCGTCCAGGTTCACACCCAGTTTATTGCCCGGAAGATCCTTTATGTGGCCTACGCTGGCTTTGACGATGAAGTCCTTGCCCAGATAGCGCTCCAGGGTCCTGGCCTTGGTGGGAGATTCGACTATTAGAAGCGATTTTGACATGAAAAACCCCGATTGAGAAATCAGAAATCGGAAACCTGGAGCCGATGCCCCCGATTTCCGCGTATTATAATCCCAAAATAAAATACTTTCCCGCCGATCCAGAAACAAGCCCTTGAGTAAAAGTCCCAATTATATCGCGCTGTAGCGATGGGATACCGCTTCCTGGCCGGGCATATCCCCTGAGATGTGCAGCCGAAGAATACCCAAAACAGGGCCAATGGTATATAGAATTGATGGAGAATTCTTTTGTTGCCGGCCTCGATTTGCCCACCAAACACCGACCTGTTCGGAACCCCCAACTCAATGAAAAGGCTCCTGGCCCCGTTCTACCCGCTTCATTTCATCACGGCCTCCCTCCAGACCCCGCCGGCGGGGAACTGCACAAAAAGTTGTTGACGGGGATTATTTTGTTGGTCTATGCAACAGTTGCAAACACCAACTGATGGGGAAAAGATGGATATAGCCGTCGTGCGTCGCTTCAGGCGCAGCCTGCGCCGCCTCGAGCGGTTGCTCGAGGCCATCCTCCGGGATGAAACGTGTTGCCATGGCGTGAGTGTGGCTCAGTGCCACGCGCTGATGGGCATGGATGAACTGGAGCGCCCGAGTCTTGGAGGTCTGGCCGTGCACATGGGGCTGGATAAGAGCACTCTCAGCCGCACCGTGGACGGTCTGGTCAAGGCGGGCCTGGTGCTCCGGGAACAGGGTGGGGTGGATCGCAGAAAAACGCTCCTGCTGCTTACCGAAAACGGAAAGGCCCTGTGCCAGCGCATCCACACGGATAACGACGCCCTTTTTGTGAAAGTATTGGAAGGGGTCGAAGTGGCTTCCGATCAGGTCATTTCCGTTTTTGAAGGACTGGTCGAGTCCCTTTCCAGGCAAGGTCGGTCGGCGGCGCAAGGTTCGAAGGGATGCGGAGCTGGCGCCGGTAAGATGGGACCTGGTGCGATTGCGGGGGATTCTCATGACTGACACAGGCTGCGGAGCGCTATTTCGCCGCCCCGGGATTCAAACGTGTGGAAAGGTGTGAAGCTCCGGGGCGGATTCAGGCGAAATTACGTTCAAGACGCGTCAAAAGATGGGTTTCACCCATCCTAGAGCGGCTCTCGACGGGCTGTCGTAGGATGGGTGGAGCGAAGCGCAACCCATCAGGCAAATCTTGAACCCAACCTGCTATCAGGGGTACTTCACTTCTCTGCCTGGGAAGTAGTGTTTGTATGGCGCAAGACATTACGGGGGAGGCTGTCCATGAAGATATCGGTTATTCTGGCTCATCCCGATGAGGCCAGTTTCAATCACGCCATTGCCAAAACCGCGGTCGAGCAGTTGGAAGCCAACGGGCACGGGGTGTTTTTTCACGATCTCTACAAAGAAAACTTCGATCCGCTGCTTACTCGCCAGGAAACTCCCGGGGACGCTTCCTTGTCCCGGGTGGTTGCGGAGCACTGCGGGCAAATCGGTCGGGCCGATGGTATAATCGTTGTTCATCCGAACTGGTGGGGGCAGCCCCCTGCCATTTTGAAAGGCTGGGTGGATAGAACGATTCGCCCGGGTGTTGCCTACGAATTCCTGGAAGGCGATGGCGGCGAGGGAGTACCGCACGGTCTTTTGAAGGCACGGGCGGCCGTGGTGTTCAATACCTCCAACACGGAAGAAACTCGCGAACGGAAGGTCTTCGGGGACCCGCTGGAAACGATCTGGAGGAATTGCATTTTCGGTCTGTGCGGCGTTTCCACATTCCACCGTCGAACCTTCGGTATGGTGGTCACCAGCACCGGGGTGCAAAGAAAGAATTGGCTTGAAACGGTGAGGGAAGATGTCGATGCGCTCTTCCCAAAATGTTAGGTCTTGGCGCACATGGAAAAGGCTTACCTGGAAAGCGACGAGTACATAGATTGGAAACACCCTTTGGTGTTCGCCAAGGCGGCGGAACTGGGCGAAGGGTGTGGTTCGGAAGAAATTTTTGCCAGACGTTGCTTTGAGTTTGTCCGCGATCGCATCGAACACAGCTGGGATCACAGGAGAGGTCCGGTAACCTGCAAGGCCTCGGAAGTATTGATCCACGGTACGGGCTACTGTTACGCCAAGAGCCATCTTTTGGCCGCGCTCCTGCGGGCCGGCGCCATTCCGGCGGGGCTTTGCTATCAGCGGTTAACGGTTGAGACCGGCGGTCTTCGCTGTTGTCTCCACGGGCTGAACGCGGTGTACCTGCGGCCATACGGCTGGTATCGCATTGACGCGAGAGGCAACAAACCCGGTGTGTCGGCCGATTTTTGCCCGCCTGCCGAAAAACTGGCTTTTCCGGTTATCGGAGCTTCGGAGAGAGATTTTCAGGAAATTTGGCCCGAACCGCTTGCTGTGGTGACAAGAATATTGACTCGGAGCCAGACGGTGGAGGAGGTTTTCGAGAACTTACCGGACATCGAGACGATTTGAGTCGATAGCACTTACTTATGGGACAACTCCAATCAATTTATTCCCCACACCGGAACGTAAAAGGAGGAGAGCGTGGATTGCAGTGAGTTGACTTCACCCTGCGGCCTGGACTGTTTCAATTGTCCCATGTATCTGGCGGAAGATACGCCGTTGGGGATGGCCATGAGGACGGCCATAGCGCAAAAGCTCGGCTTGCCCTACGACCGGACAAGATGTCCGGGATGCAGAAATGGACAGGGCGTAAGGTCGTACATGGGCGCAACCGAACCGTGTGAAATCTACAAGTGCACGAGCCTCAAGAAAATCGATTTCTGCTTTGAGTGTGACGGTTTTCCGTGCGATCTGCTTCATCCCTACGCTGACCAGGCTTCGGTCCGGCAACATAACATGAAGCTCTTCAACCTGTGCATGATCCGCAGGATGGGCTTGGATGAGTGGGTGGCCGGGAAATCCAAAAGTGTAAGGGAGATGTATTTTAAGGGAAAGCTGCGCGTGCATTTCACAAAAGAGAAATCTGCAAAATGAAAGGCCGTTCGACTAAGCCACGGAGAACGCACGCCGGCACGCGGGGGTACAAGGCTCCTGGAACAAAGCCACATCCTGAAAGTGCATTTAGCTGATCCCATTACAGTATAACTTGCGTATTTAGACCTGAACTTTTATACTTTTCAAAATATCAAGCGTGCAATAAATGGTTTATTGGTGATATTCCTTCTTTTTTTATGTGCCTGGAACGTGAGCGGGTTGGATATTTCCTGAATTGATTGAGGCCAGCCGTAGAAACCGACGGGCGGTATTCCATGACGTGGGCGGATTTTTACCTGATTTGTTTCATAGTGGGTCTTTCCTGTAGCATACTCTCATTTATTTCCGGCGGACATCATCTTCACGTGCATCTGCCTCACTGGATGCATTTCCCTCATCACGGGGTTGGCGGCAATCATGCCGTCGCCAAAGCCAACGAGATCCCCCTCCTGAATTTACCCGCGATTATGACCTTCCTGGCCTGGTTCGGCGGGGTGGGGTTTCTGGTGACCCGTGCTTTCACCCTGTGGTTCCTTGTGACACTGCTGATCGCTGTCGCGGCCGGATTGGCCGGGGCTTACGCACTCTTCTGGTTCCTGGCCAAAGTGCTTTTGGCGCATGATTACACGATGAACCCTGCCGATTACAAAATGGTCGGAACGATCGCCACCGTAAGCAGTGCGATAAGGCACGGCGGAACGGGCGAAATCAAATGGACACAGGCCGGCGCGCGGGCCTATAGCGGCGCGCGAAGCGAGGACGGGACGCCCATTGCCAAAGGGGCCGAGGTGGTCGTCACCCGTTACGAAAAGGGAATAGCTTATGTCTGCCGCTGGGACACTTTTACGGAGAAGGGAAAGCTGTAAGCGGCGGTTGTGTGCTTGAGGAGATAACCGTTTGAGGCCGGAGGAAAGAGTATGTGGATGATTCCAAATTACGTGTGGGTAGTCTGCGGGCTGTTGATCCTTTGCATCTTCTTTTTTACCAGTACTGTGGTACGGCTGTACCGGAGGGCCGGACCCCATGAAGCCCTCCTGGTCTATGGTTTTCGCGGCACCCGGGTGGTAAAGGGCGGTGGAACGGTTGTCTTTCCGCTTCTCGAAGAATGCCGGTGTCTTTCGCTGGAGTTGATGTCCTTTGATGTCGCCCCGCAGCAGGACCTCTACACAAAGCAGGGGGTAGCGGTCACGGTGGAAGCCGTGGCCCAGATAAAGGTCAAATCCGACCCGGAATCTATCCGGACCGCTTCCGAGCAGTTCCTGACCAAGACGTCGGAAATGCGCGAGAGCTTGATTCGTCTGGTCATGGAAGGGCATCTGCGCGGGATTATCGGGCAGCTCACCGTCGAACAGATAGTAAAGGAACCCGAGATGGTCGCCGAGCGCATGCGTTCCACCTGTGCCGACGACATGAGCAAAATGGGGCTGGAGGTAATTTCCTTTGCCATAAAAGAGGTCAGGGACAAAAACGAATATATCTCCAACATGGGCCGCCCGGATGTGGCCAGGATCAAGCGTGACGCCGATGTGGCAACGGCTGAAGCCGAAAGGGATACGGCCATAAAGCGCGCCGTGGCTCAGCGCGAGTCGGCGGTGGCCAAGGCTCAGGCCGATCAGGAGCGGGTGCTGGCCGAAACGCTTTCGCTGGCCAAGCAGGCCGAATCCGAGCGGGACCTGGAGATCAAAAGGGCCACCTACCTGGAAGGAGTCAAACGTCAGCAGGCTCAGGCGGACAAGGCCTATGACATCCAGACCAATATCATGCAGCAGCAGCTTGTGGTCGAACAGGTGAAGGTGCAGCAGGTGGAAAGAGAGCACCAGATCAAGGTGCAGGAAGCCGAAATCCTGCGCAGGGAAAAGGAACTGATCGCCACGGTCTTGAAGGAAGCCGAAATCGAACGTCAGAGGATCGAGACGATGGCCAATGCCGAAAAGCAGCGGCTCATCATGGAGGCGGAAGGTAAAGCGGCCGCGGTAAGGGAACAGGGCGGCGCGGAAGCCGAGATTATCCTTAAGAAGGGCGAAGCGGAAGCCCGGGCTATGAACGTCAAAGCCGAAGCTTTCCAGGAATACAACCAGGCGGCCGTTATCGACAAGCTGCTGACGGGGCTTCCGGAAATCGTGCGCGCTCTTGCCGCTCCCCTGGCAAATGTGGATAAAATCACCATCGTATCCACGGGCGACGGTGATTCGGCCGGCATACACAAGCTCACCGCGGATGTGACCAAGATAGCGGCCCAGGCCCCCGCTCTTTTCGAGGCCCTCTCCGGGGTATCCGTTTCCGAAATGTTTTCCAAGATTCGACAGATTGGCGATAAAGCGGAAAAGCCTGACCCGCAAAACCGGAACCCAAAAGGTAGCGTCTGATCAAGTATGGTTTTATACCAATACGCCTCTTCAGATAGTTGCCTTTGCCCGGAATGACCCGGCGCACTCCGCCCGTGGGGTCTGCCACGTCTCCCCGGTACCTTGGGATTATATGCAGGTGAAGGTGAAAGATGGTCTGCCCGGCGGCCTCTCCGAGATGACTGAAATTACGGCATTGTTACATGAAGGCCAAGTGATCGCCAGCCACCGTCTCATGGGAAAAGGGGCTTTGTTCAAAGGCAGACAATGTCCTGTTCGATATGACTTGAGGCAACAGAACTTCGAGGAAATGGTCTAAAGGGTGGTCACGGCCCCCAAAAGGGCGACCTTCCGGCGGGCCGCGGTTTTGTATCCGGAAGAAACATTTGTAGTGGAACAAAGGAGGGGCTTTTGGTTCCCTGACCCCTGCGGTCTCCTCACTCAGATTCCGAGGGGGTCAGGACTTTCAGTTTGGAACCGGTGGTCCAACTATTCTGAAGCAGTGATTGGAGCTTCTTTATTCACCCGTGTTTATGTTCCAGATCCCCAACGTATTCGTATTGTCGTCAACTGCCGCGAATTTGAAGCCTTTTGGGGTAGAAGCAAGTGCAATTCCGAATGCTCCTCCGGTAGCGGGATCGATCGAAACCTCGGCAATGAAATCTCCCTTGGGGGTAAACTCCACTATTTCGCTCGGTAAATTAGTGTTGACGTTTGTCACATCACCTTGCGCGGAAATAAAGTCTCCATTGGGGGCCAGCAGAAGGCCTATTGGGCCATGAAGATGTGTCGCGTCTTTTATTACAATGCTGCCAGTCCCGTTATCTTTAACCGTGGAGCCGGCATTTTTGACGGCATAGATGGCATTGTCCTGGGTGGATGAAACGTACAGGACGTCCTTTTTCTTATCGTAAGCCAATCCGGCTGGTCCTGCAACGAAGGAGGCGCCGGCGCACCCATGGGTGTAGCCTGAGGCTATTTGGGTTGTCGAGATCACCTTGATAGGATTGCTGGTATGAGAACGACCAATCGACAGATTGAGTCGCGTCACCGTACCGCTCAAGACGTTTGCAACAAATACCTGGGTGGAATTTGCATTTTCCTTTATCGCCAGGCCCCACGGGCCATTGAGCAATTGTGCGTTTGTCAGCGTCAGCACCACATTCGCGTTCTTATCCAAAAACTGAAGAGCGCCCTGGCCGACAGTACCTGTTTGACAGATACCACTGCCATCCAGCGACGGTACGTTTCCCACCACTACGTATCCTTGGCGTAAGAAGCCAAGAACAAGCGTCAGCCCTGGTGTGGTCGCTCCCTGGAAGAAAGTCACAGGTACCGGTAAAGGGGCGGCGGGGTTAATTTGAACGATAGTGGTCCCGGTTCCCTGCTTTCCAGCACTATTGTTGAAGTTTGAGACCAGAATCTCACCGGGCTTGAGGAGCCCATCTGAAGGAAATCCTTGAGGGACAAACACTACACCGTAAGGGTTGGTGTCACCGTTGGAAGGGACGGTCGAAGCTGAAGTAATTACAAGATTGGGTATGATAGGGTTATTAAAGTTCAAAGAGGCCAGCGCCACCCCACCGATTAGAAGAACACAAAGTGCACAGCCTAATAGAAACATATTTCCTGGTCTCATACTCTTTCTCCTTCAATTGATAAAGAATAGGAAAATGGTCCTCTTGATAGAGGACACCCTTTGAATGCTATACTTAAAGAGATGATAAAGGCTAAACCGGTCGGAGCTTTCCGAACCAGTGTGATGCCAGTTGACCTAGGCTGCTTGGTGTGGTCGAATTCATATAGTGTGGCCGCGAAAACAAATATTGGCGTTCAAAAGGCTTGGTAGTGCTAAAAAGTGACGGCCATTATTCGATACTGTGTGGAAAATTAGTTTGAGGACTTATGAAAGTAAATAAATGGAATAGAGTATTTTTTCATCTGAATTTTACGCTGTTAAAACAGCGTGGAAGAGCATTGGAGCGCGGTTGTTATCGGAAATTATCCCCACCCGCTACTGCGGCATGAGTTGTTTTTCCCGAAGCCGTTTTATTTCATCGCGCAGGGCGGCGGCTTCCTTCATTTCCTTTTCAAGGGCCAGGATCCGTTGGTCGGGTGAAACGGCGCCCTCCGAATCGAATTCGGCCCGGGGTTCGAAGATAAACTCGGAATCGCGCGGCTTCATCCGGTAGTCCACCAGGATATCTGAAATTTCCTTTTCCACCGATTTGGGGACTATATTGTTTGCGGTATTGTGCTGGATCTGTTTTGTACGCCGCCTGTCGGTTTCCTGGAAGGCGCGGGGCATCGAGTCGGTGATGGTGTTGGCGTAGAGAATGACCGTTCCCATTTCGTTTCGGCCCGCGCGGCTCAGGTTGCGTGGCGGCAGGGCAAAGATCGGCGCCTCGACACCCGCCAGGTTCGAAGCCGACGGTGAACTGCCGGGTAAAACCAACGTGATCGATATCGAATTGATACACGAGGCCTTTTGTTTTGCAGCTAAAAAGATAAAAAACGGTTCCTGAGACGGAGACTTTCCCATAGTGTAGTGCGATGGTGTAACGGGGTTACGCTAATCCTCCGCATCGGGCCGGAAAATGGGAGGCTGTACTTGGTGCTCTCGCTCATCACCCATTTAGGAGAAAAAGCTGTGAAAACCATCATTAGCATGTATCGAGCATCACTCCTGACGGCGGTCGCGCTTATCCTGCTGACCGCTCTTCCTGTTCTGGCGGCGGACAAGAAGGGTTTCGACGCCCACGCTACCGCCTTCCATTATTTTTTCAAGGACGGCGACATGGACTTCCATTTCGGCAGCCTGGTCCTCGGCGCGACGGTGAACGGGGGCGCGGAAATTGGGGAAGCCTTCTACGCCGCCTCGCATATCAAGGACGGTGACGCCGCGGACTGGCAGCGAGAATGGGCGCAACTGGCCAAGCGGGTCGAGGCCAGGGGTGAAAAATCCCTGGCTACCGGACACAAAGTCAGCGCAAGGGACCAGCTTCTGCGCGCCGCCGACTACTACCGCTTCTCTCTCATTTCCATGGACCCGGCCAATCCCCGGGTTCAGGAGCGTGGCGCCAAGGTACGGAAACTGATGCGCTTGGCCGGGACCTTGTTCCAGCAGCCACTGGAATACATCGAGATTCCCTTCGAGGGCGTGAAGCTTCCCGGCTATTTCCGCGCCGCGGCGGGCAAAGGAGCGCACAAAACGTTGCTTATGATTGGCGGAGGGGAGACCTTCGCCGAGGATCTCTTCTTCTACATTGGACCCCAAGCCCACGCTCGCGGCTACAATTTCATGACCGTGGACCTGCCGGGCCAGGGGCTTACCCCTCTTACAGGCAAGGTCTTCCGTCCCGACGAGAACGTGCCCATGAAGGCCGTGGTGGACTACGCCTTAAGCCGACGCGAGGTCGCCCCCAAGGGCCTGGCCGCCTACGGCATTAGCGGCGGGGGCGCCTTCGTGCCCCAGGCGGCCGAATTTGATCCGCGCCTGAAGGCCGTCGCAATGAACGCCGCGGTGGTCGACGCCCGGTCCCTGTTCGCCACCATGCCGGCCGCCACGGATACCGCCCGGGACAAGGCAGCCTGGTCCGCCTTCCATGCCGGCGTGGTCAAGGCCGTCTGCTGGCGCTACGGGGTTGCCGAAAACGAGCCGGCCAAGCTCGTCGACGCCAATAAGGGCGAAGGTTTCGATCCGGCCAAAATCTCCGTGCCGGCTCTGATCATCGTGGGCGAGGGGGAATACAAAAGCCATGAAGTCAAACGGCAGCAGAAGATCGCCTTCGACGGTTTTCCGAATCCGGCGAAGAAAATGGTCGTCACCCCGGCCGACGAGGGCGCGAGCAACCACTGCATCATGGAGAATAGGAGCTTGGGCGGCCAGGTGCTCTTCGACTGGCTGGACGAAGTTCTGAAATAGGCCCGACGACCCATGACAGCAACGAACCGAGTCCTTGCGATGAAACCACGCCGACGCTTTCACGGCGTTCTCGCACCATGGGTATTGGTTCTATTTGAAGGACTACGAACCGCATGCCGGGCGGGTCTTCTCTTTTCTCATGCTTGCCATCATCCTGATGGAGGGCAAGCCCCCTCCCGGCGTTGCAGATGACTATTCCGGCACAATGACCGGCAGGGAGGATTCACCATGGATTCCACAATGCCAACCCTGATCGCGCGCCTGATGATTGCCCTCGCCGTGCTGTTTTTGGCCCCTGCCGCGCTCTTTGCGGCCGGGATTGCGACCGGTGTCGTAAACCTCGACAGTGGGCCGGTGCGCGGCACGGTTGAGAGCGGCTTGCGTGTCTTCCTCGGCATCCCTTACGCCGCGCCCCCGGTGGGACCGCTACGCTTCAAACCGCCGGCGCCGCCGGTTCGCTGGAAAGCGGTGCGCGAATGCAACGCCTTCGGCCCGGCCTGCGTCCAACCGGGCAAAACCGAAACAAAAGGCTACGGCGAGGACTGCCTCTATCTCAACGTCTGGCCCCCGGCAAAAAGCCCCCGAGCCAAACTTCCGGTCATGGTCTGGGTCCATGGCGGGGGCTTCCAGTTCGGTGCGGCTTCGCTGCCCGAATACGGCGGCGCCCATCTGGCCCGCCAGGGCGTGGTGCTGGTAAGCCTTAACTATCGCCTGGGGCCGCTCGGCTACTTTGCGCACCCACTATTGGCCAAGGAGTCGCCGCACGGCGTCACGGGTAACTACGGACTGCTCGACCAGATCGCCGCGCTCACATGGGTGCGCAACAACATCGCGGCCTTCGGAGGCGATCCGCAAAAGGTGACCGTGTTCGGCCAGTCAGCCGGGGCCAGGTCGGTGTCCCTGCTCTTGATCAGCCCACTGGCCAAAGGGCTGTTCGTTAGGGCCATCGCCCAAAGCGGCGGCCCGATCATGGGCTCGGAGTATTTGAGTCCGTCCTTCAACGGCGATGCGGCGAACGTCGCCCGGATGGGCTTGGAACTCAGCCGACGGCTGGGCTGCGACAAAACTCCGGACGAACTGGCCTGCCTGCGCGCGGCCTCGGTCCCTGACATCCTCAAGGCGGCCGCCACCGAGACGAGCATTTTCCGGGACGGCCTGTTCTTCGCCCCAGTCTTCGACGGATGGGTTTTGCCGCTCGACCCGGCAACAGCCTTTGCAGCCGGAGGACAAAACCGCGCCTCATTGATCGCCGGCAGCACGCAAAACGAGGGCGCTGTCTATCTTAAGGACCAAACAGCCATAACTATGCAAACCTACAGGGGCTTTCTCAAAACCAGGTTCGCCGGCGATGCGGATGCAGCCTTGGAGATGTTTCCCGTGCGCTGCGACGCCGAGGTGCCCCGAGCAATCGACTTCTTCGTGACTGTGGCGGTCAATGCCGAACCGGCCCGTTTCATGGCCCGCTCTTTGGTTGCCGCGGGCGTTCCCGCCTACCTGTACCGGTTTACCCGCCGGCCGGACACGGTCATGGCCCGCAAGCTGGGCGTCCATCACGGGGCTGACCTGGCCTACGTTTTCGGCAACATGAGTAAGGCCGATGGGTACGCGGATGCCGACCTGGCCCTGTCCCGGATCATGATGGCCTATTGGGTGAATTTCGCCCAAAGCGGCGACCCCAACGGACCAGGACTGGCTGTTTGGCCGGCCTATGACGCCAAGACGGACCAGGACCTGGAGATTGGCGACCATATCCGGTCTGAAAGCGGTCTATACAAGAAGGAGTGCGATTTCATCCGTGGAGTGTCCAGGTTTCGTACGAAATGACCAGTTATATAGTGAGGCGGGAGGTGAATTTGCGCCGTTTTAACAGCGAGGAACAGCCTTGGAGCGTGATCGAAATCGGAAATGGCCCCCACCCGCTACTGCAGCATGAGCTGTTTTTCGCGGAGCCGTTTTATTTCATCGCGCAGGGCGGCGGCTCTTTCGAATTCGAGGCGGGAGGCGGCTTCCTTCATTTCCTTTTCCAGGGCCAGGAGCCGTTGGTCGGGTGAAACGGCGCCCTCCGAATCGAATTCGGCCTGCGGTTCGAAGACAAACTCGGAATCGCGCGGCTTCATCCGGTAGTCCGCCAGGATGTCCGAAATTTCCTTTTCCACCGATTTGGGGACTATGTTGTTTTCTTCATTGTACTGGAGCTGTTTTGTACGCCGCCGGTCGGTTTCCTGGATGGCGCGGCGCATGGAGTCGGTGATTTTGTTGGCGTAGAGGATGACCGTTCCCGTAATGTTTCGGGCCGCGCGGCCCGCCGTTTGAATGAGGGAACGTTCGGATCGCAGGAAGCCTTCGTTGTCGGCGTCCAGAACGGCCACCAGCGAGACTTCCGGGATATCGAGGCCTTCTCGCAGCAGGTTGATTCCAATCAGGACGTCGAAGTTGCCCAGCCGCAGGTCGCGCACCGTCTCGATCCGGTTGAGCGTGTCGATGTCCGAGTGCATATAGCGGACCTTGATGTCGAGTTCGGCAAGGTATTCGGTGAGGTCTTCGGCCATTCTTTTGGTGAGTGTGGTAACCAGGACGCGATGGCCGTCCCGCACCCGCTTTCGAATTTCTCCGATGAGGTTGTCGACCTGGAAATCGGCGCGGCGCACTTCGATCGGCGGGTCGATAAGGCCGGTGGGTCTGATGATCTGCTCGACCACGTGCCCTTTCGTGTTGGCCAGCTCGTAGGGGCCCGGGGTGGCGGAAACATACACCGCCTGCTGAACGCGCTTTTCGAATTCGTCGAAATTAAGGGGCCGGTTGTCCAGGGCCGAGGGCAGCCGGAAGCCGTAGCGCACCAGGGTGTCCTTCCTGGCCCGGTCGCCGTTGTACATGCCTCGAATCTGGGGGACGGAAATGTGGCTTTCGTCTACGAACAGGAGCCAGTCGGAAGGAAAATAGTCCAACAGGGTGTAGGGAGGAGATCCCGCGGCGCGGCCGTCGAGATGTCTGGAATAGTTTTCTATCCCGTGGCAAAAGCCCAGTTCCACGAGCATTTCCAGGTCGAAACGGGTGCGTTCCTCGATGCGCTGCGCCTCGATGAGCTTTCCTTCCCGGTAGAAGTGTTCGAGCCTTTCGGTCAGCTCCAGCTTGATGGACTTTACGGCCCGCTCCAGGGTCTCCTCGGAAGTAACGTAATGGGTCCCGGGGTAAATGTCGGTCCTGGTGAGCTGCCGGTAGGTCCTTCCGGTGAGCGGGTCGATTTCCTTTATGGAGTCGACCTCGTCGCCGAAAAACTCGATGCGAATCGCCCGGTCCTCCTCGTAGGCCGGAAATACCTCGACCACGTCTCCCCGCACGCGGAAGACGCCGCGGTGAAAGTCATAGTCGTTTCTTTCGTACTGGATGTCCACCAGCTTGCGCAGTACGTCTTCCCGGGGGATTTCCTGGCCGGTCTTGAGCTGCAGCAGCATGTCCTGGTAGGTTTGGGGCGAACCCAGGCCGTAGATGCAGGACACGCTCGCAACTATTATCACGTCCCGCCGCTCCAGAAGCGAGCGGGTAGCCGAATGGCGCATCTTGTCGATGGTTTCGTTTATGGAGGAGTCTTTTGCTATGTAGGTGTCGCTTTGAGGTATGTAGGCTTCCGGCTGGTAATAATCGTAATAGGATACGAAATATTCCACGCGGTTGTCCGGGAAAAAGGATTTGAACTCGCCGTAGAGCTGAGCGGCCAAAGTTTTGTTGGGCGCTATCACCAGGCTGGGCCTTTGCACCCTGGCGATTACGTGGGCCATGGTGAAGGTCTTGCCCGACCCGGTCACCCCCAGAAGGGTCTGTTCCGGTGTGCCGGCCGCTATGTTTGAGGCCAGCTTTTCGATGGCCTGGGGCTGGTCCCCGGTCGGTACGAACTTGCTTTTCACTACGAAAGGTTTCATTCCCACAGACCCGATCTCATCAAGGAAAGAGCGTACAGCGATGTGCCCACTATATTATAAACCGGCCCGCCGGTCATAAGAAGCGCGTAAACGGCCACGGTAAATTTGTTCTCACGCTAACGATCCATGCCCCGTGGGCACAACGAGAGATGAAACACTTGCGGACCCCGCGATTTTAGGCCATATGCCATCCAACCAAAGCTGTCAGCGCAGCAAACCAAGGGAGGATAGCGATA
>JARLHP010000287.1 GCA_031292195.1 Syntrophobacteraceae bacterium
CCGCTCATTTCCTGCGAGGCCGCGGCCGTTTCCTCCGCGTTGGCCGAATTTTTCTGAATGACCTGCTCGGTGCTGCTCATGGCCTCACTCACCTGGTCTATGCCAATGGACTGCTCTTTGGAGGCCGTGGCGATGTCAACGATAAGAGCGCCGATCCTGGAGGTCGAATCTCCCAGCCCGTCGAAGGCTTCGCCCGTCCTGGCCACCAGCCCCGAGCCGTCTTTTACCTTTTTCATCGTGGACTCGATCAGCCCGGTCGTATTCTTGGCCGCCTCGGCAGCCCTCATGGCCAGGCTGCGGACCTCATCGGCCACAACGGCGAAGCCCGCCCCCGCCTCCCCTGCCCGCGCGGCTTCCACTGCGGCGTTAAGAGCCAGCAAATTGGTCTGGAAGGCGATCTCGTCAATAGTCTTGATGATTTTCGAGGTCTGCTCGCTGGCCTTCGAGATCTCTTCCATGGAGGCCGTCAACCGGCCCATCGAGGAGTTGGCCGCCTCAAAAGTCTGCTTGGCTTCCCGCATAAGAGTGTCCGCATCGCCGGCATGTTTGGCGTTTCCCTTGGTCATCGCCGAGATTTCCTCCAGCGAGGCCGAGATTTCCTCTATCGACGCCGCCTGTTCCGTAGCGCCTTCCGCTAAAGACTGGCTTGCTTCCGACAACTGGCCGGCCGCCGAGTTCACCTCCCGAGAGGCCCCCGAGAGCCCCTCGATAATGTCCCGCAATGCCCGCGAAATGGACTTCCACGTGAATAAACCTATCACCATCCCCAAAATGGAAACCGTCAGGATGATGATCAGCATGCTGCGAAAATAGCTCGTCAGGCTGCTGAAAAGTTGCTCGCCGCTCCTGCTTTTTACCTCCGCAACAGCCTTTGCGCCGGCACGCATATCGGCCGCAATGTCCCTTCCCAGGAGCTGTTCACGATTGGCGTTTTTGATGTAACCATCGGTCAGGCCCCTTATCTTGAGAAGGTCATCTCTCGACTCTTTGGCCATGGATTCGAACGGAGTCCCAGCTAAATGCTTTATGTCCGTCTCCACGTTCCGGAGCACGTTTCCTATTAAAGCAAGGAGCGCCTTATTTTGCTTTATATCTTCCTGCATCCTGGCAAACAGAACCTTTAATTGATAATTATAAGATGTGTTATTGTTTGCCCCACCGATTACAAGCATTTCCAATGTACTGACGCTTGATCTCAGCTTTTCATCGGCAAGTTTTTTAACAATACTTTCTATGTATGTATTTGATTGCAATATGGAGTCATCGGTTAAACCATTAATTTTATTAGACTTATTAGCGTTGTTCAGGCGCAGTTGGTTAATTTGGCTTACATTTGCCCACATTTTTTTAAGGCTGTCCGATATTGTTTTGTTACCAGCATTTTTGAGAATTTCTCCATATTGCTTACCAAGATCCGCATAAGACAAATTGTGATTTATATATGCCTGAATGCCAAAAGACGCATTCTGAAGCCCGCTTATAGCCTCATCGGCACTTTTTTGCTCATGTGAAAGATTTTTGATCATGATACGTGAATTTATAAAGAAAAAAATTACCGATCCAAGCAAAACCATATTCAATATATTTGGGAGAAACATTTTGTGTTGTATCTTGAGATTTTTGAATATACGCATTTCCATTATCCTTTTTAAATTATTAGATATTATTTCATGAAAGGAATATTTTCCATTTTGTTATTATCTTTTTGCTTCCATGCCCCGTATCCTCCCATTTTATTGTTTGGATGCATAGCGTTGTTTCCCGCCCCAGTTCTGAAACACCACAAACAAAAACTGCGCTGGAGGCTGAAATCGAAAGAAGCGGCGGACATCGGGAAACGTTATTTTTTGGAGAATAATTCTCCCATTGAAGAGACAATCGGAATATTTAAAATTGCGCTTTAGCTTTTTTAGCTGCGGCGTGCCGCCGTGGACGGGATTGCCCAGTCCAAACCGCGGCCTTTTCGAGGTTTCCCGGCCACCCCGGCGAAGCCGCGACGGGAATAATACTATTCACGGTTTCCGGGTGGGCCGATTGCCCATGGAGGACTTCTATCAAACCTGAGAGACTTTTGGGACCGGGTGGCGCCCGGACGGGGTCTCCGACCTGCGACCCCTCACGGGGTCGTCGCCTTCTTTTTCGTTCCTTTCCGGGGGTATCGGCCTCACGGCCTCAACCCCCGGCTAATGGCTTTGATCCCTCCGGGATCATGATCGTCCCTCCGGGATCATGATCGTCGCTCAAAAAGAGCAGCACCAATTCCAGTTGAGTCGTTTAACTCAACCCCCCATGGGCTGACGCCCACTGAACTTTTCAGACAAACAACATTGCCCCCCGCCCCCCTGCAAGAGCAAGAGCCACAAGTCGGCACTTGAACGATAAATCGCTTGACACGTTGGAGATGCATGGCTTGCGGCGGCGCGTCAGGTATGGATAATGGGGTTCCAGAGGGACCGCGGTCGAGTGCGCCGGGAGTGCGGGAAAAGGCGGCGCAAGCTGGTATCAGATCAACTTGCCCCAGGAAAGCGCGGCCCTCTGAATGGAGATTCCGATCTCCGGTTGGATGAACTCTTCACCCCGAAGAGTGAATGGAAGATAGACGAGCCGGCTGTCCTTTAGCGCGAAGGACATTTGGCTAAGATGGGGGAGGACACTCTTTTTGGGATGGGCAATGGAGGCGATAAACACCCGCAGGCTTTCCAGAGCTTCGTTTAGAGGCAAAGTGACGGGGTGCTGGCTGATCTTGCGGACCTCCACATTCCGATCGTTTTTTTTCGAAAGGAAAGTCATCATCCTGGCCAGACGCAAAAAAAGCGTGGGGTTGACCTTGAAGGCCGGGACCGCGAAACGGGGCGGCTCTTTTTCCCACGCGCCCGGAACGACCCGCGGCAGGTTGGCCAATCGCGCCAGATCCGCCCGGGACTCGATTTTGAGACCGTCAACACCGGGCAAGATGCTCCAGAAAGGAAGGTAAATGTCTGGCCGCTCGCCAGCGCCCGGGGCCAAAAAATCGCAGGCAACGCTTTCGAAGGCGCCCTCGCGGGCCTGCCAGGAGGTGGAGCAGTTGGGGCAAAGCAGAACGAGGCTGTCCTTTTCTCCTTCCAGGTCGAATCCGCACCGGGGGCAAAGGGTGGCCAGAAAGGAGATCTGATCCCGGGGCTGGAGGGTTTCATCGACTTCCAGCCCGGCACAGGGTCCGTCCTGCGCAGGACAGAGCGGGCGATCCAGTATGGCGTCGTAAATCCATTCTCCCTTCACACGCAGCGGGGAGTAGATGAGGCTTTTGATCTCTCCAATGAAAATATCGGGCAAACGGCCCTCGACACGGGCCGAAAGTCTGCCGGCGGCGGTCCCGAAGGGAAGCTCAGGCCTTAGGAACCGGCCGGGCACACCGGGGGCGACGTAGCGCAGCTTCAACACCTGGGGCCTTACTCCCAGCGAAGGGGGCAGGTGCGGCAGCTTCACCGCCAGGATATTGGAGTCGACAATCTTGCCCGTCACCTGGAGTTCGTCGCAACTAAACTCCACCCCCTTGAATCTCCAGTAAGGAAGGAAGAAAACGTCCAGGTCGGGCCGGGGCGGGGCGATGAAAAATTGGAAGCTCTCCCGGGGAGAAATATAGAGACGGGTGCGGCAAAATTCGCATTTAAAGATGCGGTCGGTCTCTTCCATTTCGACCGGGGCGCCGCATTGAGGGCAAGGGTGCTCGATTTTCCAGCTCATGCCAGTTTCTCACCGCACCCGTTACAGAATATGGAGCCGGGCAGATTTTCGGCGCCGCACCGGGAGCACTTCACCGGCAGGTTTTGGGCCGAGGCGGCAGCGCCGCACTGGGGGCAAAACCTGGAATGCGGTGGAAGGTTGGCATGGCACTTCGGGCATTGCTCGAAAACCACCACATGATGGCCGCAAAAAGGGCAAAACTTCGAATCGAGCGGGATAGGCCGGCTGCAGGCCGGGCACTGCGCCTGGGCCGGAGCGGATTCGCCGCCCTTTTTCATGGCCTCCGAAAGGATGGAGGGCATCATCATCGCCACCCCCATGCCCACTCCCGCCCCGGCCTCGGACCGGGAGGCCGCCGATTTTTCGATGGCCATGGCCGTTTTCATTTTGACAAGGTTGTCCAGATTGTCGAAGAGCGCCAGGCTGCTCCTGTCGTCTATCGCTTTTTGCACTTCGGGGGGCGGGGTGATGGAATTGATATAAATATTGGTCAGGGCCAGTCCGAAGTGGCTGAAATCCTGCTCCAAAATCTTTTCCAACCCGCTGGACATCGACTCGTATTTACCGGGCAACTCCAGGATCGAGTCCATGTGTTCGCCCATGTAATCGTTAAACCGCGACCCGATCACCCGGTCGAGATAGAGGCCGACATCATCGGTGGTCTGGAGCCCCTGAGTGCCGATCAGGGTGTTGATCAGCAAAACCGGCTGGGCCACCCGCATATTGAGAATACCGAAAGCGCGGAGGCGAACCAGTCCCAGCCGGGAATCGCGGAACGCGACCGGATCGCGCGTGCCCCACTTGATGTTGGTGAACTCCTTCATATTGACCATGTAGACTTCGGCCCGCAGCGGGCTTTCAAAGCCCCACGGGGCGGAGAGCACCCGGGTGAGAATGGGGATATTGGCCGTAGTGAGAGTGTGGCGCCCCGGGCCGTACACGTCGCAAGCCTTTCCACCGTAAAAAAGGACCGCGGTCTGGCTTTCACGCACTATCAGCTGAGCGCCGAATTTGATGTCTCCCGAACCCGATTGGGGTATGCGGTGCACTATCTCCGAGCCCGACTCATCGAACCATTCGATTATTTCCATAAAAACCGTGTTGCTCTCGCCCATGTCTCCCCCTCCTTCGTGGCGTCTCGCCGGCGGCGTGTCGCCGCTGACAGATTGCCAAGCCGCGGCGTGTCGCCGCTGACAGATGGCCAAGCCCCGACCTGCCCGGCTGGCTGCGCCGGCGGGCAGATCGGCCGATGGCGGCTATCCACCGCTCAGAAAAAACCGTCTTAAAACGGGGCGGCCCCGCTAGTATGAGAGTTCGATAATACCGGAATTGGACGCTCCATGAAAAGATCAATTACCCATTATTTTGAGGGCCGGATCAGGGGCAATGTTTCCGGCATTACGGTCTGTTGAATAGGCTGCCGATGCGGGAAAGCCCGGCGTCACGAACGCAATCGCCGCATTTCGGCCGCCTTGACATTGCCAACGCCGATGCCTAAAGACTCAGTACAAAAAATGGGGAAAAACAGGAAAGTCCGCTGCTGTCCGTCTCAAGAACCGAGTGGCGAGGGTTGCGCCTTGTCTTCCGAGATGGCGCCGGATATGATTCACACCATAAGCATTCGCTATTTTTTCAGCGTGGGGACCCGGTCCCGCTCTTTTAAGGCACGCCAATGGATTCGTTCAAAGAACTCAGGATACTTCTTATCGACGACCGGGAAGAAAATTTTGTCTTGATAAGCAGACTCCTGGCCGAATCGGCCATCGAGCGGCCGAGGCTTGACTGGGCGCGCTCCTTTGAGTCCGGGCTGGCCGCCCTGGGCGAACCCGGCTACGATGCGTGTTTGCTCGGTTACACCCCGGGAAAGCGAACGGGCCTCGACCTTTTGTCGGAAGCAAGGGAGAAAAGCGGTAAGGCCGCAGTGATCCTCCTCCTGCCCGGGGAAGACGAGGAAGGTTGCAGCCAGGCCCTTGCCACCCACCCGGTGGACTGCCTGGCAAAGTGCGAGTTAAACGGTGAAACTCTTCTAAGGTCTATCCGCTGCGCGGTTGAAAGAAAGAAAACCGAGCTGGAACTGGCTGGATACAGGGAAAACCTGGCAGACCGGGTAGAACGCCGCACCGCGGAACTCCAGGAGATGAACAGGAAACTCAGCGCACAGATCGCCGAGCGCAATATCGCCGAAATTGCGCTAAGAGAAAGCGAGGGAAAATACCGCTCTTTGGTAAACAGCTCCCTGGATGTGACTTTCACCCTCGACCCCGATGACACCATCACATCGCTAAACCCGGCCTTCGAAAAAGCAACCGGGTGGAAAATCCATGAATGGACAGGCAGGGACTGCAATCTGCTGATTCATCCCGATGACCGCGATACGCAGCGAGAATGCAGGCGAAGAATTCTCAAAGGCGATGAGCTTCCGCCCGGAGAGGCCCGCATTATGAAAAAATCGGGCGGCTACCGCGTTTTCGAACTCCAGTGCGCCCCTCTGTATTCGGCCCGGGCAATCGTGGGCCTGATCGGGACAGCCCGAGACATAACCGACAGGAAATTGGCCGAGGAAAAGACAGTGCAGCAAAACTCGTTTCTCAAGACCGTACTGGAGTCGCTATCCCACCCTTTTTACGTCGTCGATGCCAGGGACTACAGCGTCGTGCTCGCCAATCGCGCCGCCTTGCCCCAGGATTTTCCCCACCAGGTAAAATGCCATTCCCTGTTTCACGGCAGCGAGCAGCCCTGCTCGGGCGTCGAGCACCACTGCCCCCTGGAGGAGATCCGCAAAACGGGCAAGCCGCTCGTAACCGAACATATTCACTACGACCACCAGGGCAGGGCCAGGCACGTGGAAGTTCACGGCTACCCCATCCTGGAGGATACCGGAGAGGTGTCCCGGATAATCGAGTACTGCCTGGATATAACCGACAGGAAGGAAATCGAGGAAAAGCTGCGCAAAGCCCATGACGAACTGGAAATCAGGGTCCGGGAAAGAACGGAGGAACTGGCCGGCGTCAACCTTTCCCTCATGGTGGAGATCGCCGAACGAAAGCAGGCCGAGGATGCGCTGCGCTTAAACGAAAAAAGGCTCCAGGCCCTGTTAAACCTCGGCCAGATCCCGTGGAGTTCCAGGAAGGAGATCGCCCGCTACGTGCTGGAGCAGGAATTAAAGCTCACGCGAAGCGAAACCGGCGCAATCGGTTTTCTGGATGAAGAGGGAAAAACGATCGACTGGTGCGCGGTGGTCCCGGCTAACGCCCCCTTTGCAAACACCAGCACGGAGGATGCCGGGCCATGGGTCCATGCCGTAAGGAACCGGCAGCCGGTGGTGGAAAATGAAATTTCGGACATCGAGTCGGCCGGGGCAGGATTACCGTTTTCTCTTTCTCCTTTTCGCCGGTTTATGAGCATTCCGGTTTTCGACGGGGACCGGGCGATCGCCGTGGCCGTGGTTGCCAACAAGGGCGGAAGCTACGACCAGTCGGACCTCAGGCAGTTGACGCTTTTAACCGATGGCATGTGGAAGCTCATAGAACGCGAACGGTCCATGAAGGCCCTCAAAGAGGCCGAAAACCTGGCGGGCATCGGCAGGGCGCTCTCCAGCGTCGCCCACGACATGAAGACCCCCCTGGTGGCCATCGGAGGCTTTGCCAAACAGATCCAGCGCCGCGTCGGCCCGGAAGACCCGTGCTGGGCGAAAACGGAAATCATTTTAAAGGAAACCGAAAGGCTGGAGAAGATGGTCGAAGATATGCTGGACTTCTCCAAACCCATCGAACTGCGGACATCGGTCGAACAGATAGGCCCCATTCTGGCGGAAAGCGTCGCGGTGACAAAACCCCTGGCCGATGCCAAAGATATCGAACTGAGGATCGAGGCGAGGGGAGACATACCTGCCCTGCCGCTCGATCCGATGCGCATAAAGCGGGTTTTGATCAATTTGCTGACCAACGCCATCCAGTCTTCCCCCGAAGGCCGGCCGGTACGGATAGTCCATCGCAGGTCGGGCAAATACCTGATAATCGATGTGAGTGACAGCGGACCCGGCATTCCCTGCGAGATCCAAAAAGATATCTTTTTACCTTTTTTCACTACCAGAAAAGGAGGCACGGGGTTGGGACTTCCAATCGTAAAGAAGCTGATCGAAGCGCACAAGGGCCGCATCGAGCTACTCAGCTCCCCCTGCGGCGCGACCTTTCGACTCCGACTCCCGGCCTGATGACCGCCATGGACGCAGACGGACTCACAGGCCCTGAAACCCTGCAAGGCAGCGAGAAGTTATTTTTCCGAAACGTTCACCCCCTGATCCGCATCGGAACGGCCAGCGACCGCTACAAAGGCTGGCTGGGCCAGATTTATGCCGAAGAGCTCTACAAAGACCGCATAACCAGCCGCGTCAAAAGGGTCGGGAAGTGCGGTTTCCGGGAGGAAGTCCTGCCGGTGGATTCGGTTCGCGAATACTTTCAACACTTTAAAACGCTGGAAATAGACTACACCTTCTATGCGGCGCTGCTCGAAAACGGGGCACCCACGGCCTGCCACAATACCCTCAGCCAATACGCGGCCCACCTTGGACCGGAAGACAGCGTATTTGTAAAAGCCCCACAGATGTTTTCCGCCCAAAAGCTGAAGCGGGGTAAGGACTACGTTCCAAACGAAAACTACCTGGCCTCCGAACCCTTTACCCGCCAGTTTTATCAACCAGCCGTCGAGCTGCTGGGAGCAAACCTCAAGGGCATAATTTTCGAGCAGGAGTATCAGAGGCAGTCCGAAAGAGTTTCGGCCGAGGAACTGGCGGCCGGCCTGGACGCCTTTTTCGGCGCCATTCCCTCCGGGGTCGGCCGCCATGTGGAACTTCGAACGGAAAGCTATTGCTGCCAGGCGGTAAGAGACGTTTTGGAAAAGCATGGAGCGGGACAGGTCTTTTCGCACTGGACCTGGCTGCCCGGCCTCAAGGCCCAGTTTGCAAGGGCCGGAAACCGCTTCCTCACCTCCGGGGGCGAAGCCGTGGTGCGGCTAATGACCCCGATAGGCGTTCGCTACGAAGACGCTTACGCCAGGGCCTTTCCTTTCGACCGGATCGTGGAAGAAATGATGCAGCCCGCCATGGTGGAGCAGACTGCCCGGCTGATGCGTGAGGCGGTCGAGAGCAACGTGCGGATCAATATCATACTAAACAACCGGGCTGCGGGAAACGCTCCCTTGCTGGCCCAAAGAATCATCCGGGAGTTCGTGCGGCAAAGCAGTGGGGATACCAAGTGAGCAAGAGGACCCTGGCACGGTAAATTTGTTCTCACGCTAACGATCCATGCCCCGTGGGCACAACGAGAGATGAAACACTTGCGGACCCCGCGATTTTAGGCCATATGCCATCCAACCAAAGCTGTCAGCGCAGCAAACCAAGGGAGGATAGCGATA
>JARLHP010000288.1 GCA_031292195.1 Syntrophobacteraceae bacterium
CCGGGAAGCTGGCGGCGCGAATCGAGTTGTTTCAATCCACGCCCGCCCCGCAGGACGGGCTATACGGGCGCCCGTTGGGAATAGGTATACACTGCTTATTGTTTCAATCCACGCCCGCCCCGCAGGACGGGCGATACTGCCCTGTCAAAAACCGGGCAGCATACAACAGGTTACGCTATAATTTTCGCGAACCGGTTTAACCCGAGCTTGATAAACGAAGTTCGATCTCATTGCATTTCCAGAAATCTGAATGATTCCAATCAACGCGATCCTCCCCCTTTTATGCTTGAGCACCTGGTTCGCGGATCAAACAAGCAGTGTATCCTCGTCAAACAAAATCGTCTGAATCTCGCCATAACTCTCCACATGTTTGTCGCGCGGTTCCGTCAATCGGTATATTCTAAGATTATCCAGTGTCAAGTTGACCTCTTTCAACAGCTTCCGCCTCATCTGTTCTGACTTCATCTCATCGACTTGGCATTCGAAAACCGACTTTTGAACGCGCTGGCCGTAGTTTTTACAAACCTGCGCTACCCGGCGCAGGCGTTTGCGGCCTTCTTTTGTTTCGGTGTTAACGTCGTAGCAGACAACCATCCACATTTGTGCCTCCCGCGAAAATACCTGTAACTGCGCCGCTGCGTCAAGGGTGGATATATGGTAAATACGTTTCCAGATCGCCCCGCAGATGCCGGGCTAACAGTCGTGATTGGAGGTGCGGCAGTAGGCCGATCGGAGATTTTTCCGCCAGAAGTGGATGGTCCTGATCTTCCTGTTTACGCTTCTGCCAGGCGCTGACTACCTCTTTACGCCCCTTTTCACTCAAATAGACGGCGCCGCCGGGTCGTGGCTCGAAATGATCAATAGTAACCTGCCTGCGGTTGATCAGCGTGATAGCAAGGCGGTCGGCCAAAAAGGCGCGGAATTCTTCCATAAGGTCCAACCCCAGCGAAGGCCTGCCCGGGCGGGGCACGTGCAAAAATCCCATCTGGGGATCCAACCCGACCCCCTCCAGGGCGCTGATACAGTCGTTTAAGAGCAGGGTGTATAGAAAAGAGAGCAGCGCGTTGACCGGGTCCAGCGGCGGGCGGCGGTTGCGTCCATTCATCGGCAGGCCGGCACGTTCCGATGGTTTCATCATGAGCGGAAAAACACCGAAATAGGCGGCGGCGGCCTCCCCCTCCAGACCGCGAATATGGTCGGTATCGCGGGGCTCCTTCAGTTTAAGGAGCGCATCGGCCTGTATATCGGCCGCTTTTCGCAGAAGCGCCTCCTCGTCAGCCGATTCGACCTCGCGGGCGCTCCGCATCAGCACATTGCGGGCGTTCTTGACCTTGCCGGCGGTAATGGCGGCGGCCAATGCGGTTGCTACTGCCCCATCCTGAACTGCCTTATACTGTGCCTGACGCAGGAGGACATTCCCTGCAGTCTTGCCAATCATGCGGCACTTGTAGCGGCCGTTGCGATCGAGGATGACCACTGCCCGCCCCTCCTCGGCGCACTTGCCAAGAAGGAACGGGCTTATCAAGACATTGCCCATGGCAACCACCGCACCGAGATGATGCAGCGGCACCTGCATCTTTAATTCCCCGCCAACCTCCACCCTTACGGTCTCGTGATCAAGTGAGAGGAAGGCCCCCTGGGTCATGACGTAGAGCGTGTTAAGGAGTTGTTTCATGGTTCAACCTCGAATAACTCCCTCGCCGCCTTGCGGTTCCTCTTCTTGTCCGCGACCACCGAGGGAAGGCAGATGTTCTTTAACGAGCATTCCGGGCAGCGGTGATTGTTGATAGGCGGCGGCAGGTGACCCGAGGTCAGCAGGTGATGAATTGCATTAGCAGTTTTTTCCAACTCCGCGCGCAAAGCGGGGGTAAACTCCACCTCCCGGCGGCGCTGCGAGCCTTTGTGGAAAATAGCCCCGCGCTCTATGCCAATGTTCAGCATCTCCTCGAGGCAAACCGCCTGAGCGGCCAACTGCAGATCATCGTTTAGCCACTTCTGCTTTTTCCCGTGCTTATATTCCACCGGGTAGACCTTTCCGTCCGGGTGGAACTCCACCACGTCGCAGCGCCCCGAAAGCCCGAGATGCCTCGACCAGACCGGCAGGGCGTACTCCAGACGAACGCCCTCGGTCTCACAGACATGAAACGTCTGATCGGCCCGGTCATGCTCATCCGTGCCCCGTTGAGTATGGATGTTGTCTTCGAACTCACCATCCATGAAGATCAGGGCGCATCGGCGGGGACAATAGGCATATTGGTTAAGCGCGGAGACCGGGATAGTCTCCGCCCAACCTGTTGGTAATCCGCTCATGGTGTCAGCAGTTCCACCCCGGCCGGCAACCGCTCGCGGTGGACACTGACCTCATAGTCCGAGAAACAGCGGGGAGAATTGGCCGATTTCCTGACGATCTCGACAATGGCGCCCTTGTCCAGCAATTTGTGGGCCGGGGCGCAGCCGAGCATGGCCTGTTTGACACGCTGGTTAGGGTCAGTGTCGGTTCCGACATGCTTGAACACGTAGAGGCCGCGGCACGACATCATCCCCTTACTGGCGGAACGGTCATGGTCGTACATATTGAGGAGCGCTTCCCACAGACAGCTCAGATCGTTCTCGGAAAAGCCGGTCCCCTTTGCCAGATTGGCGCTGATGAAACCTTTGGCCACATAAAGACCGTAAGGAATGAGCGCCTTACGGCCCATGGTGCGGAGCTTATCTTCTTCCTGCCCGTTTTCCCATTTAACATAATCTTCATAGGACTTGGCTCCCGCCACTTTCTCAGCTACAGCCATGCGGGTAATGGATGCCTCCAAAGGCAGGATGGGATCAACCGAGCGGGCAAAAGAAAATTGCACCGGCCCCCTCACTTGTCCGGCATTTGCTCCGGTGCTCATTACCGCGCCAAAGGAGCGAACATCAAAAAATGTCTTGCACATCCAATCACGGGCATTTGCCACCTGATTGCGATTCCCTCCGCCCTCCGGTTTTCCATCGGTTTCCTGGTGAGCCTTGGCTATATACTTGTTGAGGTTGCTTGAGTGCTGCACATACACGGCATTCGGAGCGGCGGACGCAATGTCGCATCCGAATTTATCCTGAACGAAGTTGCGCACGCGTCGTTTTAGCGCCACGTCTGAGACCAGGCCGTGCATGTCTTCCGGGTCGATGCGCGGGCTGTTGCCGGCATCCGGATCGCCGTTGGGGTTGCCGTTTTCGCAGTCAAAAAGGAAGAGGAATTCATAACGGTTCAGGATGCTCATCATTTCTCTCCTTTGGTGTCGTTTGTATCGTTATTCTTGCCTGCCCGGTTGGCGGCGATCTGCTGGTAGTAGCCGAGAGCGAAAAGACTCTGGTGTTCCAGGTCGAGGGTCGTTGGGATGCGATCCTGGATATGGCTCATGACCTCGGCAATCTTTTCTTCGTACCAGAAGGCAAGCCCGCCCTCCAGTTTGTTGAGGTGGTTCTTAGCGTTGCCGAAAAGTCGCCCGAGGGTAAGCCCGGGGCTCTGGCTGGCGGCCACGTAGTAGCGTTGCACGACGCCGGCGCCGACATCCCCAAGAGCGGCCCGCTGCAGACTGGCCAGCAATGCCAGAAGCCGCCCGCACTGGTAGGCAGGCTCAGGATGTTCCTTGTTGAGGTAAGCACTCATGCTGTGATCTCCTCCTTTTCTGATAAAATATGCTTTGATCAAGCCCATTCGGGCATGGCTGAACGGCTTGTCGTCAATGAGGTCGGCACGAAAGCGGGCCAGCGCCTGGGAGATAAAAGGCTGCGGTATCGGTAGTCCGGCTAGGGCAACACGCCTCAGAGTCGTTGCCGGAGGCGCGGGAAGGTCTTTCAAGTCACGCAAGATGGCGCCGCACACCGCCAGGAACTTGGGAGCGGGCGCCGTTTTGTCGCCGTCCCTGGCAACGATCTCCAGGTCGGAAAACCATTGCTCGATTCTGACCACAAGCTCCTCGAAACTCCCCTCCATCCAGTCACGCACCATTACCCGCCCCGCCGCACCGGAAAGAGTCATGGCAAAGAAGCGGTTGTTGGCCGGTAGCGGCCGCTGGCCGCTACGCAGGGATTCAAGGATTTGCCGCGCCGAGCCGTATGCCGCGGCTTCGGTCAATTCCGGCGGTTCATAAAGAAAATTCAGAGGATCTTCTTCAGGCTTCACGGTCTCCCTGAACCAGTGGACTACAAGTGTGTTGGCCAATTTGCGGGAGTGATTTTTTATGAGATGATTGAGCGCATCCACATATTTGCGGGCCGCCATCGCCCCCATGGCGGCATTGCTCGCCTGCTCCAGTCCAAAGGAACAAAATGCCGCCTTGTCGAAACCGGCCATGACATCCCCGGTCCCCAGTCCACCGACACCGGAAAGACCGGTAATCTTTGGTTGCGTCGCAAGCGGCGCCAATGCTTCACCGGTCAAAAAGCAGACCATACCGGCAGCCTGTGGCTCATTAATGTTTTGAACTGCCGATTTACCTCTTTTCGCACTTGCGTCCTTCTTTCCACTTGCCTGATCCACCTCTCTCCAGCCGCGCCACCAATCCAACACCTCTGTCTGTTGCAACGGATCGGCGCCGGCAACCCGCCAACACAGCCAGTCGGCCGGCTTGGCCTTTTCGGCCGCCAGGCGATCGCGCAGCAGTTCGATTTGTTCATCGTCGTCTAGAAACCGGACAAGCGGCTGAACCGTCGAGGCCACCGCCGAGGCCCGCCGAACCATCTCCTTGAAAAACGCATGCTTTTCACGCGATCCCGCAACCTTTTTCGGGTCTTCGTTCGGCTTGAAGAGCAGGGTGACCGTCTGCAAGGTTTCCACGAGGAAATGGGCGCGGCCGCCGGCATTCATATTGTGCATTTCCGGGCACCGGGGAATCTGTTCGCCTTTATCGTCCCCCAGAGGCAACACATTCACAAACCCGCCATCCTGAGCGAGTTCCACCAGCCAGCGTACTGTACGAGTGGTAAAGCCGGGTTCTGAATCAAGGTTTTTCTCGGCGTAACGAACAAGCTCTGTCAGCATCGGGGTCGTCCCCTTTCCGGCTTTCGCACCTGCGGACTCTCGAATGGGGGGACCTCCAGCACGCCTTTTTTCACCGTTGCATCGAAAAGGGAGATAAACGGCGTATCGTCCCGCACTACCTCACGCCGCAGATCGAAGACGTCGTAGAGCATCCACCCGATGTGCTGGTCAAGCTGGAACGTCTTTTGGGATTGTTCGGCGGGTTGCACATACTGGAAGAAGGCGGGAAACTCGCTGCAACCGAAGAATGGTTGCTGAAAGCACTTGCCCTGTTTTGCCCGGCGCTCGAATATATCGTTAAACTTGTTGACATGTTCCGGTGCGACAAACTTCTGCTTGGGGAGGATCCGGGCGGTTAGACGGTAGCGGACATTCTTCAGGGCCATCGTCTGCCGCTGGGTGCGTCCCTTCTGGTCGGTCCCCAGCTCATCCTTGCCGCCGTCAGCCCAAAGCGGCTCCGGCTGCTCGCGCCCCTCGATCCATGCCTTGATGGTCCTCTCGGAGGGGACCCTGTCCTTGACTTCGTTTCGGCGAAGAGCGATGTACCGCGGCATTTCCAGCACCTCGATCTTCTCCACCTGCCAGTGAAAATACGGGCGCATGCCTTGGGGCTCGCGGATTCCTTCCCAGTAAATGGCATCGAAGATCCCCCTGGCGGCGGACGGCGTGATGACCGGGTAGCTGAACCGTTCAACCTTCATTTCCGGCCTGGTAAAACAGGCAAACTCGCCCCAGACTTCCAGGATGTGGTTTTTATTGCTCACATTTCTCCCCCTTTCTTCAGCCAATCAGAATCTGCTGCGACTGCGGCAACCGCAGCCCGAATACATCTTCGTACAACTCTTCATCGCGGTCTTCAAGGATAAACCATTCATCCGAGCACCCCCGCCCATAGCGAAGTTTTGCCGGTATCAAAACTCCCCATGCGGGATGACCGCTCGGCGGCCGATAGACGCCGACCGCCATCCCCTGGGCGCGCCGGATCCACTGACCGTTTATCCCGTCTTCCTGCGCGCCGCGCAGTTCATCGAACTCATCGATGCTCTTCCCGTACGGAACCAGTACCTGGATGGCGGCATGATCGATCAGTCGATACGCTTTCGCCACACGGGCGAAATCCACTTCATTCATGGCCTCCCGAAGCTCTTCATTCTGAGTTTCGGGCTTGCTCAGGTCGTAAAGCCGATGGTAGTAATCACGGAATACCGCAGGGTCGTTCAGATCCAGCCCCGGTTCTCCAGCCTGGACGAGCATGGTTCGCGTCACCTCCGTCGCCTGAAAATATGCCCTGGTCGGGTAGCGTTTCCGGCTGTCCCCCGTAACGGCAGGCTCGAACACCCGCACCGCACCCATCTTCCGCCCGCCACTGTCATCGGTCAGCCGTCCCTCGCGGTTACAGCGTCCCGCGGCCTGGGCGATCGCATCCAGCGGCGCCAGCGCTCGATAGACTACGGGAAAATCGACATCAACGCCGGCCTCGACGCACTGGGTGGAAATCAGCCGGCACGGTTTACCGGCCTTGAGCCGGGCGCGAACTTCCCCTAGGACCGCCCGGCGGTGCAAGGCGCAGAGATTGGTCGAGAGATGGAAAACGGCCTCGTCATGTTTCAACTCTTCAAGAAGCGCCCCTGCATGGCTCTTTAGGTTCACAACGCAAAGCGCCCGCTCCTCGTTTCTAAGCTCCGCCGCCAGGGCTGCCCATTGCTTAACTTCTCCCGACCTCGGCCATCGCACCTCGTAGCGGCGCAAAGCGTCATACAAAAGAGCATGATCGGGAGCAGCCTCGGCAGAATGCCATCCGGAACCGACAAGTTTGGAAACGGCGCCTTCCAGTGCATCGAACGCAGGTTGAGTCGCCGTGGCAAAAAGAACCGTCGTCCGGTATGCCCGGGAAAGATGAGAGAGCGCCGCCAATGTCGGCACTGCCAGGGATTGCGGCAATGTCTGGGCCTCGTCGAACATGACTACGGACTCCATCAGGTTGTGGAGCTTGCGGCAGGCCGAGGGCCGGTTGGAAAAGAGCGACTCGAGAAGCTGCACGTTGGTAGTGATGATGATCGGCGCATCCCAATTTTCCGATAGAAGACGGCGAGCCTTTTCGTTCGCAGCTTCAGCATCATGCTTTGCTTCTTCAACTCCAAGACCTGCCATGCTGTGATGCTCAAGCACGAAGTTGTCCGGAAACTCCTGAAAGATGGCCCGGTAAATCTCGGCGGTTTGTTCGATAATCGACAGAAACGGCACGACGAGAATAACCCGCTTGAGGCCGTTTCTGGCCGCATGTTCAAGGGCAAAGTGAAGCATTGCCAGGGTCTTGCCGCTGCCTGTGGGCGCGGTCAGTGTATACAGCCCAGGTTCCCTGGCCGCTGATTTACCCGCCATTTCCCACAGGGAGTTCCGGGCATCGAGTACGGGCTTATCCGCTCTGCTCGCACTGCGAATCTTACCCGACATGAAGGCATCCAACGCAGCCGGCGCCTCAACGATATTAAGCCGCAGGCCAGGATCACGGCAGCGTTTTCCTCGCTCATCTCCTTCGAAATGTGCCTCCGTGTCGAGAAAATCGGCGTCCGTAAGACAAGAAAAAAGCATCCGCACGTCGAGCATGGCGGCAACGGGATTCTTAAACCCTTCAGAAGGATTGATGACCACAGTTGGGGGTTTTGTAAAGACTATGCCGTCTGCGTCGCCCCGCGCCTTCAGATTACCGATATCAGGATCGCTGAGTTTAAGATTTAAGGGGTGACGCCGGGAAAGAAACCCGGGGTCCATGGCTCGAAGTGCGCCCATGGTTCCTTGTTGCAATCCAATGTGATGTCCTTGGATAACCAAGGCCGCGGCGACGGCTTGAAACTCTTTAAGAGATACCCATGCCCCCGCCGACCAGTGGTCAAGCCCCTTAACCTCCCCGCGCAAGCGTGCCTGAAATGAATCGGCATACTTGCCAAGGTCGTGCAGCAGACCGGCCAGAAAGGCTTCATCCGCCCAATTTGCTATTGAAGCAAAATCTTTTGCACTTTTGCCAACCGACACAAGATGCTCCAGCAACCGGTGGCAGTCTCCAACCTTGTTTGCGCTGTGCGCAAGATACCCGTTATTCAAATCCGCACGCTCACTTTCTCCTCAAAAAAAGGCTTATGCAAGGCATGGACTGGAAATGTTTACTAACACCTTCATTGATTTAGTGTCCATCAGGAAACGCCACTTTTTAGGTTCACGTCTTGCTATTCATTCATCTAGTGTTGCGTCCCGTAAATTCGCTGATGTAAAACAATTTGAATTTTCATTCTCTAACTGGTGTCCGTAAGCTTCCTGGTGGGCACGATAAAGCTTTGTGCCCACCCTACGCAAACCCGCACCCGGTGTAGGGTGGGCACGGTTTCATCCGGTTTCATCGTGCCCACCACCCTCACGACACGGGGTTTACGGATGGAAAATAGTTAGGCTCAGCCTGTCTGGTAAAATATCATAGAACTTAAGGGACGTTACACTAGTTACGTGAGGCATCGATTTGCCGGAAAATCGCATGGATTGAGAAGCGGGGAGCGGACGCTATGGGGGTCACGAAGCCCGAGAAAATGATGGCCGCTGCCCACCGTTTTCTCCGAATGGCCATCCTTTAAGATTTTAAAAAAGATGTGCAAATATGATTTGAAAAAGAGGCACAAAAAACCCGCTAACCCTGAAGCAGGAAAAATACAGGAGAGTCTAAGCGGAGTTTCCCCTCGATGCGGCGCCCTGGGTGAGAGCCTCCAGAAGGCGTCGGTAGTAGGTGTAATTTTCAAACGAGACATCCTCGCGAACCCTCCCATCCGCAAGTGGAACGTATCCGCCGCCGGCAAGAAGGGCCGGGACTTTTTCTTCGATCTCCCGCCTGATGGCTTCCTTGCCGCCCCTCAGCGCATCCAGATCGATACCGCCGATGAGCCGCAGATCGCGCCCGAACTCTTTGCGGATATCTCTATAGTCCATGGCCGCGGCATTGACCTCGCAGGCCCACAGGCAGTTGAATCCCCGTTTGAGTATGCCGGGGATCAACAGGCGAGCATTGGCATAGGTGCGAAATATGATGGTTTTGACCCCATATTGCCTCACTGCCGCAAGGACCGGTTCGTAGCTGCTCAGCACGAACTCTTCGTACATTCGCGGAGAAATCAGCGGCCGGTCGTTTCCGCCGATAGGCTCATTGAAAATGACCGCGTCCACCTCGACCCTTTGGAGCAACCGTTCAGCGAGTCTGGCCGCAAACTCGCCCCGAATCGACATGCTTTCGCGCACCAGTTGCGGCTCCTTTACCAGCGCCTCCATCACCTCGCTAAACCGGTTCCATCCGCGAACGCCCATGGAGAGGAAAAAGCCGCGGTGTATGCGCAGAAACAAGGTGTAATCCCTGGCCTTGCCAGCTTTTACGTGATCGTTTAAATCTTCGGGGAGGCGGCTCTGGTCGTCGGGATCCAGGCTTTTTCTCAACTCGCCCAGTTGCGAGACCGAAGCAGGCCAGTTAGCAATCGGTGGAGTGGGATCAAGGTCGGGCTCCATCTCCTCCAGGCGGTCGGAAGGAAACAGCCCCCCGATGTCGGCCCCGCGAGGAAGCCCCTGTTGTCTCCAGACTTCCAAGACCTCGTCCCTTATCCCTTCTTCGAAATAGGGCACGCGGTCCGGGCTGCCAAACTGCATGACTTCAAGAAATCTTCTGCGGCTGTTCATCATCCCCTCCCGCGATAGACCCGCCCGGAACACGGCGCGGATATAGTTTCGGACAGGCGGGGATGTAATTCCACCGCGTCCCGTGCCGGCGCCTGCTCAAACATAGCGATAAAATCAACACGGGTCAATTAAAGGAATGCACTAACAGAACCTTCTCCAATTTCAGACATTTGTAGCCGTTGTAGCCTCTTTGTCCTCTGCGTCTCTGCGGTGGATTTCTTTTGTTTTTAGCGGTTAGGGCAGCCCGGGATCGGATTTGATCCCTTTCACGTCCAGGACAATTCCGGTTTTACCGGAACCCACCGATCCAGGGCCGCTTTGATTTGCGCCATGCTGAAAGGCTTGGAGATATAGTCGTCCATTCCGGCGGCAAGGCATTTTTCCAGCGCCCCTTTCATGGCGTGAGCGGTCAGCGCCACAATGGGTGTTCGTAACCCCGTCCCCGTTTCCGTCTCGATTTTCCGAAATCTCCTTACCGCTTCATAACCATCCATTTCCGGCATCTGGCAGTCCATGAGGACCAGTCCGTAGCGGGCGAGTGAAAGGGCATCGAGGGCCTCCCGACCGTTTGAGACCACATCTACCCGCCGGCAGCCCAGTTGCTCCAGCATTTCCAGGCAAACACGACGGTTGGTGAGATTGTCCTCGGCGAGCAGAACAGGCGCCAAGAAAGGCTCGGCCCCCACCCCGGAGGCTAAAACGGCTGTATCTTCCCGGCACGAATCCCGCCTCGAATCCACAATCGCCTTATGGAGCTCCGAGGTCCCCACCGGCTTTATAAGGCAAGCCACAAAGCCGGGCGGAAGAGACCCCCCGATATCCCCGCTGACCATGATAAGGGCCACCGATGCAATAGCAGGATCGTCCTTGATTCTTTTGGCCAGTTCCACCCCGTTCATGCCGGGCATCCGCCTGTCCAGCAAGGCCACCTGGAACGGGACGCCACCATCGGCCGCCTCGCGCAGGATTCCCAGGGCTTTTTCTCCATTTTCCGCCCCCTTGCTCGACATTTTATGCCTTTCCAACATAGCCGCAAAAAGGGCCCGGTTTGTTGAATCGTCATCTACCACCAAAACACGCAGACCGTCGAGGTTGGGGAGCGCGCGCTCTTCAGCCGCGGATTCTCGCCGAAGCTGTTTCTTCAATCTTACCGTGAAAAGAAAGGTGCTCCCTTTCCCCGGCGCGCTATTCACCTCGATACGGCCCCCCATCATTTCGCAAAGCTGCCTGGATATGGAAAGCCCAAGACCCGTACCGCCATGCTTTCGATTCATGGACTGGTCGGCCTGGGTGAAAGGCTGGAAGATTCTCGACTGGGCCTCGAGCGAAATCCCCACGCCGGTATCCCTGACCTCGAAGGCCACAACTATTTCCTCCGGCGTCCTGTTTCCAAGAGAGACCCGAACATCTATTCGGCCCCGCTCGGTGAATTTGACCGCGTTTCCAACCAGGTTACCCAGCACCTGGCTCAGTCTGCCCGGATCTCCGTTCACACCGGCAGGAACATCGTTTTCGATCCGGCAGATAAATTCGAGCCCTTTTCCCTGCGCATTAACGGCAAAGAGCGCCATCAGTTTCTCCAGATGGTCCCTCAGGTCAAAATCGATTTGTTCGACCTCCAGCCTGCCCGCCTCGATTTTGGAAAAGTCCAGAATGTCGTTCAATATCCTGAGAAGGGATTCCCCGGACTGGAAAACCGTTTCGGCCAGCTTGCGCTGCTTTGGATTCAAATCAGTGCCGAGCAGCAGTTCGGCCATTCCGAGCACGCCGTTCATCGGGGTTCGGATCTCGTGGCTCATATTGGCCAAAAATTCGGATTTTGCCCGATTTGCCGCTACGGCCCTGGCTACAGTCACCTTTTCGGTAACGTCCAAATGCACTCCCAGGACCCCGCAAAAAATCCCCCTGGAGTCAAACATCGGAATTCGCCTGATTTCGAAAAACAGCCCGTCGGGGCCTCGCTTGAACGTCCGCAGGACGGGCGAAAGCGTCCTCACCGCCTCCCGGTCGCACTCGCGAAAAAGGCTCGCCTCCTCATCGCTCCACCCCAACTGCTCGTCGGTTTTACCGATGACTTCGGAGACCACTGCGCTCCCGGCCTCCACCGCGAAGTTTCGATTGCAGCCCACATAGCGAAGCTCCACACTTTTCCAGAAAATGGAGTGCGGAAGACTCTCGATCACTCTTTGAAGCATCTTGCGCGACCGCTGAAGAGCCTCCGCGGCCTTTTCCCGATCACCGATCTCGTCTTCAAGCCTGAGGGTGAGCCTGGTCAACTGCTCCCGTCGCCTCTGCTCCAGGGCCGCAAGGGTCTCGAGCATCTTCGGCACCGCTACCACCCCCACCAGCACATCATTACGGGTAACTATGACGTGGTCGAAAACCTTTGTACTCTCCCGCCGCATCGCCATGGAAGCGCCCTGCTCTATGGACACGCCCGCATCGACTATCAGCGGATTGTCATCCATGATCTGCACTACCGGCTTCCCGTAGAAAAGCGACACCCCATACTGCCTGCTCAACATCCTCTCCAGGTGGACACTGCCGATCAGCCCCAGCGGCCGGTCTTCCACAGCCACTACCACCGCGCTGATAGGCTCGTCGGCTCGCAACATCCCGAGTGCGTCCCGAACCGTAGCCTCGGGCGCAACGCACACGGCCGGCTCAACCAGCGTCACCATATCGACCGGGCGCCCGCTGGAAACCACGCTCTCAATCCTTTCAGCCATGGGGGAAATAGATGGCTCGTTCCTATCCAAATCAATTGGCCTGCAGCCGGCGAATACCGCTCTCATAAGTCTCTCCAAAATCATGTTCAGTCACCTTCGACAACGGGGCAAGTTCCAGCCAAACTATATTCGGCAACAAACGGGAGCATCTTGATCGCAGACAGGTTACAATCCGGTTACTTCTCAGCCCCCAACATTTGTAGGCAGGGAATTAAAAATAGCGAAACTCCCATTGACAGGCGCGCCGGGAACTTTTACTTCTAGGAGCTAGATTATTTCCCAACCAGGAGGAGAAGAGCATGGCATTGTTTGATAATGGACTGAAAATCGGAACACCCGTTTTGATCGGAATAGGAGCGCTGCTTCTCGCTCCGGTGGTTCTTCCCGTGGCGCAGAGCGTCCTGAGGCCTTTGATCAAGGCAACGCTCAAAAGCGGGCTGCTCCTTGCTCACAAGGGCAGAGAAATCATTTCGGAAGCCATGGAATCGCTCGAAGACATCACCGCCGAGGTAAAGGCCGAACTAATAGCCGAGCATCAAAACCCGGCCCCCGCCCCTGAACCAACCGAGGCGCAATGACATGCCTGCCCCGGACGAAATCTCCAGGCAGGGTATTCTCGCCGATCAGTTCTTTTACTTTTTCCTCCGCCTTCGCAAGGATCGCATCCGGAAGGTGGTCGATGCTGTCAACACGCGTTATCCGGCTGAAAGCACGGAACAAAAAGCTCGCAGGCTCATCGCCGCCCAAACGCCCCTCTCCTTTCTGGGCGGCACTCTCATGCATCTTCCCAGGCTGGTCCCCGGGGTTGGGTACGCCTTCGAGTTTCTGGGCCTTGTGGGCGGCACTTCCGTTCTCAGCCGCATGCACCTCTATCTCATTCTCGAAATCGCCCTCCTTTACGGAAAGAGCATAGAAGATGAGGCGCGCGTTACCGAAATGCTTTCGGTTGTCGCCGCCACCGGGGTGGCCGCCGGGGTTTCTTTTCTTTCCGGCGCGCTCGATATCCATGATCTGCTGCCTCTGCCCGTGGGCGGAATAACCGCCGCCGCCGCCGCCCGCATGATAGGCGAAGAAGCCATCCGCCTTTATTCCGCTCCTGTCGTAGAGATCGCGCCGCAGCCCTGAGGGCCCCCTGACTTTCGTAACACGATTGTAACCTTTCCGCACCGGGACCGTAACGGCTTTCCTGTATCTTCAGGCTGTTCTCAGCTGGAGTCTGCAAACCGGGGTCAAGCACCCACGGCCGCAACCCAACACGGCCGCAAGCTCAAAATGACCCGTTGCGCCTGGTTCTTTCGAGCAGGAAGTCACCATGAGTGTCGTACCTATGGAGAAACCGCCTCTTAAATGCCCGCAATGCGATTGTGAAGCTTTGTACAGGTATGGAAAGACCAGGCACGGAAAGCAGCGCTTCCGATGCCTGATGTGCGGCCGACAGTTTGGCGCCGGCACAAAAGAGGAATTGAAGACAAGGCCCGCGTGTCCGCTGTGCGGACGGAAGATGCACATATACAGGAAAACTCCCACGGAGGTCAGATTCAGGTGCTCGGCCTATCCGACCTGCCGAACTTTCCAAAAGTTCGCCATCGACGAATACGATTTGATGCGTTGCGCCGATCCGGTTAAAAGCACGATGGATGCTTAAAGACCGGCCCACGGGTGCCTCGAACCCTTCTCCTTTCTTTCCAGTCTTTTAGCGATCAATAGAGTGACAAAGCAGAGAAAACCCATCCTTTTCGGGTTTTGGTGCAAGCGGAGAAAGTCGCCTGGTAACAACACACAAAACGCAGTCGGTTTTCGATTCAATGCGGAAGGAGTCCAAAATGGGAAATGAAGAAGGACGTGAAGAACTGTCCGGAGAATTTACCGCATCCACCGGCCGAACCGGAACCGCGGTGAAAGAAGGAATCCTGAAGAGCCTCAAGGGCATTAACGAGATCGAAGCCCAGATGGTGAGCCTGGTGAGAAACACGGTGTCCGACACCCTCAAGGCCACCGGCGCCGTGGCCGATGAAACCGTTAAGGTCACAAAAGAGGTCCTGGGGGGAACCTTCAAGGCGGCCGAGGAAGTGGGAAACGGTCTGTTGCTGAGCGCCAAGAGTGTGGCCAAAGGGATCGTAATGGGAGTAAGCGACGTTGGCGGCGACGTCCTGGACGTTGCCAGGCAGGTCGCCAGGGGAACGATCAGAGAGGGCGCCGCCATCGGGGCCGACATAGGTCAGGTTGCCCGCAAAACGCTGGATGGAGTGATCGAAGCGGCAAGGGAGACCGGTTCAAATGTCGAAGAATTGACCAAGGTGACCGTGAACGGCGCCGTTGACGCCGCGGGAAGCATCGGCAATAACGCGGTCAAGACCGTAAAGGAAGTGCTCACCAATGCGGTTGAAGGCGTCAAGGAGATAGCGGGCGCCGCCCTGCCAAAAGCCAAAGACAAGGAATAAAAGAAGAGACGGTCCCGGTCCAATGCTGTTTAATTAAGGCTGAGGCATTGACAAGGCGAAGGTCAAAAGAGCGGGGGTTGGGGGGACACGAGCAGCCCCCCGCATCCCCCGGATCTCGGCGGCCGTGCCGCACACGGCGAACCCGCGACCGCAACGGTGGCGCAAAAGTCTATTTTAGCATGCTTAATTCGACAACCTTGCGGTCTCGGGGGTTGGCCTTGACTTTAAACAATCCGGCCAACCGGGGCGGGGGGATGATCGGTTTGAACATTGAGCTTGCTTGATTTTCGTGGGGTGGGCGCCGCCGCGAAAGCCCGCCGGAATTTGTACCGCCATCCAGAGCCGCAAAAGCGGCCTTTACGCCACCGCGCCCATCCGCCTGGAGCCGGAGTACTTTCGCTTGACGCTTTCCATCATCTCCTGACAGCGTATGCAGAGCATGGCGGTTGGTCGCGCCTTGAGCCGACCGAGCCCTATTGAAGTCGAGCAAAGGCTGCAGATTCCGAAGTCGCCGTCATCGATGCGTTTTATGGCCGACCTGATCTCATGCACCAGTTGTTGATTGCGGTAGTGAAAGGTATGAACGAGCGCCTGGTCGCAATGATGAGACGCCAAATCGGCCTCGTCCATCGGCTCGATTCCTCCGCGATCGGCGAGCCTTGCGCCGGGTGCATATCCGCCGCCGAGAAGTCCTCTCATGCGGCCTTCCAAAAGCTCTCTGAAATCTCTCAAAGTACCTTCGTCCATTCCGGTCCTTTCCTCTTCTCAAGATTTGCCTTCGCCATTTTCAGGAGCGAGTATGCCCTGGTTTTGTTACACCCGCATGTCGGCCGGGTGGCTATTGCATTTCTTTATGGCAAGAACCAAAAGCGCAGGGCGGTTGCAGCCCCTGCGCCCGCCATTTGCGGCCGGCGCACGTTGCGTGCGCTGTCCTGATGCATCACGCCTTTGGCGCGACGTAAAAGCGGGACCTCGAGTTGTGCCATCGGCGCCGGAGTTCCGGTCGCGGACTTGTCGTGTGCGGCACAGCCGCCGCGATCCGGATCCCGCTGCGGTGCGGGGGGCTCAAGTCAATGTGTCTTTAATACAGAGATGCAAAGAACTAAAAGCGCAGGGCGGCGTCCACCCTGCACCCGCCATTTGAGGGCGACCAACGTTCCGTGCACCGGGCTGATGCCTCACGCCTTTGGCGCGACATAAATGCGGGACTTCGAATTGCGCCATCGGCGCCGGCCTTCCGGTCGCGGGCTTGTCGTGTGCGGCACGGCCGCCGCGATCCGGATCCCGCAGGGGTGCGGGGGGGCTCAACTCCCCGCTCCCTTGACCTTCGCCTTGTCAGCGCCCTCCCCCTAGTCCCGATGTTGTTGAGATTAGCGACTCAACTGAAATCGGTGCTGCTCTTTTAGAGCGACGATCGTGATCCCGGAGGGATCAAAGCCATTAGCCGGGGGTTGAGGCCGCGAGGCCGATACCCCCGGAATGCAACGATAAAGAAGGAGACGACCCCGTGAGGGGTCGCAGATCAGAACTATCAATCAAGATATCTCTGTTCCTATTGAATCCCCGCCTTTTCGAGGAATTCGACAAATTCCTCACAGAAATTGAGGCAGGTCTTGCAATATCACCTTTTCCGATGCCGAGGACGTCATAATGCAAGACTTGACGATGATTTGTTGAGAAATTAATAACTTAACATCTTGGCAAGGTGTGTTGACTATCACTGAGCCAGTGCTGGCGGCTGTTTATAGAAATTTGTTACGTACAGGGGCTGTTAATCGTAGGCTGCGGAGAGTGAGTAGCCCTCTGTGGGAATTGCAGCGAGTTCGCCAAATGCGGGGAGGAGGTGCGCCTTTGTATTGAAAGAACAAGCATTTTGCTTGCGTGCTTGATTGGCAGATCGTATGATTCTGAGTCTATTGATTTGTCCGGGATGGCGGCAAATAGGGTAGAGTAGAGAGCAGGTTTAAACCTGCCCTCCCTCATCAAACCGTGCATGCGGTTTTCCCGCACACGGCTTTCCGATGTTCTTCACCGCGAGGCATGCGCCTTCGTCCAGCCTGCTGTAGTAGGCACTTTGTACAAGCCGTACGTCTTGTAGAGAACCCGATTCCCGAATCTGGTGTAGCCCGTTTTCCTGTCCCTGACCTTGAAGCGCTTGCGCAGATGGGTCCGCAACCGTTCTTCAACATGGCCCCGGACGTGCTCCAGAACCTTGCTGCAGTTCTTGAAGTGAAAGTAACCAACCCATCCGCGGACGGTGGAGTTGACTAACTCCACGATCTCTTCAAGCGGCACGGGTGTGCGCTCTCGCTTCGTAAGAGCAGTGACCCTATCCTTGATCGCCTGCACGGACTTCTTCGACGGCTGGGCGTGAGGGTATTGTCTGCCAGTCCTTCTGCTCTTCCCCATCCAGATTGTGAAACCCGGGAAATCAAACTTCCCCTCACGGGCGTTGACGACTTTGGTCTTCGTCTCGTTGAGTGTCAGCCCCAGCCGGTCCAGCACGTAACGCAGCATCTCCTAGTTCAAATCGAAGGGGCAGGAAAAGTGGAATGGCGTAGATTATTCTCTGTGCTTACCTTTTAGAAAAATCTCAATGACCACTTTTGAACAGCACTTGTCCCAGTCCAGGTAGACATAAGATGGGAAAGCAGCATGCCGCATGGCTGTGGAGAAGGAGAAGAGATGGAAGACGCCAAAAGTTTTGCGAAGATCACTGCGGAAGAACTGTACGACAAGGTCAGTCAGAAGACCAGTCTGATCATTATTGACACCTTGCCAAAAGAACTATTCGATAAGAGGCATCTGCCAGGCGCCCAAAATGCCTGCGTCTTTCAGGTTGTTTTCCCCTCGGAAGTGCAGGCTATCGCACCCGATCGTGACCGGGAGGTTATTCTTTACGGCTCCAGCAGTGCATCCCATGATTCTGTTACCGCGGCCGAAAAGCTTGTGCGGCTTGGGTATCGGAAGGTGTTTGTTCTCACCGGAGGGCTGGCTGCCTGGAGACAAGCGGGATATCCCCTAAAGGGCAATGATCCGGATTCTGTGGATGATGGCGATCACCTCGTATTGGACGACCGCAGCTACATTGTCGACATAGAAAAGAGCATTATTGAGTGGACCGGGCGCAACCCGAACATGACGCACAACGGCACGCTACGTCTATTGAGGGGCGATATCACGATACAGCAAGGCAGTTTCAATGGAACTTTCGAGATCGACATGCACTCGCTCAAAAATATGAACTTGGAGGGTAACGAATGGCAGCCGGTGCTCGTTGCTCACTTAAAATCGGATGATTTTTTCTTCGCAGAAAAGTTCCCTACAGCCCGGTTCACGATTGATGCGGCCCGCAAAATTGGTGAATCCTTGACCGCGGCCAATTTCGAAGTGGAAGGCGCACTCGAACTCCGTGGCTTGCGTAACGCCATGAAGTTTCTTGCGACCATCAACAATTTATCCGATGGCGCGATAAGCGCCGAAGCGCATTTTGACTTTGATCGCACCCAGTGGAAGATCATCTACGGATCAAGCCGCTATTTTGAACATCTGGGCATGCACTTGGTTTTTGATCCCATCAGCATCGGGTTGCGCATCGTGGCTAGATAGGTCAAGATTGACCGGAGATAAGGTTGCGCTGAATTCTGCGGTCGCCGGTTCGGAGATGCTATTGGCCGCACATGAAGCGAAAGGAATCTTGAGCGGATCAAGTGCCTTGAATGATAGACATCCCGTTTATTTTCTCAAGGAGGATAATTATGCCAAACAAGATCATCCAGGCTCGGGCCTGTGGCGCCATCATGGGGGCTTTCATAGGCGATGCTTTAGCCCTCGGTCCTCACTGGTATTATAATCTCGCTGAACTTCGCCGGGACTACGGCGAGTGGATCAATGACTATACCGATCCCAAACCCGGCCGATACCACGACGGAGTCAAAGCAGGCCAACTTTCGCAGGCTGGTTTTATCCTCACGCTGATGATACCGTGGTTTCGATGACTGTCGCCTTCGGCGCGGTGTTGGGTCTTCTGGTCCAGGGGCATAGACTGGACATGCTACTGTCGGCTAAGCTCATGGAATTGGTTAAAAACGGAGAATTGCCCTTTCACGTTGTAATGACTCGCGACAATCTCCAGCCGCCACGTCCCGGTGATCCGGACCCACCTCGCGCCGGCCGATTCGCCTCGCCGGACGCACTGCTTTCGCCATCCTATATGGCCCAAGCGGCGGTAGATGAGGGAATCCACATAGAGCCTGCGTGGAAGGCATCCATCGTCTATGGCATGCCTTGCGCCATTTACCACCAGCTTCCTGCCTCCTACTATCTCGCTGCGCGCTTCCACAATGATTTCGAATCGGCCGTACTCCATGCTGTTAATGGGGGCGGGCAAAATCAGGCCCGCGCAATCATGACAGGGGCCTTGGTTGGTGCCCAAACCTGTTTTTCGGGAATCCCTCGGCGCTTCCTCGACGGGCTCGAAGATGCGACTGTACTCAGCAAACTGGCCGTGGACCTGGCTTCAAATGTCGGAAGCCCCTGATACTAATGAATGGAGCAGTTAAATCGGTCTGTTTTTGCTCATTGGACAGTGCCGCCCCTTCATCTTCCACTTCCGTTAAACCGCTAAGGGCTTGCCGCTAAATTGACTGTTCTTGTTGCAAGGGGCTGCCGGAATTTTAAGACTTCTCTCCTATATTGAAAAAATGGATCGCCCCAAAAATATTCAGGTACCAATGTGATAGCAAAACAGCAGAAAAAATATGCCGCATTTACAGCCAGGAACAGCATGCGAGGAGGGCGGGAGGGGCGGGGGCGAAACGGGTGAACTACGGAACAGAACAGATTTTTGCACCCCGGCGCCGGCGTTCCGGTCGCTCGCTCCGCCGTGTGCGGCGCCGGCCGCCCCGCGATCCGGGTCCGGCGGTGGTGCGAGGGCTCATGTCCGAGACTGTGTCTTGCGGAACCTGTGAGGGGGCGGCAAGGTTGTTGAGATAATCGACTCAACTGGAATCGGTGCTGCTCTTTTAGAGCGACGATCGTGATCCCGAAGGGATCAAAGCCATTAGCCGGGGGTTGAGGCCGTGAGGCCGATACCCCCG
>JARLHP010000289.1 GCA_031292195.1 Syntrophobacteraceae bacterium
CACCTTTTCATAGATTTGGGTGTTCCGAGCTAACATGAAGGGCTGTGGTGGGCTCTTATGGTTACCTCTGGCTTTAAAAGAAAATCTACCACTGAGGCACAGAGGCACAGAGATTGACTCTTTTTTGCCCGGCCGGGAGACGGCGGCCGGGCAAAAGGGCTTCGCCTTCGGCATATAGTCCTGCCCTCCGCAAAGTCCGTCCTTCAGGCGAGCTTTTGCCGGGCCGTCGTCTCCCGGCCCGGCAAAAAACTGTTCCCTCTGTGCCTCTGTGCCTCTGTGGTGGGCTCTTATGGTTGCCTCTGCTCTGAAAAGAAGCGGGAAGCGAGGAGCAGGAAGCAAGAAGAACCGACCCCCGAAACTTTTCATTAAATTGGGTGTTCCGAGGTAACAGGAAGGACTGTGGTTGCAGTCGGTTTTCGGCGCGCCGGCGCCCTGAAAATTTTATGCGCTTGCACGCCGCAGCCGCTCTAGGAAGGATTGCAAATTGGAATGCACATTGATCGGGACCGGCGGAATGATGCCCATGCCCTACCGAATGCTCTCTTCGATGGCCCTGAGGCTAAACGGCAAGCTATATCTGTTCGATGCCGGGGAAGGCACCCAGATAAACTGGAAAAAAGCCCGGCTCGGGGTGCGGGGCCTAAAACTCATCGCCCTGACGCACCTGCATGCCGACCACTGCCTGGGGATACCGGGAATGATGATGCTAAAAGCCCAAATGGAGGACCCCGTCGCCCTCGACATCCTCGGTCCTCCCGGTACGGGGGAGTTCGTCACCCAGTGTCGCAAGATACTCGATTTCAGGCTGAACTATGCGGTAAACATCATCGAGTGGTCCCCCGAGAGCACAGGCCCCGCATTCCGGGACGAGCAGGCCCGGATATGGTGGCAGCCCGTACAGCACTCCCGGTTTTGCCTGGGTTACAGGTTCGAAGAGCTGGACCGGGCCGGAAAATTCAGTCCCGAACGGGCACAGTCGCTGGGAGTTCCGATGGGACCCCTTTGGGGAAGACTCCAAAAGGGCCAAAGGGTAACGACCCCATCCAACAGGAGCGTTGAGCCCTCCGAAGTGCTCGGACCGCCCAGGAAAGGCAGACATGTCGCTTTCGTGGTGGACACCAGGCCGACGCCCTCCGTTTATGATCTGTGCCGGCAAGCGGATCTGGCGGTCTTGGAAGGCATGTTTTTGGCCGAGCACGCCGAACATGCGGAGCAAAAGGGACACATGACGGCTGTGGAAGCCGCCGCGCTCGCCCGAAAATCGGGCGTGGCCAGGGCCGTTTTGACCCACATAAGCCCCCGGTACGAAAATAGCGACTTAAAACAACTCGAAGAGGAAGCGCGCCGGGAATTCGGCAATCTCAGGGTGGGACGGGATCTCGACACTTTCGAGGTAAACTACCCCGAAGAAACAGGAGAGCCTTGAGTTAACGCTTCGAGCCCCCCGCCAAAACGGCAAAAGGCCCTCCGCAAGGAAGGACCTTTTGCCCTGCTTTCCATCGAAAACTCGAGCCGCCGAATCTGAACCCCCCCCGGGCGGCCATCAGTCGCCCTTGGCGCCCTCGATCATTTTTTTCAACCGATCCCTGAGAGCGGACGCTTTTCTAAGCTCGTCGCGAACCTGGGCCCTTTCCAGAGAGCCTTCCGGCAAACCCGCCAGCTTCTTTTCGAGCTCATCTATCTGTTTCATGACCTGATAGAGCTCGACAGCTAACATCCTAATACTCATGCGGCCAACTTTTCATTGTGTGAAGACAAGATTTCGTGAGGCGCCATAGTCCCTTTTCTTGGGGTTTACCTTCCGGAGTAGACCTCGTAGGCGAGGTCGAATTTTTCTCTGGTGCCCGGAGGCAAACGCAGTGCAAATCCGGAACTGGGAGGCATCGTATCATGACGCAGCGACGGATTGAGTTCCTTCAAACGGCTGACGGGCACTTCGATCCATTGGGCCACCTTCTCCAGCGAGAGATTGGCGGTAACCAAAACCGGATCGTAGTCCGTAGGCCTGCAAAAGTGGGGACCCTTGAATCCGTACTTTTCCGGGTCGCGAAGTATGTTCATCGCGGCCATGACTTTTGAAACGTAAACTGCGGAATACGCGGGCAACCTTCGCCCATAAAGCTTCCCGTCCTTGACGCGGCATCTTCCGGCCGCATCACAAATCAGCCTGGTTCCCGCGTTGTACGCGGCAATGGCCAATATCCAGGAGTCGTAGTGATCGTGAAGTCTGCTCAGGTATTTGGCGGCAGCTTTGGTCGATTTGACCGGGTCAAACCTTTCATCAACATAGCGGTTGACCCGCAACCCCATAGTTCTTGCTGTCGCCGGTATCATCTGCCAATAACCACCCGCTCCACGATATGACTCGGAGGTCCCTTTGAAACCGCTTTCCACAAAAACGATGGAAACCATTTCTCCGGGGACACCCCGGCTTTCCAATATCTCAGTCATCTCGGGGAGACATTTTGCAGCCTTTGAAAGGGCTGCCGAAAAGGTCGTTCTACCTTCTCCCTGATAGAAGCGGATGTACTTTTGGACAAGTGGTTCACGGATGGGTATCTGGATTCTGTTTCTCCAGAGCACCGCGGCGGTCCCATCAGACGAATCGGCAGGAGCGGGCCGGGTCAGATTCGCCGGGGAAATCCCCCCGTTCAGCGAATCCACTGGCACCGTCAAAGATGCCAGAGCCCCCGGATTTTCCATATTCTCCGAGCCTGCCTTAGCTGCAAATGGAATAATCACCTGGGATAGTAGAAGCAAGGCGGTTAACTTCACGAAAAATCCGCGAAAGCCCGCCTCGGTTCCCGCCGCATGGGGCCCGTAGAGGCTTGAATCAGGCGCCATACTGGTTTCTCCTCACATTTTTCAAAGAAGCCCCTATGGCCCTCACGAATCCGCAAGAGTAATAGGAATTGCATCAAACCTAACAGCATATCGGGAAAATATCAAACCGGGTAATCAGGCATTATCGCTGATTAGACGTGATTAGGCCGAAAATGGCCCCAGAAACCCGACCCCGTGGAACACTCCGAAAAGATAGACCCGGCTTTGGATCAATTACGACAAACCCGTCCAGCCTTCCACTGAACTGAATCATTTTACTGATCGTATTGCAATTAATCGCTTTCTTTTGCACTAATTCGCCATAATGCGTTGTTTTTCGTTTTGCGCCCCGAAACACCTGTGATTACAGTAGATTGCGGACCGCACCCGCAGGCCAGGCCATCATAGCAGCCCATTTTGCGCCCCCCGGTCCTGCCGGCCTGGCCATATTTGCTTTTTCCTTTTCTGGTTGCCGACTCTATTACCGTCTCTATTTGCCGCTTCAGATTGCCGTTTGGCGCCCCGCCCTCCCCCGATGTTAAGATCGCTGCGTCGGCGGCGGGTTTCCGGGTTTTTTCCGCAGAAAATATAAGCACTTCGCCATGTTGACAAAACGAAGGATTGAAAAATCCCGCAAAAACAGCGTAAAACAGCATGCGGGGTTCACACCGAACATGTACCCTGGCGCTCGGCGCCCCTCCCCTTTGTCCTTCGGCTTTTCACGGCACAGAAGAGATTGCGCGCCTCCCGGGTTTGATCGCGGTTTCTTGCGATTGCCCCGGTTTGCCCATCGGGCGGCCTTGACTTATCAGGCCCGATTTTCTAAATATACACTCTTTGTCTGAGGATTGTTGCGTATCTGAGATTTTATTGCGAAACCAACATCAAAACAGCGCGGAAGTGAATTTCATGGCCGACCCAAAGCGTTTAAACCTTTTTAGAAACATCGGAATAATAGCTCACATAGACGCCGGGAAGACCACGCTGACCGAGCGCGTCCTCTTCTATACGGGCCGATCCCACCGGATGGGCGAGGTCCACGACGGCACCGCCGTAATGGACTGGATGGAGCAGGAACAGGAACGCGGCATCACCATCACCTCGGCGGTTACCACCTGCCGGTGGCGGGGCCATGAAATCCACCTGATAGACACCCCCGGGCATGTCGATTTCACCATGGAAGTGGAACGATCGCTGCGGGTGCTCGACGGGGCCATAGCGGTGTTTTCGGGGGTAGACGGCGTGGAACCGCAGTCCGAGACCGTCTGGCACCAGGCCGACCGCTATCATGTGCCCAAGGTAGCCTTTGTGAACAAGATGGATCGCATAGGGGCCGATTTCACCAACACCGTGAACCAGATCGAAAACAAGTTCAAGACCATCCCGCTGACTTTGCAGCTGCCGATAGGCAGCGAATCGGACTTCAGGGGCGTGCTCGACCTGGTTTCCATGAAGCAGATAATATGGCTGGACGAAACCCTGGGGGCGGAATTCACAATCGAGGAAATCGATCCGGCTCTGAGTTCGGCGGCAAACGAGGCCAGGGAGAACCTGGTGGCAAAGCTGGGCGAATTCGACGACGAACTGATGGAACGGTATCTGGGCGGCACGGAGATCACCCCCGAACATCTCATTCCGGTAATCAGACGGCTCACCCTGGAACTCAAAGCCGTTCCGGTTCTTTGCGGAAGCGCGCTGAAAAACAAGGGGGTTCAACCGCTGCTCGAGGCGGTGGTCGATTTTCTGCCCTCCCCGGTCGATGTGCCGCCCATCGAAGGGACAAACCCGGCTACCGGGGCGGTCGAGCAACGAAAATCCGATGAGAAGGAACCTCTTTCGGCCCTTGCTTTCAAAATCTTCATGGAGCAGGGCAGAAAGCTCACCTATCTGCGCATTTATTCGGGAGTCCTGCAGGTTGGGACCGACATCCTCAACGTGTCCAAGGGCGCCCGGGAAAAAGTGTCCCGCATTTTCGAAATGCACGCCAACAAACGGGAAAGAATCGAAAGGTCGGGGGCCGGCAACCTGGTGGCCGTCCTGGGGCTAAAAACGACCACAACGGGAGATTCCATCTGCGATCCCGACAAGCCCTTGCTGCTCGAACCCGTGGATATCTATGAGCCGGTAATCTCGGTATCGGTGGAAGCTCAAACCAGGGCCGACCAGGAAAAGCTTTTCGACAGCCTGGCCAAGCTCTCCGAAGAAGACCCCACATTCCGGTTCGCCGAAAGCCCCGATACGGGACAGATCATCGTCAGCGGAATGGGCGAACTGCACCTGGAGATCGTTCTAAACAGGCTGGCGCGAGATTACCACGTGGGCGTAAACGCCGGGAAACCGCAGGTCGTCTATCGCGAAACGATCAGGACCCGGGCGCAGGGGACCGGGGTGTTCGACCGTGAAATCGGGGGCACGAGGCACTTCGCCCAGGTCCAGGTGAGTCTTGCCCCCAGGGAGAGAGGCGTTGGCAACCAGGTTTCCAACAAGGTCCGAGACGGTTCCATCCCGGAAATCTTTTTCCCGGCCATCGAGCAGGGAATTCAGGACGCCGCGGGCAGCGGGACCGTGGCGGGCTACCCGGTGGTCGACGTGGAAACGACCCTTTTCAGCGGCCTTTTCCAGGAAGGAATATCGAGTGAGCTCTCTTTCCGCGTGGCCGCCTCCATGGCCTTCCGCAACGCTTTCGAACAGGCCGACCCGGTTTTGCTCGAACCCTGCATGCTGGTCGAGATCCTTGCCCCCGAAGAGTCCCTGGGGGTGGTGCTCGATGACATAAACATGCGCAAAGGCAAGATCGAAAACATAACGGCTCGCAAAGCCATCCAGGTGGTAAGCGCCGTCGTAGCGCTCTCCAAGATGTTTGGCTATTCCACCGCCCTGCGTTCATCGACCCAGGGGCGGGCCACCTTCACCATGCATTTTTCCCACTACGACCTCGCCTCGCAGTAGGCGGTGAGCCACCGCGGCCGGCCTTGCCTAGCCCAAGCCACGGACTTTTCGTGGTTTCAAACGAAGTTGCGTTCAAGACGCGTCACATGGATGGGTTTCACTGCGTTTCCCCCATCCGGCAGCCCCTCTCGACGGGTTGGCGTAGCAAGGATGGGTGGAGCGCAACCCATCAGGCAAATCTTGAACGTAATCTGCAGATCGGAACCAAATGGTGTTCAAACAGGAGGGAAACGCTCGGGGCTTCTTAACTCAACCCCATTGCCGGTGGTCCGGGAGCATGCCATACCGCTCTCTCGGGGACATCACAAAAGTCGGTCGGTCGAGCGGTATTTCATGCTGTTGCGCTGTGAACAAGGGCCATTTCCCTTGATTTGATCCGCACTCTGGTGTAAATTCGTTGACTTCCGGTCGAGTAACAGTTTTACTTCGGCCGGTTATTTTATTGCCTCAAGCCAGGGGCCGTATTGAAAGGCAGGTGAAATTTATTGGTAAGCAATGAGGCCGAACCGAAAGAAAACATAGAAAAAAAGATTCGCAAGCTTCGCAAAGATTTCCAGAAAAACGTTCAACCGGTTTTGCGGAGGCACAACTACTACCTCTCCAAGGGTGAGAGAAGGCGAATCAAGAAGAAAAAAGCGATAAAGCGGATACAGCGCCGGGAACGGCGCATGTTGCGCACGGCATGATTTGCTTCCGTGGTGCTGCCTTCCATTGGAAACGGGGAAGGCTTTCCCGCCCGGTGTGCCGATTTTTAAAGCCTGCCCAGGAATAAAGGGTGTGAGATCCCGGGTCTAAATCGCCCGGGATTTTTTTATACCCAAAGGAGTGTGCGCACGTGCAATACAGCGAGGGAAACATCGGTCGCATCTTTGCACTGAAGCTCGAATCCGGGGACCGGCTCCCCGATTCGGTGGTCGAATTTGCCCGCCAGCACAAGGTCCGGAGCGCCATGGTGATTTATGTAGGGGGGGCGGACGCCACAAGCCGGCTGGTGGTGGGCCCCGAGAAAAACAGGGGAGAGGAGGTCATTCCCATAGTTCACGCCCTGGACGGGATCCAGGAGGTCGTGGCCGTGGGAACGCTTTTTCCCGACGAGAAGGGCAATCCCGATCTGCACATGCATGCGGCCACGGGCCGGGAAGGAAGCGCCACCGTTGGCTGCGTAAGGGCCGGAGTGGACGTGTGGTTGATAGGAGAAGTGATTCTTCTGGAAATCCAGGGAATGCAAGGCTATCGAAAAAAAGACCCGCACACCGGCTTTCAACTGCTTCAACTCTCGCAGACGGCTTAGGGAGGGACGCATCCCGCCCTTCAGCAAAACCACGTCCGAACAAAACAGCAATTTTTTTCCACGCAGGAACAGATTATGACAGAACGCATAGAAGGCCCGTCAGGTTTTTCGATAAACCATCCATCGCTGTGGGATATCGAGCAGTTCGAGGCGAACTGGTCGGTCTTTGTCGAAGCCCTCATGAAGGAAGAAGCAAGCCTGCTCATTCCTTCGGCGCGCATCCGCTGGCAAATCGAGCATTGCGAAACTTTCCTGGAAGTCCATTCGAACTGGGAAAGCATGGACCCAAATAACAGGCTGGACGCCTGGAAGCGGTTGCTCGTGGCCGCGGAAGAAGCCTGCCAGCGCCTCCTTCCCGTCTGCGTGCGGTGCGGCGAATGCTGCCACATGGGTAGCCCCACCCTTCATGTGGAAGACCTTCCGTTACTAAAAGAGGGCAAGATTTCCTGGCAACATCTCATTGCCCTGAGGAAAGGCGAACCGGCCAGGTCTCCTTTTGATGGAAAGCCCTTCATTCTTTCCGAGGAAAGAATTAAAGTGGCGGAAAAGGAGGGGTCGCGCCAATGCGTATTCCTGATCTCCGAGGCCAACCAATGCGCCATCTATTCGGACAGGCCAATTCAATGCCGGGCCCAGGCATGCTGGGATCCCATGCCCGCCAGGGACACCGCCGAGTTGCCTTTTCTGCTCAGGAGCCACATCTTCGAGGGAATCGATCTGCTGGTGGAGGTAATCGCGGAGCATGAAAGCCGGTGCGGTTTCGACGCCCTCACCGCAGCCTTCGAGGAACTTGTCCGCAGCGAGGGCAAAAACGTGGAGCCGGTCCTGGGGCTGCTCTCCTACGAGGATCATTTCCGGCGGTTTGTAAGCGATAAGTTCAACATCCCGCCCCAGTACCTCGATCTGTTGCTGGGCAGAAGCTTTGCCCACATGGCCCCCCTTTTCGGATTCAGGGTGTTGGAGGAAGAGGACGGCACGCGCCGCCTGGTTGCCGAGCAACCCGGGGCGAAAAACGAGCCATTACCAGAGCAATAGGCATCAAAAAAGGCGTGGCCCCCCGGAGCTTGTGCTTCACAAGGAGCCATTAAGGATATATAATTGCAAGTTTGAGGGAAAGATCTGCGAACAACCAGCTTCCCGGCGAGAGTGGCGAAATTGGCAGACGCACTGGACTTAGGATCCAGCGGGGCGACCCTTGGGGGTTCAAATCCCCCCTCTCGCACCAGAAAAGCGGGCTTTTGCAGGCCCTGAAATTCTTATAATACGAAGAAAGGGAAAAAGAGTGGAAATCAATGTTTCCTTAACTGACATCAGCCCGAGTCAAAAGAAGCTCCACGTGGAGGTCCCCGAGTCCAGAGTCAGCCGGGAGTTGGACAAAAGGTACCGGGATCTGGCCAAACAGGCCAAGGTCAAAGGTTTCCGTCCGGGGAAGGTGCCTATGAGCATAATCAAATCCTACTATGGCAAAACCATACAGCAGGAGCTTTCCTCCCAGTTCATCAAGGACACCTTCGGGGATGCTCTTAAGGAAGCCGATCTTAAGCCTCTGACCCAGGCGGACGTAAGCGACTCGCATTTTGACGACAGCGGCGCCTTCTCCTACACGGCCATGGTCGATGTCTGCCCGCCCTTCGAGCTGCCCGCCTATAAAGAGATAAAGCTGTTCAAACCGGCGGCTGAAGTGAGCGAGGAGCAAATCCAGGCCGAGCTGGACAAACTTCTTGAAGGCCAGGCCCAACTTCGCTCCATCGAGGAGGAGCGTCCCGTACGTCAGGGAGATGTGGTTACCCTCGATTTGACTCCTTATCTGGACGACAAGGTCCTGGAGGCAGGAAAAGCCGAGCAGTTCATGACCGAGGTGGGCAAGGGGGATTTTCACCCCGACCTCGATGAACAGTTGGTGGGACACAAGCCGGGAGAGACCTTCTCCTTTGAGCGCAATTACCCGGATAGCGGTTCGCCTCCCGAGTTCGCGGGCAAAAACGTGCGCTTTGACGTAACCGTAAAGGAACTAAAGGAAAAGGAAGTCCCCGAGCTAAACGATGAGTTTGCCCAGTCCATCGGTTCGGGCCAGTTCGACACCCTGGACGCCCTGAAGGAAAAAATCCGGGAAAACCTGGTCGCCCGCGCCCAGCAAAGGAACACCCAGATGGTGCACGATCAGATCCTTTCCAAACTGCTGAGCAAGGTCGAGTTCGAGGTTTCCCCAAGAGTGGTCGAAGCCGAAGCCGAAAGGATCATCGATAACCTCAAGATGCAGTTTGAAAGCCAGGGGCTAAAATTCGATGCCACTGCTTTCGATAAGGAAGAATACAAAACGGGCGCAAGGCTCCAGGCCGAACGGGACGTGCGGATGCGGCTCGTGCTGGGAAAAATTGCCGAGGCGGAGACCATAACGCTCGATGCGGACGAAGAAGAGCAGGTCTTCAAGGATATCGCCTCCATCTATCGGGTCGACCTGGAGAAGGTAAAGCGGGAATTTGCGGACAGCGCCTTGATTGAGCGGGAAAAGGAAAGAAGGATCGAAGACAAGGTGTTTGCGCTCATCGAAAATCAGGCCGTCCTGGTAGACACGCCTGAACAGACCCTTGAAGCACAAGAGGGACAGGCCGAGGCGGCTCCCAAAGACGAGCAGGCCTGATACCCATAGAGGAGGATATTCACGTGGGACTTATTCCAATTGTAATCGAACAGAGCAGCCGCGGCGAGCGGGCATGGGACATTTATTCCAGACTGCTCCGGGACCGGATTGTTTTCCTGGGCACGGCCATATCAGACGATATTGCAAACGTGATCATCGCCCAGATGCTTTTCCTGGAATCCGAGGACCCGGACAAGGACATTCATTTCTACATCAACTCGCCCGGGGGGCTTGTTACGGCCGGCCTGGCGATTTACGACACCATGCAGTACATAAAGCCCAAAGTGGAGACCCTGTGTATGGGGCAGGCCGCCAGCATGGCCGCCATCCTGCTGACCGCCGGGGAGAAGGGCAAAAGGTTCGCCCTGCCCCACACCCGCATAATGCTGCACCAGCCGATGGGGGGCTTTCAGGGACAGGCCTCCGATGTGGATATCCAGGCCAAGGAAATCCTCAGGCTGCGCGACGAACTCAACCAGATACTGGTCAACCATACCGGAAGACCGATGGAACAGATACAGCGGGACACCGACAGAGACTTCTTCATGTCCGGAGCCGAAGCCAAGGCCTATGGACTGGTGGATGAAGTCATTTTGGAAAGAGGTGCTGATCGGCCTCTTAAGCCGGTTTGATCCTCCGGTGCCCAGCCCCCGGCGGCCCATTTGCCGGGGGGGGCAGCGGAGAAAACCGGCGACTTCCGCCTATTTGCCCAGCATCCGCTTTTTAAGGTCTTTTTGAACCGGCTTTTGTCCCAGCCATATCCCGTAGAGGGCCTTTTTGAAATTAACGCCCTGGATCACCGATAAGGTCTGGTCGTTTCTGGATACCTGGACGCCCTTACCCGGGATATAGGCCAAGTCATAGATATCGTGGTTGTGAAGCCCCTTGAACGTTGCCACGAAAGCGTCGATCTGTGGCTTGATGGCAACGGTATTTAGAGTTGAGTTGTTTTTGAAGGCCTCCAGAAAACCGCTCGCCATATTGTCGGAAGTGACCATCATGGAGTTGATCTGCAGCCGTACGTCCACCGGCTCGTCAGAACCCACGATCTTTGCCGCATCCGCACTTTTTTGCTTCAGATAGAGCGCTGCGACGTAGATGCCTATGCCGTAGAAGGTGCGCTTGCCGCCCCCGTTGAAAATAAGAGTCTGCCCGCCGGCCTTTACCTTCCCGGGGAATTTCACCCCTTCCACTTTCGCCGCCAAGGCCGGCCCGGTCAAAATGCACAGTCCAAACAGCACGGTTGCGAGTTTGCGCCCAACCATAAAATCCTCCTGCTTCGGGTATTTTTACCGGCGCCGTGGCCAGGAGCGCAAGATCGTTATGCTCAGCACAGGTAGCCCCCGTCACAGGTGATACAGGCCCCGGTTGTATAAGAGGAGGCATCGCAGGCGAGGTAGAGCACCGCCCCGGCCATTTCGGAGGGGTTTGCGTGCCGTCCCATGGGAATTTGATCAATAATCGTTTTATGGACCAGCTCGTTGGTAAAGAGCGCCGATGCGAAGCGGGTATCGGTAAGGCCGGGCAGCAGCGCATTGACGCGGATTTTGTGTCTGCCCAGCTCCTTGGCCCAGGCCCTGGTCATGGTGATCAAGGCCCCCTTGGTAATGGAGTAGACCCCCTGAAACATCCCGGGGCGAACACCGTTTACCGACGATACATTCACAATCGAGCCGCCCCCCGCCGCCTTCATGAGCGCAACGGCGCACTGGATGAGAAAAAAGGGACCCTTCACATTTACCTCCCAGGTCTTATTCCAGGCGGCCTCGTCGACGGACTCCATCTCCCCGAAATAAGGATTGGCGGCCGCATTGTTGACCAGTATATCCAGGCGGCCGTACTTTTCCTTGATCCCCTCGCACAACTGGTTGACCGCTCCGATATCTCCCATGTGACACACCATGGGAACGGCCTTGGCCCCCGCGCCGCGGATCTCATCGGCCACAGCGCTCAGGCTCTCCATCTTGCGGCTTACAAGGATAACTTCCGCGCCGTGTTCGGCAAGCGTGTGCGCAATCGCACGACCGATCCCCCGGCTGGCGCCGGTTACCAGGGCGATTTTGCCGTCTAAACGAAATGATGCCACTGCCCACCTCCATGGGTTACGCTTTTGCTCCACCCAACAAAAATCCACCGCAGAGCCGCAGAGCACGCCGAGAAAAACCTACTGCCTTTGCCGCGCTCTTCTCCGCGCTCTCTGCGTCTCCGCGGTGGAACCTATTCGACGCGAGCAAACCGTGAATTTTGACGGGAAACGGCGGTTCATCGATAAGCGGGCAAGCGAATTGCTCAGCTCAAGATCCGGTCCAAGGTAAGCTGGAGAGCTTCCAAATCATAAGGTTTTTTCAAAACGTCGCAAAAACCGCAATCGGCAATATCACTCATAATGGTGGCCGTCGAGTAGCCGCTGGACACTATCGCCCTGACTTGTGGATTGAGGAGCTTGATCTTCCCCATGGCTTGTCTTCCGCCCATTCCGACCTTTACCGCCAGGTCGAGAATCACAGCGTCATAGTTACGGCCGGAAGAAAGTGACTGGGAATAAAGTTCCACGGCCCGCTGGCCGTCCAGAGCCGTATCGACTTCGTAGCCCAGGAGCTGGAGCATGGCCTCTATTAACTCGCGCGGCATTTCTTCATCTTCCATGACAAGTATGCGTTTCCTGGGAGAAGTAAAATCCGGACGAGCGGCAGGGATCACCTGACGCCTGAGGTCAGCGGCCGGAATCAGGACGGAAACGGTCGTGCCCCGGCCGGGAAGCGACTCCACTTTAATGCTTCCGTTGTGCTTCTTTACCACCGAATGCGCAATGGCCAGCCCGAATCCCATTCCTTTCTGGCATCCGCGATACTTGGTGGAAAAGTAGGGGTCGAATATGCTGGACATATTTTCCGGGGCAATTCCGATGCCCTCATCCGCAATAAACACTTTCACATAGCGGCCTTCGCCAGGGTCGATCCCCCCCGGCTCCGAACCGTCGATGACCACATTTTCCGTCCTGATCGAAATAAGCCCCCCCGTGGACATCGCCTCTCCGGCGTTCTCGATCAGGCTGGTAAAAACCTGGCGCATCTGGTTCTCATCCACTTCCACATCCCACAGGTCCTCGGCCCCCTTGATCTCCCAAGTTGTGGTAGAGCCTCTCAAGACAAGGTCGGCAATACTCGCGACCAGTGTCCCCAGCGAGATGCGGCATTTGGCCAACCCGCCGCCCGAAGAAAATGTGATGAACTTCTGGGTCAGGTCCTTGGCGCGAAGACATGCCTTTTCAGCTTCCACCAGGTGCCGTTGCGCCTGGTGTTCCCGCCCGATTTTGAGTTGCGCCATATTGATGTTGCCCATAATGACAAACAACAGATTGTTGAAATCATGAGCGATGCCACCGGCCAGCACCCCTATGGCCTCGAGTTTCCTGGAGGTAAAGAGTTCATCTTGGAGCTTCTTGCGATCGTCGTCCGTCATTGGTTCCATCCCGAGAAAATATCGGCGCCCATCCCCGGTAAGGCAGGAAGCCGGGAGCGGGAAGAAAACCGTCCTTGGTTTTCGATCCCTACTTGCAAAATTGCCCTTTTATCCGCCCAATCGTCACTTCGATCAGCTCGCCGATTTCTTTTAGCCTGTCGGATGTCTCGGCTTCGAACCGCAAGACCAGAACGGGCTGTGTGTTGGAGGCCCGCACCAGACCCCAGCCGTCCGGAAAATTGATCCTGGCGCCGTCAATATCGATCACTTCCAGGTTTTTCTCTTTGAATTCCCTCTTTGCGCTCTCGACGACCGCAAACTTGATTTCATCGGGGCACTCGACCCTTATCTCCGGTGTAGAATGCATGGCCGGGACCCCGCTGAGAAGCTCGGGGATCCGTTTGCCACTGCTCGCAAGAATTTCGAGCAGCCTGCACGAGGCAAATATGCCGTCATCGAATCCGAAATAGCCATCTTTGAAAAACATATGGCCGCTCATCTCGCCAGCCAGTTGGGCGCCGACTTCTTTCATTTTTTGCTTTATGAGCGAATGGCCGGTTTTCCACATGATGGCCTTTCCGCCGCGCCGTTCGATATCATCGTAGAGGGTTTTGGAACATTTGACTTCGGAGATGAAAACCGATCCGGGACGCCGGGACAAAATCTCCCGGGCAAAAATGATCATGAGTTTGTCTCCAAAGACAACTTCGCCCCGATGATCGAGCACCCCCAACCGGTCGCTGTCTCCGTCGTAAGCAATGCCCACGTCCAGATTCTCCCGCAAAACGAGCCGGCGCAGGTCATCGAGGTTTTCCATCACCGTAGGGTCAGGTTCATGATTGGGAAAAGTACCGTCCATGTCACAGTAAATCGGGTGGACTTCACAACCCAGCCTCTCCAGAATGGCGGTAGCCACAGGGCCGCCGGTCCCGTTGCCCGCATCGACCCCGACTCTCAGCTGTCGAGCGATCCTGACGTTTCCGGTCACAAAGTCAATGTAAGGCCCTATTATATCGCAACAATCCAGCCTTCCGTCCGCTTCCGCAAATTCTTCCGAACGCATGATTTCGGCCAGTTTCTGGATTTCAGCCCCCGCAATGGTGTCAAAGCCGTTACAAACCTTGAAACCGTTATACTCGGAAGGATTATGGCTGGCGGTAATCATCATGCCGCCTTCGCGGTCAAGATGACGTATGGCGAAGTACAACAGGGGCGTAGGACAGACCCCTATATCCACAACGTCCATCCCCGAGCGCAGCAACCCTTTGACCAGCAGGTCGCGGAACCGGTCGGAAGTGAGCCGGCAGTCCCTGCCAACCACGATCCGACTTTTGCCTTCCCGCGCCATATAGGTTCCAAACGCCCTGCCCAGGGTCATTACATCAGAGTCGGTAATTTCAGTACCAGCAATTCCACGAATATCGTATTCTCGAAAAACTTTTGAAAGCATGATTCCACACACCCATGAATAAACGGAGACCGGTTCAGCACCGCGATCTAAGTGCGGGGGAAACCTCAATGCAGAGATTTAAGAGTATTACATGTGAAAAGGCGCTGATCTCGGAACACGAGACCTCACGCCGGGTGCAACTTAGCATGCGGTAGTGACATGGTCAATTGAAAAGGCGCCGCAATCCCGGCGGTAAAAGGGGAGCCGACGGTCATAGCCGCGCTAAATAACGAGACGAGTTGAGAGGAGCATGCTTCAGCCCACCGGGGACATAAGGGAAGGCGCGCCGAGCGCCCCTCCCCCGACGCTTTGATCTCCAGGCCAGTTACAGTGGAAATTTCAGATTATTTCTCTTTTTCAAAGTCTTCCTTGGGCGCCCCACAAACCGGACAAACCCAGTCACCAGGCAGGTCCTCGAACTTGGTCCCCGCCGCCGCTCCATTGTCGGGATCCCCCACAGCCGGGTCGTACACGTAGCCGCAGACCGAACATACGTATCGATCCATTTCTCCTCCTTTTGCAATTGTAAGTTGTGTCATTGAAGCCAAAGCAGGGGCATATTATAAAAGCCACCGGGAAAAATGCAATAAGGGGGTCCCAAAACGCCCAAAACAACAGGGGCATTCTGTTCCAACGGAAATTTATTGTGCGCGCGCCAGGTTAAGACTCATTCCGATCCGATGGCCCCTGCGGCCATGGTTCGGTGTGCCTGCCGCCTATCCGCCGACGGCCTGCCCTTTTGACCGGCCGTCGTCTCCCGGCCGGTCAGAAAAAAGAACTCTCTGTGCCTCTGTGTCTCCGTGGTGGATTTTCCTGTTTTTAGCGTGAGAACAAATTTACCGCGCCCAAAACAATGCGGAAGCACGGGCTTCACCCCCGGGAATGTTTCCGCCACACCCTTCTCAGGCGCAACGCGTTCGATACGACTGAAACTGAACTCAAAGCCATTGCGGCAGCGGCAAACATCGGGTTGAGCAAAATGCCGAAAAATGGATACAACGCTCCCGCCGCTATGGGTATGCCCACGGAATTGTAAAAAAACGCCCAGAAAAGGTTTTGCTTTATGATCCGCATGGTGAGCGAGGAAAGCTTCACGGCCGAGACAACCAGCAAGAGCTCGTCTCTCATCAAAGTGATGTCGCTCGCCTCCATGGCGATGTCGGTACCGGCGCCCATGGCAATTCCAATGTCCGCCGCCGCCAGAGCGGGAGCGTCATTTATGCCGTCGCCCACCATGGCGGTGATTCTGCCCTCCGACTGGAGCCGGCGAATTTCGACTGCTTTATCGCCCGGAAGGACCTCGGAGAGCACCTTTTCGATTCCCGCCTGACGAGCGATTGCTTTGGCCGCCTGAAGCCTGTCGCCGGTAAGCATTATCACCTCGAGGCCCATCTTTTTGAGAAGAGATACCGCCTCGGCCGCGGAAGGCCTGATGGCATCGGCCAGGGCGATGATCCCGGCGACCCTTCCATCCCTAGCCACAAACACGCACGTTTTCCCGGACTCCTCGAACAAACAGGCGTTTTGCTCCAGGCCGCGCGTGTCTACACCCTCCGCCTCCACAAATTTCCTGCTGCCGACAACGAGCCGGCTCTCACCTACCCTGGCGCGAGAACCCAGGCCGGCAACGGATTCAAACTCGAGCGCCGCGGCCTGACCGGGGTCCGGACCTGTCCGGCCATTGGCTGCCGCCCGGACTATCGCCCTTGCCAGCGGATGTTGCGACAAGGCCTCGACCAGGGCGGCCGTACCCAAAACATCGCTCTCCGAAAACAGCCCGGCCGCTACGACGTCCGTAACTTCAGGCTCGCCCCTGGTTATGGTGCCGGTCTTGTCGAAGACCACGGTATCGAGGTGATGTGCACGCTCCAGGCTTTCACCTCCCTTGATGAGTATCCCGTTTTCAGCACCAAGACCCGTTCCGACCATGACCGCGGTAGGTGTGGCCAGTCCCATGGCACAGGGACACGAGATTATCAGAACGGACACAAAATTGAGGATCGCCCGGCTGAGGTCGTGGCCCGGCGCCACAAAATACCAGATGATGAAAGTGAGTGCGGCGATCGAAACAACGACAGGAACAAAAATGGAAGCGACTTTGTCCGCCAGACGCTGGATCGGGGCTTTAGACCCCTGGGCCTCCTCCACAAGGCTTATTATGCGCGCCAGTGCGGTTTCGGCCCCCACTCTGGTGGCCCTGAAAATAAAGCTCCCGCTGAGATTGATGGTCCCGGCAAAAACATCGTTTTCCAACTTTTTGGAAACGGGCAGGCTCTCGCCTGTCAGCATGGATTCGTTTACCGAGGATTCCCCGGAGACCACCGTTCCATCGGTAGGTATCCGGTCGCCCGGCCTGATCACCACGGAATCCCCGCCCAGGACCTCCTCGACGGGAATGTCCATCTCCTGACCCTCACGAATCACTCGCGCCGTCTTGGGGGCGAGTTTGACCAGCTTTTTAATCGCCTCGGAGGTCCTGCCCCTGGCCTTGAGTTCCAGAAGCCTCCCCACAAGGACAAGGGTAACGATCATGGCGGCCCCGTCGAAATAGACGAACGGCTTGCCGCCCGGCGCCGCGAACAGACTGGGGAAAAAGGTGGCCAGGGCTGAGTAGAGATACGAGGAAAGAGCACCCATGGCAACCAGGGTATTCATATCGGCCGTCTTTTGACGCGCAGCTTTAAGGGCCCCTGTCATGAAACGGCCGCCAACCCAAAAGACCACAGGGCTGGTCAGAACCAGCAGAACGTAAAGCATCAGTGGACGGGGGACGTCGTTTAAAAACGGGAAAAGATGCTGCATGGTGCCGGCCATTACCAGGAGGCTCAGCACGACGCCCGCGGCCACCTTGAGCTTCATTTCGGCGATGTCTTTTATTCGTGCGGCCTCAGTCGGGTCCTCGGCATCCTCCTGATAGACGCCAAGATATTCATACCCCGCATCTTCGATCGCCGCCCTTATGGCAGACCAGTCCGCAAGCCGCGGTGAGTAGTCGACCGTCACCCTCGATGTGGCCAGATTTACCGCGGCGTCCTCGACGCCGGGAACTGCTTTGAGCACATTTTCCACTCGCCTGACACAAGCGGCACAGCTCATGCCGCCAATCAAAACGGCCGTTTTCCTGCGGCCTGTTTGTGGACCGGCTTCCAGTTGCGCCCCATATCCAAGTTCTTCAACCCTTTCTCGAATCGCTTCCTGATCCAAAACCGTCTCGTCAAATTCGACCAATGCCTTGGCGGTGGCGAAATTGACCGAAGCCGCAGCAACTCCCGGAAGCGATTTCAACCCTTCTTCAACTCTTCTGACGCATGCCGCACAACTCAGACCTTCAACCAGAACAGTACGCTTAGCCAAGCTCATAACCGGCTTTCTTGATCTTCTCCCTGAGAAGCTCGTTATCGACCGGACGGGTCTCCTCGAAAGTGGCCTCACCTTTGGCTAGGTCCACGGCCACATTGGCTATTCCGTCAATTTCCTCCAGGGTCTTTTTCACACTCTTTACACAGTGTTGACAGGACATTCCTTTGATTTTCAACGTCTTCATCCCTACCCCTTTTGGGAAGATCGGCTCCCGGAAATAGTTGTTGGGTTTTTCAAAAATCGACCCGGCCACTCAGGCCACTTTCAAAACAATGTACAGGTTGGAGCCGCGAGGATGCTGGTCTGGAAACATGGTTCCAATGTCTTTGAGCCTCAGCCTGGTTCCGGACTTTACCCCCGGCGGAATGCGCACGGAAATCAGCCTCCCGCCGCCATATTGGGGCAAACTGATTTGCACCGTGTCGCCTAGAAGCGCCTGGGCAGGCGTGATGCTAAGCTTGTAAGTCATATCCCGGCCGAAAGATTTCCCGCCCCGCCCCGCTACCTGCTGTTGCCCATTGTCAAGGCCGAAAATCTTCTTCAAGAAATAACCTCCAGCCGCCTTTCCCACTTTTCCAAGAAGGGAAAAGCCGGAAGAAAGCAATTTCCCGGGCTTTAAAGCATCCACCTCCGGGTTGCCGGCAGGCCCATAAACATTCTGCTGCCGACCTGGCGGTCTGCGGTAACGGACCACGCGCACCTTGCCCGGTCCGAAGATGAAGCCCTGGAAAGAAATGTTCTTTCCGCCAAAAAACAAATTATTGATAAAGGCAGGGTCAAACCTGATACCGGCTCGTGCAAACTCTCTTTCCATTTCCTGGAAAATATCCTGAGGGCGCCCGCTCCTGAACAAATCCCTTAATATGTCTTCCTGTGAATATCCAAATCCCCGTCCTGCGCCAACTCCGGGCTGATATCCCACCCGACGGTACTGGTCGTACTGGGACCGTTTGTCACTATCGGAAAGCACGCCGTAGGCTTCATTTATTTTCTTGAAGCGTTCTTCCGCCCCGGCATCGCCTGGATTTCTGTCGGGATGAGTCTCCAGGGCAAGCTTTCGATAGGCTTTCTTTATCTCTTCGGGGGAGGCCTCGGGTGAAATGCTCAGTATCTGGTAGTAATCTAAATTTGACATCAAGATCTCGATCTCTCTCCTGTTCACCGCTGTTTTGACATATTTATTAAAATATAGAACTAAAAAGACAGAATATCAACAACCAGAACGACGCCGCTCAGTTGACCCCGGGGTATCGGGAAACGAGAGGAGCAAGGGTGCGTGGAGCGGTTTTTCCCCGCTCCACGCCGACACAGTCTTCCCGCGTGCCCCTTGTTCGGTCAAAAAACTGGAAGGGGTCCAAAAGAGGGTTGCCAAAACGAGGAGCCTTCTCTATAATGCCCAAACATTGCCGAAGTGGTGGAACTTGGTAGACACGCCATCTTGAGGGGGTGGTGGGGAGACCCGTGCCGGTTCGAGTCCGGCCTTCGGCACTTATCGCGAGTTCCTCAAAAACACGACTGCTTGCCGTTACAGCTCCAACCCGGATTTAATTCTTTATCACTAAGAGCATTTGCTTGCCGCAAGCTTGCTTCATCGCCATATCCAACAAAAAATTTCAATAATGGGACTCCCGACGTCGGAATCGCCCCTTGGTTCCGCTTGCCATCGAATCCCAACGTTTATGAACGTCTGCAGGCGGCATGCAATCGATGCTATGGCTCTGGAGGAAATCAAGCCCAGTTTGGACGTCCCGAATAGCTGTGATCTGGGGACTCCAAACGACGGCTTGATTTGCATGAGGCTTCCGCGTGGTGAAAAGAGGGTGAGGCGGCAGGACACATGGCGGCATGGGGCAAGCCCGCGTGTCCGGCCGGATTGTAAGGCTTTCGTAAAGGGATCGCCACCATTCGGGAGGACCGGACACTTAACAAATCTTCACTTGAATCACGGGCCATTAATGTGCTAAATATGGCCACAGCTTTATGATGGTTGCGGTTTTGGGCGTCTTGCACTCTCTTTAACAGGGACAAAATAGCGCACTGCCCAAAATGCCAGTCCAAGTGGGAGAGAAGGCTTTTCACAAATACACATACCCCGCTGAAATAATGATATATTTTGTGTCACGCCCATTATTTCGGCTTCCATGCAGCTGAGTGTGTATTCAAAATTTCAATTACCCCAATTTTATAAAATGAAGGCAAACCGAGTTCTGTCAACCGTTAAAAGAGGTCATCGAAAATGAGGAAACTACTAGCACTGCTCGCGACAACTGTTTGCATGTTTTCCTATTGCGGAATGAACGCATTTGGCCAACAGGCCTCCTACTACTACTTCGTGGGGGCCACCTCTACCAAGACCACCGGGTTAATCAAGGGCGGTCTGGCTGGTATGAACAACCTGTGCCGCTCGCAGTTTAACAAGGAGACGCATATGTGCAGTGCGGACGAGTTTTTCTCATCCGCGCCTACTGCCGCCAATAATAAAGTGGTGGTATGGATCCAGCCGGCTCTTCACGGCTGTGTGTACAATGGGTCCGCGATTATGTGTCAAGAGGGCGGTTCATCCTCTTTTGTACCCGCGACCAATGCGGCCTTGGCTTGCCAGAACGGAGGCAACCCGTGGACCTCAAATTCTGCGACAAACAACGGCACCAGCGCGGCCTTCACTACCGCAACAGGCTTCCAGCTGGATACCTCGACGGCCTGCAACGAGTCTCATCCCGTAGCGTGCTGCGCTCCGGCCGATTAATGACCATCAACGCAGTGTGAATCCTTATATTTTTGAATCGTGAATCGGGGCCGCCCAAAGCCGCCGAGAATGGGTCCGATCAAGACCCGTCCGAGGCGGCCTAAAGCGGCTTTTCAACGCCGGTAAGCCACAAAGATCAACCATTGTTGCCTTGCGCCCGCCAATAGATTTTCCTTCGGCTTCGCCGAGCCCAATTCTTCGAACCGCTAATCGCGGCGAGCATAACATGTGAAACCGCTGACGGCAAAAGAGAGACCGGTGGAACACTCCGGCCAAGTTTCGTATTATGCGGATAAAGCGCTTGAGAGCAAACAGAGCGACCTGCGATTAGGACAAAAAGGGCTTCATCCCACATTCGGGGACAGGAAAGGATGCTGGACGATTTTGAAAAGTTTTTTTGAAGTTGGCGGAAGCGCATGGGAATCGAACCCACCTGGGAACGCCTTCACGCCCCCACACCGGATTTGAAGTCCGGGAGCCCCACCAGTGAGCTTGGCGCTTCCAAAGACGACTAATATATATCGACTCGGCTAATTTCACAATGATTTGCTTGCCTGCCCTCCAATCATTCTTTCAGTCCATCCTGAAAGATCCTCTTCAGACCTGGCTCCAGCGCCACTTTGCGAAGAATCAAAATATAACCGCCCGGCTCCGACTTATGTGGAACATCGCTAAGGCGGAGCGGACCATATCAGTCTCCAGCCGCCATGCTCCGTCGCCTCGCCTAAGACCGACAGCCCCAAGCCGATTTACGAGATTATAGAGGCAAGGTTTAGCTTATCGAGCAGGGTGGTCACCTGGAGGGCCGCCTGGAAAGCGGTCTGGGCCGTCGAGAGTTTGACGGTGGCCGCAGCGACATCTGTATCCTGGTAGTTGGACAGGACCCCTTTCTCGTTGGTCAACATGGTGTTGAGGGCCGTTTGCTGGTTGGTGAGGCCGGACATCGTGGTCCCGATCGTGGTCAGTTGATTGTTGACCTGGTTGAAATCGTTACCCAGTGTCGTAAAAGAGTTGCCGATCTGCGCGGAATCCCCGCTGCTCAAGGCCTGCTGGAGGTCATAGATGTCCTTGAGCATATTGCTGCCGCCGGCGGTTGTGGTGCTGCCGCCGAAAACGGCGTCGCCGGCCAGGTTCACGGCGGTCGTTCCCCCGCCCGAAACGCCGCTCACGCTTGTTTTGACGCCTATTGCAGACGAGTTTCCGTTGTAGGTGACGTCGCCGGTGGTGGAGTCCATGGAGAACGGCTGCGTATCGGTCGCCGTGCCTGAAAAGATATACTGGCCGTTATATTGCGCATTGGCAAGTACCATCGCCTGCTGCAGAATCCCGCCCGCCTCGGAGGCAAACGTCGCGCTTTGGCTCTGTCCCACCGCGCTGGTGGCCGACTCGGCCACAGACTTCGCCTGGGTGAGCAGGGTGGAAAACTGGCTGAGAGCCGACTCCGTGGCATTGCCCCACCCGGTGGCGAAATTGACGTTGCTTAGGAACGAGTTGTATTCGCGCAAGGTCTGAGTGGTATTCATGGCCTGGGACCAGGAGTAGGGGTTGTCGGAGGCCGCATTCAGCTGTTTTCCGGAGGAAATCTGCTGCGAAAGCGTGTTGATCTGGTCCTGCTGGTCGTTCAGGTTCAGCAGGGTCTCATCGGTGCTCATACCCAGGGTGATTCGCATGGTTTTCTCCGACTACTGGACCATATTGATAACAGTGTTCATCAGGGTCGAGGTCGTCTGGACGACTTTGGCCGCAGCCTGGTAGATCTGCTGGTACTTCATGATGTTAACCAGTTCCTCGTCTATGGAAACCCCGGAAAGCGACTGCTGCTGGCTCTGCAATTCCGATTTGAGCGAATCGTAGTATGTCTGGTTGTTGTTCGCATTCTGGGTATCGGCGCCTATCGTCTGCTGAATGGAGCCAAGGTATTGCTGCAGTGTGGAGGAGGGCTGGCCGGGATCGGTGGTGAACTGGACCGTCTGGTCCTGGAGCGCGGACATGGACTGCGCGACGCTAGACACTGTATCGGAACTCTGGCCGCTCAAAAAACCGGAATTGGCCGCGATCGTGGATGCGTCGGTCCCGCTGAAAACATCGGGTAGCGAGGAAGCCGTGGTGACTTTGTTGACCTCGGTTATGAGAGTTCCGGCAAAGTAATCGAACTGGTTCATATAGCCGGCCAGATCGCTTTGGGCCGTCAAAAGTCCTCCGAGCTGACCGCCGCTGAACCCCGAGCTGTCGGTGATAAGCGTGGGAGGATCCGCACCGTTAATCAGGTTCACCGTGCTGTTGTTTTGAACAGTGTCGACATTCACGCTCCCGTTGGAATTGGTGGAAAAGGAGACGGGAATGAGCTTTGCCAGACTGTCCATCGCCGCGTATCTTTGGTCTATCAGATCGTTTGGCTGGGCTACGGCGCTCGATTTGAGGATATCGGTATTGAGCTGGGATATCTGGTTTATGAGCGTGTTGGCCTGGTCGACCGTATCGCTGATCTGGCCGGAAAACTGACTGTTGATCTGGCTAAGCTGGGAGTAGGTGGAACTTATGGAGCTTGCCAGGTTTTGGGCCGCGGAGTCGACGCCTGTCTGCTGGGAGGTCCCCGTGGGGTTTTGAGCCAGTGTGCTCCAGGAATCGAAAAAATTCCCCAGGGCCTGCGAAATCCCGTTGCTGCCCGAATCCGATGCGGTCGCCTGAATGGAGGTCAGTTGAGAGGCAAGGCTCGTGTACTGCGAATCACTGCCGGTGGCGTTCATCAACTGCTGTTCGAGATAATTGTCCCGCGTCTGGGTGATGGTTTTGATGGATGCTCCGGCGCCCATCCAGCCGTGTAGAGTGGAGATCGCAGGGTTTTCCACCTGCACCGCGGTCTGCCGCGCATACCCGGTCGTATTGGCGTTTGAGATATTATTGGAAGCCGTCGCCAGTTCAGTCTGAGTGTTCATCAGGGTCTGTTCGGCGGTATTTAGCACCAGGGCCAGGCTAGCCATCTTTCAAACCTCCCGTTGGAAGGTAATTCCGCTTGGAGGCCGCAGGGAGGAGGCCCCCTCCCTGCCGGCCCGACTGTATCCCGCGGGCAATAGGATGGATTGAAGATCCCGCCAGTAGGATAGAGACCTTTTTATGAAAACTTCATTGGCCGCGTTGAGCCTGCTGATTTCAGCAAGAAGCGTTTTGAAGGAGTCCGAAACCGTTAAAGAGCCCGGGCCGGCCTCTTTGGCCGATCTCAATTGCCACCCCAATTCGTTTACCAGGTACTCTTTTTTGGGAAGGAGCGCCAGCAGTTCGGGGGCTGAAAATTTTTTCAGGATTATCTCCTCCGCCCTCAGAGCCTCGAGAAGTTCCCGGGCGGTGGCCAGGAAGTCCGAATCCGGGCGCCCGTTCTCACAAGGGGGCGCCCCGGGCTGGATTAGGTTTTGAAATGGCAGAGCGGCCGGTTCCATAACGCTCGACTCCTTATTTTAAAAAAAAACAAGCTCAGCGCAGAACCCTCCGAACTTACTATTCGGCGGATTTCTTCGACTTATTTAAAGAGATCTGCGACGAGACGGTTTTTTGCGCTTCAACCGCGGCGCCGGGCTGTTTGCCGGCCCCATCTTTTTTCTCCATACGGCCCAACTGAGAATAGAGCGAATCCCCGAGCCCCAGGGTGCCGGAGTGTGCGATCACTTTGGACACCTGCTCGTAGAGCATGTCCTGGTAAACACCGCTCGCCAAACTGGGCTCATCGCCACCCGAGTATCCCTCGCGCATGGTTTTCATCATGTAGGAAATCATTATCCCGGAGAAATCCTGGCAACTGTCCCGCACCCGTTTTTCCTTCAGATCGGCTTTCCCGGAAGTATCGGCCCCTGAGGCCGCGCTAACCCTGGATTCCATGAAAACCCCCTTTACCGCCGCCTCCGGCGCGGCGAGCCGGTTCACTAGATTATCTGCAATTCCGCGCTCATCGCTCCCGAGGCCTTGATTGCCTCCAGGATATTGATAAGGTCGAGAGGCGTTGCCCCTATGGCGTTCAGACCCGACACCACCTGCCCTATTGTCACGCCCCCGCCGATAACCGCCAGGTGAGCCTTCTGCTGCTGCACTTTGATGCCCGTGCGCGGCACGACTGTAGTCTTGCCGTTGCTGAACGGAAGGGGCTGGGAAACGGTGGGTTTTTCCGTAATCTGGACAGTAAGGCTTCCATGAGCCACGGCGCAGGGCGCTATCCTGACGTTTTGTCCCATAACGATCGTGCCGGTCCTTTCGTCGATTACCACTTTGGCAATAACGTCCGGGGTCACCTCCAGGTTCTCCACCTTGGAGATGAGGTTTACCGTATCATTTTGATCCGAGGGCGGCACTTCGAGTCTGATCGTCCCGGCGTCCACCGGCCGCGCCGCCGCTTGGGGAATGGCCCTGGAAATGGCCTGAGCCATTTTTTGGGCGGTTGTGAAATCGGGAGTCCTGAGCACCAGGTCCAGCGTATGCAAACCATTGTACCTGACCGAAACTTCCTTTTCGATTGTCCCTCCGCTGGTTATCAACCCGACAGTGGGATGGTTTTGCTGCACGCTGCTCCCGCTCTGGCCGGAGGCCGCAAAGCCACCGATGGAGAGCGGACCCTGGGCGACGGCGTAAACCTTTCCGTCCGAACCTTTTAGCTGCGTCATGAGAAGGGTTCCCCCTCCCAGGCTGGTGGCGTCTCCTATGGAGGAAGCCTGTACGTCTATCCTCGAGCCGACCCTGGAAAAAGCCGGCAGCCTGCCGGTCACCATGACGGCCGCCACATTTTTCAGAGTCGTCTTGGTCGGATCCATCTGGATGCCCATGTTGTTCAACAGGTTCTGCAGGGTGTAGATGGTGAACGGCGTGCTGGTGTCGTCACCGGTATTTTTCAGGCCCACGACCAGGCCGTAGCCTATAAGATCGTTGGACCGGTCGCCCAGAAAGTAGGCGATGTCCTTTATCCTGGCCGACCTGGCCGCGCCGGCTGAAAGCAGAAGCACCAACACCGTGCTCGTTATGACTGCCGCCACTCGTCCCTTGTTTGTCATACGCCCTCGCTACGCTCAGAAAGGTGAAATGACGTCCCAGACCTGCTCAAGCCATCCTGGTTTCTGATGCTGAGAGACCGGACCTTTTCCGAGCATGAAAATCTTGGCCTCAGCCACGTCCTGTGAAAGAACGGTATTGTTGTTTGTAATATCTACCGGGCGGACCACCCCTTCGAGCACGATCTGCTGAAGTTCGTCGTTTACCTTCGTCCACCGTGAGCCTCGAATGACAAGGTTGGCGTTGGGCAAAACAGCCACGACCGTTGCGGTCATGTAGGCCGAAACCGTATCGGTGCGACTGGTCGAACCGTCCCCCTTGAAGGTCTTATTAAATGAAGTGTTGTAAGGACCAAAAGAAAACGAGCCCTTGGGGCTGGCGATCCCGGCGGCCCCCACGCCAACCCCTGCAAAGCCGATGCTGCCCTGGGATGTCGAGGCCTTGTTTGCCGTTGTGGTAGCCGCGTTTGTCCCCGAGGAGTTTTCGCTCACGGTTATGGTCACCAGGTCCCCTACCCTGTGGGCTTTGATGTCTGAAAAAAGCGAGTTGTCGCCCGAATTCCAAAGAGAACCGGTGGGAGCAAGGGAAGCCGGGGGAGAGCCTGCCGGCGGCAGAGGCTGCGGGCTGGACATGAGTGTTGGAGGCGCAAGGGGAGACTTGGGCGCCTTTTCGGCCTGCATCGACGCGCAGCCGCAAACAAGCAGGAGGATCATCGCGGCGGCCCCGAAGCGAGCGGCGTAGCGCAACGCAGTATAGTCCCTCGCGCCAAGACTCGTAAAAATATCCATTCTCATTCTTCTTCCATTCTCAGGCATCTTCGCCCCCATCCCGACCGCTGCCGCCTCGCTAGGGAACCGCCCTCACGGTCTCACTATCCACCACTTTGCAATAAATGGTCTTTGTCGAGGAGGTATTGGTAACAGCAAGCGTGTCTCCGATGCCCGCATCGCCGTTGGCGCGCCCTTTTGCGCTCACCAAAAGCCCCGGGACCTCGTAGACTATTCTCACCGGGTCTCCCCGCTTGATCACCAGCGGCTTGTCGAGATCGGCAAGCTGCAATGGTTGATGCACTCCCACTTCGTAGATCACCCGCCGGTTTTGAACCTGGTCGGGCCGGGTGGCGTAACGGTCCAGGGCGTCGGTAACCTTCATTCTGCGCACTTCCAGGTCCGTCGTCGTTATCATGTCGTCTCTTTTCAACGGGCGGGCGGCGAAATAGACGTTTTCGAAAACCTGGACCTGTCCCAGCACATCCAGGGTGCGCACCATCTCTCCGTCAACGTAGAGATCGACGCTTATGCTCACATTGCCCGTAAAACGCTGCGACGAAGTGACGGGCCTTACCGTGTAGGTAAGAGTGCCCGTCGGAATGACCGGGATACCCGAGAAGCGCACATTTTCAATGCTTATGTCGTTTGGGTTCCACGGAGTATTTTCCATGATGTATTTTTTGAACACCTTTTCGAGCCACTCCTGCCCCAAACGGGTCGATTCCCGCATCACCACGATCTTTGGAGGGATAACGAACTTCACGCCATCGGGATTTATCCCATGGGAGGTGAGCAGCGTCACCAGGAAGGCCCGAAGCTGGGCGGGGTCCACGAACTTTTCAGACCCCACCGGCGGAGCATCCCCGATGTCCTGGGCCCCCAGGATCGGTTTCCATTTTTCGGGCAGCCTTGCCGCATCGCAGATTTGCAAAAGCGACACGCTTTTATCCCGGACCATGACGTTGCCCAGGATACGGATTTCCTGAAGAGGCGGGCTTTCCCCCGCGACCCTCACGGCGTCGTTAGCACGCAGCGTTGCGGGCAAAAGTGAAACCAGAGAAAAAAAACCTGTGAGCAGCGCGACAATAACCGAACGCATGCCATTCCTCCGTACCTGTTCTTGCCGGCCACTTTCATCACGCCACGACATTGTTTGCCATCTGCATCATCTCATCAGCCGACTTGATGACCTTGGAATTGGCTTCATAGCTTCGCTGGCTAAGGATCATACTTACCATTTCATTGACCACGTTGGTGTTGGACGCCTCGAGGTAACCCTGGAGAATGGTGCCGGCCCCTTCGGGCCCTCCCGGCTGAGCCGTACTTACGTTACCCGAGGCGGGCGTCGTGATGTAATAGTTGCTGCCTACGTCCTGGAGTCCCGCGGGGTTCGGAAAAAGATAGAGCTGCAGATTGGAGGTCTGCACCACGTTTCCCGAGGCGTCGGTGGCGGTAAGAACGCCTGAAGGATCGATACTGACGTTTACGGCCGTTTTGGGCACCGAGATTTGAGGCTGCACTTGATAGCCGTTTCCATCCACTATGTTTCCGCTCTGATCGACCTTGAAGCTGCCATCGCGGGTGTAGGATTCCTGGGTGCCGCGCAGAACCTTGAAAAAACCACGGCCCTGTATCGCCATGTCCAGATTGTTGCCGGTTTGGGTAAAGTTGCCCTGGGTGAATAGTTTTTCGACCGAACCGGTCTTGACCCCCGTCCCGATCTGAATGCCTGTCGGCACTTGACCGTTGTTGGCGTTGTTCGCCCCGGGGGGCACTATTGTCTGATACATAAGGTCCGCGAAATTTCCGCGGCTCTCCTTGTAGCCCGTCGTGTTCGCATTGGCGAGGTTGTTGGCGATTATGTCCATGTTGGTCTGCTGTGCCTCCATCCCGGTGGCGGCGGTCCATAGACATCTCATACAATTATCCTCCTTTTAAAACCGGTGAGTCGGTGAATGGGTGAATCGGTGAATCGCTCAGTTGACGCCAATTTCCCCGTTTCCCCGCACCATCTACCCACCCGCTCTTTTAGTTTTTCCCCATTCACCTATTCACCGATTCACCCATTCACCGGCTCTTATTCACCTGCTCCTACCCGCTCGTTTTGGATATCAGTTCCGAGTCGATGTTGGAGCCGCTTTTCAGTGTCTTCTGATAGGATTCGAAGTCTCTGGTTACCTCGATCAATTTGGCCATTTCCCGGATCTGATTGAAATTGGCCCCCTCCAGCGCGCCCTGTCGGACGGTGCACGTCGTGGCCTGCTGGGGGGAAGTGGCGCCACTGGAAGGTTGGAAGTACCCGCCCTTCACTTTTTGCAGGCTGTTTGCCGGGAAGTCGACCAGAGCGAGTTGCCCCACGGGATTGTCTCCGTCAAAAACCTGACCGGTACTGGTAATGCTCAGTCCCGCGGCCCCGCTGACCTTGATGGGGCTCCCGGCGCTTCCAAGGACCGGCCAGCCATCTTGGGTAACCAACTGGTTTGAGGTGTCGAGCGTCAGATTTCCCGCCCGGGTGTAGAGGGTCCCACTGTCGGTTTTCACACTTAAAAAGCCGTTTCCCGAAAGAGCAACGTCCAGGTTGTTGCCTGTTTGTTGGATTGGCCCCTGCGACAGGTCGGTATGGGTGAGTTCCTGCATAACGGCGCTGAAACTGAGGGTGTCCTTTTTGTATCCTGGGGTGTTGGAATTTGCGATGTTGTTGGCTATAATGTCCAACTGTGTCTGCGCTTCTTGGGACGCGGCTACTGCAAAATAACTTTCGAGCTTCATGGGATGACTCCTCTTGCTCTCTACTCGTTGCAACGAAGATGCCAGCAGGGCGATCCGGGCGGGTGCGCACCGGAAGCCATCTTCGACGTGCTCAATTCCGTGGGTCCAGGAAAATTTTGCCGGTAAAGGCGGACCCGCATGCTTATTTTCTGACAGAAAGTTCGGCGGGAAGTTTGACGGGTCTTATGTCCGCTGCGATTCGGACGACAAAATCCAATTCCTGCCGTTGGTGGAGTGGGTGTCTTTCCATATTTACGGGGAATGACTATTTTATTAGGCGTGATTTGAGTTGAGGCGTGCTGGAACGGGAATTTTCGATTCGGCCCTGCACTATCCCTCCTTAAGGGAGAAACGAGGTATGATGAACATTTACGTTGGTAATCTGTCTGCCAAAACCACCGAGCAGGAATTGCACGAAGCTTTCGAAAAATTCGGCGAAGTCGATTCCGCAAAGATTATTAAGGACAACTTCACCGGCAAATCGAGAGGCTTCGGCTTCGTCGTGATGCCCAACCAGGAGCAGGCACAAGCGGCGATAGAGGGATTGAACGGCAAGGAATTCGAGGGTTCGACCCTTACGGTCAACGAAGCCAAACCGCGTGAAAACCGTAGCGGTGGCGGAAGACCGGGTGGCGGCCGATCGGGCGGCGGTCCTGGCGGCGGAGGCCGATCGGGCGGTGGTGGTGGTTTTGGCGGCGGCAGAGACCGGCGCGGAGGCTCGGGTGGCGGATACGGTGGCGGAGGCGGAGGCGGAGGCGGCGGCAGGCGCTCCTACTAAATAGAAAGAAACAGGATCAGGATTGAGGAACTCGGGGAGCCAAGACCTCGATTCCTCAATTCTCTTCCTTTAAGAAGCTATTTTACGCAGGCTCAGTATCAATTCGACTTCCCCGACCGGCCTTTTGATCCGTTTGGCTATCTCGTCGGCATCTAGTCCCTTGCGCGCGAGAGCCAGCACCTTCTGATGGTCGGAGGTATGGCCCCCGGGGACGGCGTTTGAGGAATGGACGATGGCGGCTCTTTCGTTTTCCACCCTGGAAAGATGCTCCAGACGGGCGCAGAGTTGCCGGCCTTCCTGAATGCGCTCGTCGAGTTTGGCTGTTATTTGCTGCAGCAGTTCCTGCCTTTTTTCCAGATTGGCCTCAAATTTTCGGGATATCTCTGCGGTTTCCTCGATTACTTTTCCCAAGGACTCTACCAGGTCTTCGTCTTTTGGGGACATTCGTGGCCTTTTCACCCGCAGGACCAGGGCAAGCAGCACCAGGATCACCACGTCCATCCCGATCTGCAAAATAGCGTTGAAGGAAGTCCGGGCTTCCAGGATCTTCAGGATAGACTCCATGGCGTCGCCTCTCTAGAGATTTTCGATCTGGGTCATGCGTATGATGTCCGGACAGCTATCCGGCAACTTGACCCGCAGGTAGTCGAGGAGGTTCTGCCCGAAAACCGAACGCCAGGTTTGCGCCGTGTTGTCGGCAGCGTTTTGCTGGAGCAGAAAATTATAAACGGTTTCCCGGAACAACACCGGATTTTTCTCGAAACTCTTAAACCTCGGCAGACTCCGAAATCCGGCTTCCATTCTCAAGGCGGTGATCATCGCCCGGCCCTGAACGTCATAGACCAGGATAAAATCGAGCATTTCCCGGTTGTCGGGCTGAGGAACAGGCCGAACCATCGTGGTGATGTATTTGACTGTTGCGGCGGCAACCGGAGGGGGGGCAACTCTTTTTGAGGTGATAAAACGCAGGCCGATTGCGACCAGCAACAGGCTCACCAGGAGCGAACACCCCGCAAGGATGATCAAAAACCGGGGCGAGAGGCCCGATTTATTAACAACCGATTCCCCCCCTTTACTTCCGGAACTCTGCCCATCGCCTGCGGAAGGCGATTTGTCCACGTCCTCAAGATCATCTTCCATACCTGGTTCACCCCTCCCCTACCCTCGGCCTGACCACTCCCGTGCGGTCTTTGTTCTTTTATTTTCATGCCCGCGGCTCTGGTTCAGACCGGCTGGCCGCTCGTCCCGCCTCACGACCTACCGGAGGCGACCGTTTCCTGCCTGAGCCAATCGAAATTCACCCTGAACAAATTCAGGCATATCGTCGGCCTTGAGTTTTTTGGTCAACCGGGTCCTAAGCTTCAACATTGCCTTGGTATGGATCTGGGAAATACGCGACTCCGTGTATCCCAGGGTCGCCCCGATTTCCTTCATGGTCATCTCTTCATAGTAGTAAAGCGACAGGACGAGTTGTTCCTTTTCCGCCAGACCCGTAATGGCTTCCGCCAGATGACCCCGTATTTCTTCCCGGTAGGCGGAGTTGAACAGTTCCTCCGAGTCCGAGGAGAACATGTTGGACTCTCTGTTCTCATGGATGATGTCGTGGACGTTTTCAGGCAAAAAGGAAATGCCCTTTATTTCGTCCATCAATTTATGGAATTCATCCATGCCGAGGTTGAGTTCCTGCGCGATTTCCTCCTTGGTGGGATCACGGCCCAATCTTTGCTCCAGGCTTATGCAGGCTTTATCTATAACGCTGCTTTTCTGGCGCAACGATCTGGGGACCCAGTCCATGGAGCGGATCTCATCGAGCATTGCCCCTTTTATGCGTATCTTGGCATAATGCTCGAACGGAATGCCCTGGGCGGAATCGTATTTTTCGATGGCGTCGATCAAACCGAGCACGCCGGCGCTGATGAGGTCTTCGACGGCGATGTGGTCGGGCAGACGCGAGATGAGCCTGAAAGCGATATACTTTACCAGATCGCTATGTTCCATCACAGCTTTGTCCCTTTCAGTCTGCACCGCGAAGGGATCGGCCGCCTGGCTGCCATATGGGTTCTTTCTGAGCGTACAGGAGCTCTGTTGCATTGGGACCCCCCCCTTTTTTTCTAGACGTTTAGGAGACGCTTCCAGAAGAACTGAATCGTCCCTTGATTGACGTTGGGACGACTCCGGCAAATAGTCTCGGCCACCTGCCTGAAGGCCTTGGACGCCGGCGCATCGGGGAAAGCCTCCAGCAGGGGTCGCTGCTGGATCACGGACCGGGTTACCGCCGTATCGTGAGGGATGGTCCCCAGGTAATCGAGAGAAATTCCATCCAGGAAGTGATCGGCAACTTTGCTGAGTTTGGCGTAAATCGATTTCCCCATGGCTTCTCCGGACGCCTGATTTACCAGGATGCGAAAGCTTCGCTCGCCGTGCCTGGAGTAGAGCACCTTTATGAGGGCGTAGGCATCGGTCAGCGACGTCGGCTCGGGAGTCACCACGATGATTCTCTCGTTGGCCGCCAGGTTGAAATAGAGCACCGTATCCGAGATGCCCGCCCCGGTGTCTATGACCAGCATATCCATGTCGGCTTCCAGTCCGTCGAGCAGTTCCAGAAAGAGAAGCTTCTGATCGTCGGTGAGCCTGGTGAGTTCCTGGACGCCTGAGCTGGCAGGCATTATCCTCACTCCGCCCGGGCCGTCGATAAGTACATCTTCCAGCTTTTTCTGCCCGGCCAGGACATGGCTCATGTTGTACTTCGGAGTAAGACCGAGAAGCACGTCGATATTGGCAAGCCCCAGGTCGGCGTCCAGGATGAGTGCTCGAAACCCCAGGCGGCACATGGCGATCGAAAGATTGATCACCACGTTGCTCTTCCCTACCCCTCCCTTGCCACTGCTCACCGTCATTACCCTCACCGGTTTTTGCAGCGTCGAGACGGCGGCCGGAATTGCACGGTCAACCCCCATTTCGTAGTCTTCCTTTTTTCTGAGTCCCCCCGCCTGATCCATCTGATCTCCCCTCTAGTCTGCCTGATTCCCGGCCGGGAGCAGGAACGAAAGCAGTCTTTTCTGAGTGGCCGGTTCGATATCTTCCGGCACTCTTTGCCCGGTGCCTAGATAGGAAACCGGGTAGTTGAACCTCACCAACTGGTTGACAATGCAGCCGTGGTGAACCGTCTCATCGAGTTTAGTGAAAATGAGGCTATTGATTTCCATTTCTCTGAAATGAACTATGGTCTGCTGCAGATCTTCATCTTTTGCCGTAGCGCTGAGCACCAGAAAATGAGAGCACCTCCGTCCGTTTTCAAAAAGGGAACGCAAGTGGCGCACATGGTCGCGGTTCAAGTAGTTTTTACCGGTAGTGTCGACCATGACGGCGTCACAATGGCTGAAATCATCAATGGCGCTGCGCAGCTCGGATTTGCTTTGAGCCACGCTGAACGGGATTTCCAGGATTTCGGCGTAAGTCTTCAGCTGCTCCACCGCGCCGATGCGGTAGGTGTCGAGCGAAACGATGCCAAGCTCTATCCGGCGCTTTATTTTTAGATAAGCCGCCAGCTTGGCCAGAGTGGTGGTTTTGCCCACGCCGGTCGGGCCAACAAAGGTGTAGACCGCGGGGCCGCCGGAATTGGAGACCACCCGGAAAGGCTTGGCGCAACTCACTTTGGTGACCAGCCGTTTGCAGAAGGCGTTGAACATCGCGGACCTGTCGGCCGGTTCCCCGTTGAGGTCCGATACCGCCTTGCTAAGAAGTATAAAGACCTGTTTTTCGTCAAGGCCGCGAACCAGCAGCGAATGGTACAGCTCGGCCAGCGGCTGGTTGGCCCGCAATTGAGTCAACTGGTCTTTTGAAGAGATAAGAAGAGACAGAAAGCCTTTTATCTCCTGGAGCTCATTGATCATTTCCGCCGGAACACAGTCGGGGGCCGGCTTTGGCTCGGCGGTGGAGGCCGGCTGTTCCCGGGCTGCGCTTACCTCTACCCACGACTCTCCCGGCCCCGCGCCGACCTTCCGGGTGCTCAATATAATAGCCTCGGGGCCCAGTTCCTTTTTGACCTGGGCCAAGGCCTTTTCCACCGTCGGGGCTTTGAAGGTCTTAACTTGCATGGTCCATCCTGATTATGCCGATTGAACGGATTTCCAAAGAGTTGCTGAGTTCGTTGTGACTGATGACGGCCACATCAGGCAAAAACCTCTCCAGGAGCTTTCTCAGGTGGCGCCGGACCACCGGGGAACAGAGCAGGACCGGACGATGTCCCAGGCTGATGGAGCGCTTGACCTCGTCGCTGGTGACCTGGAGAAACTGCTGCAGGAACCCTGGATCGAGGCTGAGGAAGCTGCCGTGTTCCGATTTCTGGATACCCCGGGTAAGTCTTTCTTCCAACGCCTGCTGGAGCGAAAGCACCGGGAATTTCTGGTCCTCGGTCTCATAGGGCCTGGTAATGGTCCTGGCCAGAGCCTGGCGTACATATTCGGTCAGAACATCGGGGTCCTTGGTCATTGGCCCGTAATCGGCCAGAGTTTCGCAGATGGTCTGGAGATCCCGAACGGTCACCCCTTCCCGGATGAGGTTCTGAAGAACTTTTTGAATTACCCCGGGGGAGAGAATGTTGGGCACCAGTTCATCGAGCAGTTTGGGCTGCTGGACCGCGAGATTGTCGAGCAACTGCTGCACCGTCTGTCGGGTAAGCATCTGGTCCGCAAACTTTTTGAACAGCTCGGTCAAATGTGTGGCCACAACGGTGGAAGGGTCTATCACCGTGTAGCCGGCCCTGGAAGCCTCTTCGCGCCTGTTTTCCGGAATCCACACCGCAGGCAGGTCGAAGGCCGGGTCCCTGGTGGGAATGCCTTTTATTTCCACCGAGTTCTCACCGGTGCTAAGAGCCAGGAAGTGTCCGACCATGATTTCGCCCTTACCCACCGGATTGCCTTTTAGAAGCAATTTGTATTCGGAGGGTTTCAACTGCAGGTTGTCTCTGACGTGAAGCGAGGGAACCAGTATCCCGTACTCCAGGGCGAGTTGCTGTCGTATGGCCTTGATCCGCTGGAGCAGGTCTCCGTTATGCGATTCGTCCACCAGCGGGATGAGCCCGTAGCCAAGCTCCAGTTCGAGTATGTCCAGCGGGGGCGGCAAATCCGAACCTCCCGAGGGTTTTTGCTTGGCGGGGTCTTCCGCAGGCTCGGGTTTTTCGAGTTCCGCCCTCATCTTTTTGGCTACATGGCGGGCCAGAAGCAACAAGGCCGATCCCACCAGCACCAGCGGCATGGCCGGAAATCCCGGAACGAGGGCCAAAAAGAACAGCATGACCCCGGTTATGGACAGCGGCTTCGATTGCATGCTGAACTGCTTTGCAAACGATTTGCCCATCCCCATTTCCGTAGCGGCGCGACTCACCAGGATGCCGGCCGAAGAGGAAATCACCAGCGCCGGGATCTGTTCGACCAGTCCATCCCCCACCGCCAGCAGCGTATAGACCTGGAGGGCTTCGGATATCGGCATGCCTTTTTGAAAGACCCCTATGGCCAGCCCGCCGATAACATTTATGATGGCGATAAGAACGCCCGCTATGGCGTCTCCACGGACGAACTTGCTCGCGCCGTCCATCGTGCCGTAGAAATCGGCTTCCTGCCGGATCATTTCACGCCGCTTGCGAGCCTGCCGGTCGTCGATCAGTCCGGTGTTCAAATCGGCGTCGATGCTCATCTGTTTTCCGGGCATGGCGTCCAAAGTGAACCGGGCGGCCACCTCAGAGATGCGCTCGGTGCCCTTGGTGACCACCATGAAATTTACGATCAGCAGTATTATGAATATGACGAAGCCCACCACATAATTGCCGCCCACCACGAAATTGCCGAAGGCGTGAATGACCAGGCCCGCGGCTTCGGACCCTTGATCTCCGTGCAGCAGAACCAGCCGTGTGGCGGCCACCGCCAGGGAGATTCGAAAAAGGGTGGTCACCAGAAGCAGCGAGGGAAATATGGCGAAATCAAGCGGTTTGCTGCTGTATATGGAGGTAAGCAAAATGACGAAGGCTGCCGAAATGTTGATGATTAGAAGCACGTCAAGAAACATGCTCGGCAGGGGCAAAAGCATGACGGACAGGATGGCCACCATTCCGATCCCGAGCAGGGCGTCTCCATCCGAGATCACCTTCAGTCGGTCCTTCCAAAAACTCTGTGATGGGTTCGCAGTATTAGCCATTCTACTTCCGTTGTTTCTGCTGATAGATATAAGCCAGTATTTTTGCCACTGCCCTGTAAAGCTCGGCCGGGATGATTTCATCGAGCTTTACCTGTTTATACAAGGCACGTGCCAAGGGAGGATTGCGCACTATGGAAACTCCGTGCTTCCTGCCCTCCGCGATGATTTTCAGGGCCAGAAAGTCAATGCCTTTGGCGAGCACCACCGGAGCCTGCATCCCCGGCTCGTAGAGCAGCGCCACCGCGAAATGAGTGGGGTTTGTGACAATGACGCTGGCCTTCGGCACTTTGCCAAGCATCCGTTTTCTGGCCATCGCCCTTTGAAGGGAGCGGATCTTTGCCTTCATCTGCGGGTTGCCTTCGTTCTGCTTGGCCTCCTCCTTGACCTCCTGTTTGGTCATCCTCAGGTCTTTTTTGGTCTGCCACTTCTGGTAACAGAAATCCAGGATACTCACGATCAGCATAAAACCGGCCACCCGAAACAAGAGCTTGAGGGCCAGCGTTCCCGTAAAGCTCAAAAAGTCCGGGGCGGATTGCCAGGCCAAATCCGCCATGGCGCCCCGCTCCGGCCACAATAGGGAGTAGGCCACATACGAAACGATCACCATTTTCAAAATGGCTTTGGCAAATTCGGTGAGGGAGCGAAGGGAAAACATTTTTTTGAGGCCGCTTAGAGGATTGATGTTATTGAAGCTCACGTGCAAAGCCTCAAAAGATACAATCAACCCTTTCGTTTGGCCCAGGTTGAGAATCACGGCTGTTAGGACTATGGCAAGGACAACCGGGGCCATCATCGATAAAAGAGAGAGCATGATTGTCAGGAAAAAGCCGGGGGCGAAAACCCCCGGGTGAGTGAACGACTCTTTTGACCACAGGTATTCAACGAGCTGCTGAAAACAGCTCAGTATGTGATTGCGGGACAAATAGATAGCCACCCCGCCCGTTACCAGAACGCTGGTTGAAGTCAGGTCCCGGCTCTTGGGGATCTGGCCCTTCGAACGCGCATCCTCGAGCCGTTTTCCTGAGGGCGCCTCACTTTTATCCTGGTTTCCCTGCGCCAATTGGCCACTCTTTCCTTTGTCACCGTGAAGGATTCGATCCCAATGGCGGGCATCACCGGAGGGCGGCGGCCAAACTGTCCGATGTCAATTAATTGGCCATTCCCGCTGGATGCTCCGCTCCACCCGTTGGAATGCTCAAACCGTTCCAATTCCTTCGTAGGTGATGGCACTCAATGCTCCAGAATCTTCCCGGATCAAACGGTTCGGCTTTATGGCCGCACAAATCAACGTGCCGGCCGATTTCGACCAGATGGGTGAAGAAATCATAACGATGTTTGAAGAGGGCGCATGAAGCTGCTGCTCGACACTCACCTGTTGCCATGGGCGGCACAAGGTCTTGAATATCTGCCGTTGGATGCCCCGGACGGTGATGAGGGGGTCAAATTTGGCCAAATACGACCCCCTCAAAACAGATTGTAGAGTTTTCAAACCCTTGCTATTATCCCTCCAAAATCGGGGCTAAAAAAGGTTTTAAGGAGGGGGAGAGGTATGGCGATCCGCAATTTACCCGCGTTTATAAGGGAGAATTACGAGGTTCACGAGTGGAAACATGCTTCAGCTATTTTAGAGAGTGATTTTCCGAACGAACTCAATGACATTGCCGAATGTTTGACAAATTTTCGTCTGAAAAAATCAAACATTTTAGCCAGCGGGGGAGGGCTTTCCTCGATATCTCAAAATTTCAATCGTTGCTTCAAAGAACATGGTTGGCTCGAAAAATCCTTCGAAACCAAAATCGTGGTCGATAAGAACGTGCTGGAAAGTCCCACGCACAAGGTAGATTGTGTGAAAAATGGCATCGCCTTGGAGATTGAATGGAGCAACAAAGATCCTTTTTACGACCGTGATTTGAATAATTTTAGATTACTGTTCGATTTAAGAGCGATCAGCGTTGGAGTAATAATCACCAAGTCTGATGATCTCAGCATAATTTTTAAAAGTTTAGGTGCTAAGATTTGGGAAAAGTACGGCTGGTCAACCACTTGGATGAAAAAATTACTGCCGCGCATTGAGGGTGGTGGCGGTGGTGGTTGCCCAATCTTAGTTTTTGGAATTACGCCTGAATTATATGTCGGGGATGTCTAAAATGAAAATGGATGCAAAGGAGTTTCCGGCCTCCTTGGACTTGCGGACTGCGTATCTCGGCCAGTTCGGAACGATCTTAGCCGATCCTCCTTGGAGGTTTTCCAACCGAACCGGCAAAATGGCTCCCGAGCATAAACGTCTTTCCCGATATGGAACCATGACCTTTGAGGAAATAAAAAATCTCCCCGTTCGGGAGCTGGCATTCCCTCAGTCGCACTTGTACCTCTGGATTCCCAATGCGCTTTTAAAAGAGGGATTGGAAACCATGGCGGCCTGGGGATTTACGTATAAAACCAATATTGTTTGGTATAAAGTACGCAAAGACGGAGGCCCGGACGGGCGCGGAGTAGGATTCTATTATCGCAACGTTACCGAGCTTATCCTGTTCGGAGTACGTGGAAGTTTGCGAACCTTGAAGCCTGGCCGCACTCAGACAAATATTATCCAGACCAGGAAGCGCGAACACTCTCGCAAGCCAGATGAGCTTTATCCGATGATCGAAAAATGCAGTTCCGGCCCGTATTTAGAGCTTTTTGCCAGACAACGGCGGGAAAATTGGAAGCAATGGGGCAATGAAATCGAGGGAAGTAATTATCCGGTTTACAAGACATATCGTGGTGAAGTTACGAATAATGAGACTACAAGCGAGATTGATTTTAGCGCTGAAGCTTTGAAAATAATTGAAGAAACAAAATCATAACCTCCTTTCATGCAATGCAGCGAGCAAAGAAGTTTTAAATAGAAAAAAGCCTCCGAAGAGGCTTTTTTTAATTCAAGGTTATTCCAGTGTAGGTCTTAAACCGAAGTAGGATATTTCCTAGTAAAGTTACATCGGCCAAGACTGAGGCTGGAATCGGCCCAAAACCGCAAGACGCAAAGTCGCGGACCGGGGCGGCTTATTGGGAGAAATTTTTAAGAAAATCGAAAAGGAGGGCAAAGGACCTGGCGCCCAGCCCGCCCCAGGAGGCCAGGGTAATGCCGAAGAAAATCATGCCTACGGTGATGGTCAAAGGAAAGCTGGTAGCCATGATGTTCATCTGGGGGGCGAACTTAGCCATCAGACCAAGGCCGACCTGGGTGAGAATAAGCACGGCCAGGACCGGTGCGGCCAGCTTTATGGCCAGGACAAAGAGCATGCCCGAAAGCATGACCATCCTTCTAAAGAGGCCGGCGCTCAACGCGAAGGAACCTACGGGGATGGTCTTGAAGCTGCGCACCAGGACCTCGATGACTATAAGGTGTCCGTTAATGGAGAGGAAAATCATGATCGCGAGCAGTTGGGCAAATGAGGAGACCACCGTGTCGTTTGCTTTTCCCAGCGGGGCGACAGTCTGGGCAAAACCGAACCCCATCATGAAGCTGATCAGGTCGCCCGCGTACTGAAAAGCGCTGATTATGAGAAGCATCGAAAGAGCAAAGAGCACCCCAAAAATCAACTCGCTCATTACGACCGGACCCAAGGCGGCGGGATCGAAGGAAATCGGCCGGATATACTGACGGACGACCGGGAAAAGCATCACGGCAAAGGAGATCACCAGCAGGGCCTTGAATGCGGAGGGAACACCGGTCGTATTAAAAATTGGCAGCATGAAAAGAACGATCCCCAGGCGGATTATGATCGCCAGAAGTATGGCTACGTCGGTTAGATTTACGTTAAAGGTTACCACAGTCTTTCCATGTTATCTTCGAATCAACTCAGATCAAATTCTATCCACTAAGCACACTAAGGAGCCACGAAGGAGCACCAAGCAACAGCCCAAGTTCTGATCTTCCTTAGCGCTCCTTAGTGTGCTTCGTGGATCCGCAGCACCGCCTCACCCTGAAATAGTCGGAATGCTCACGATGACCTGGTGCAGAAAGGAGGTGAGTTTTGAAAGCATCCAGGAGCCGAAGATCAGCAGGGCCAAAAAGGTAACTACTATTTTAGGCACGAAAGTTATCGTCATTTCCTGGACTTGAGTCACCGACTGGAACACGCTTATGGCAACCCCTACCACCATGCTGCAGACAAGCACGGGCAGGCTTACCATCAGCATTGTCTCGATGGCCTGCCTTCCAAAAGAGATAATAAACTCAGTACTCATACGCTTTTAATCCTTCGGGTCCGTCCGATTCGATCCGCGCGTTCCAAAGCCCCACCACCGCGCTCCCCATTTAGTGGAAGCTCTTTACGAGCGAGCCGATCAGCAGAGACCAACCGTCAACCATTATGAAAAGCATGAGCTTGAATGGCAGGGAAACCATGACCGGCGGCAGCATCATCATGCCCATTGAAAGCAGAATACTGGCCACTACCATATCCACTATTATGAACGGGATGTAGAGCATGAACCCAATCTGGAAAGCCTTTTTCAGCTCGCTGATCACGAAGGCCGGAATCACGGTCCAGATGGAGAGAGATTCGGCGTTTTTCGGCCTGGTATTGCTGGACATGGAGACGAACAGGGCGAGGTCCTGCTCGCCGGTCTGTCTGAGCATGAAATCCTTAAGAGGCGCTGTTCCCCGATTGATGAACTCTTCGGTGGAAATGGTGTGCTGCTGGTAAGGCGTTAACGCCTGCCTGTCAATCTTCTGCCACACCGGCTTCATCACGAAGAAAGTCAAAAAAAGGGACAGGCCGATCAGCACCTGGTTGGGTGGGGCTTGCTGGGTTCCGAGGGCGGTCCTCAAAAATGAAAAAACCACGGCGAAACGGGTAAAACTGGTCATCAGAATCAGCAGCGCCGGGGCAAGTGAGATTACCGTCAGAAGAAATACGATCTGAAGCGCCCCGGAGACCTGCTCCGGACCTTTGGCGCCGTCCAGATTCAAATGAACTGCCGGAATGTCGATCCCCTGGGCAAGTGCGCACCACGGGTGGCCCCCGAAGAAAAACGGGGCGAGGAGGCACAGGAGCCCCAAAACCATGGGTCGGATAAGCGCCGGCTGTAATCTGTTTTTATGAAAAGAATTCATATATTTTCGCCCATGTCACGGGAAGGCGTCCCGCCTTGTGCGGCCGGGTCGCCGACATAGAGAAGGCTCATGTTCTGGGGCGAGATACCGACCAGGACATTGCGCTCCCCGGAGATTTTGACCATGATCAGGTGGTGGCGAGGCCCAAACGACTGTCTGGCTAAGACTTCCATTGTCTGTGAAACGGGTCTCCCGGCCAGCTTTCCCCACCGCTTAAGCGCGTATGCAATAGCCAGAAAGATGCCTAGAACCAGCGCCAGGGCGCCAATAGTCTTCAAAAACAGCAATCCCGATGTCATTTGACCCAGCTTTCGATAGTGGCCCGGCGGCCGCGCTTCAGCCCAGTTGTTTCACACGTTCGGTGGTACTGACTATATCGGTTATTCTCACACCGAATTTTTCGTTGACCACCACTGCCTCGCCGCGCGCTATGAGTTTCTGGTTTATCAGGATCTCGAGGGGTTCGCCGGCAAGCTTACTGAGCTCGACAACAGAGCCCTGCCCCAGTTGGAGCAATTCGTTGACTAAAATCTTGGTCCGACCGAGTTCGACCGAAATTTCCAGGGGAATGTCCAACAGGAAATCCAGATCCTTCATGCTCTTTTGTCCTTGCCCCTTTTCGAGGTTGGGGAATTGAGCCTGTTCGTTTTCCATTTTAGTTTCACCTCATAAGTTCGACATATTTTGAACACTTCACCGGGGGGCGCCGCCAGGTTGCTTCCCGCTCCCCGCTTCACCCTTCTTGCCCCCCCTGTCCCCACTCATCAGTCGTCGCCGCCAACCTCCCCCTCGATCTGGATGGCAAGTTTTCCATGGCAGATTCCAGGGGTCGCAGTCAGTTTTGGCACTCCCTCCACATTGACAAAAACCGGCCTGGTGGCGTCATTGTCGAGCACAATAACGTCGCCCACCTCCATATTCATCAAATCTTCGCCCTTCAACATCGCTCTGCCGAGTTCGGCGCAGATATTGACTGGAACTTCCCCCAGCAGTTTCTTCAACCGAACTATCCATTGCTCGTCGACTTCGAGCTGGTCGCTTTGAAAGCTCGCATAGAGCTTCGATCTGATCGGTTCGATAGTCGAGTATGGAAGAACGATGGCCATTCGCCCCATCATCCGGTCCATCTCCAGTTCGAAGCGGACCACGATGACAACGTCGGTGGGCGGGATAATCGTTGCAAACTGCGGATTGATCTCGGATCTGAGGAAAACGAAAGAAACAGGTATGATCGGCTGCCAAGCCTGGTCGAGATCCGCCAGAACCTGCCTTACCACTTTGTTTATCACCCGGTATTCAATCGAGGTGAAGTCGCGCCCCTCTATCTTGTAGCTGCCCTTGCCCGTGCCCCCGAAAAAGCAGTCCACCAGGTTGAAAATCAGGCGGCTTTCGATCATGAACAAAGCATGTCCCCTGAGGGGTTCCATCTTCAGGATGTGCAGACTCGTCGGGACAGGCAGTGTCCGGATGAATTCCCCGAACTTGATCATCTCGGCCTGACATGCGTTTATGTCCAGCATTCTCCGCAGAGAGGACGAAATGGAAATACGGTGAATCTTGGTGAACCTGTCGTTAATTATGTCCAGGGTAGGCATTCGTCCGCGCACGATCCGATCCTGATTGGTCAGATCGAACATGCGGAAGTTTTCCGGCGCTTTAGAGGTTTCTTTGACCCCCTCGATTTCACCGTCGGAGAGTCCCTTCAGCAGGGCGTCGACTTCATCCTGGGAGAGTATCTTTTCCATAGGGGCGCTGAATTCCTCTTTTTACTGATTATCTCCGACTTTCCACCGACTTTTTTTCCACAGTGGGGATGAGACTACTGTATGAGAAAATCCGTAAAATAGATTTCAAGAACCTTCCCCTTGGTAATGACGTGATTGAGGGACTCCAGCAGATGTTTTTTCAATCTGAGCTTGTCTTCCGGAGAGACAATATCGCTCGATTCCTGGCTGCTGAGCACCGTCAATATCAGGTCTTTCAATTGGGAATCGAGCGCTTTGCACTCTTCCTCAGTCGTCTTCGAACTGAGCATCAGGTCCATCGAGACCTTCAAAAATCGCTTCGACCCGGGGTCGGCAAGGTTCACCAGAAAAGTGGGCATTGTAAGGGAAACCGGCTTCTCTTCCTTCTCCACCGAAGCCTTTGCCTGCGACGTGTTCATGACCTTCAGGTAGAAAACGGCTCCTCCCGCCCCCAGCAGCACAACCACAGCCAGCACGATGATCAGGAGCATCTTGGAACCGGACTTCTTTGCCACTTCTTTTGATTCTTCCTCAGTCGACATTTGCTTATAACCTTCCTCTCATCAACAATGAGCATGAAAATTCAACTTGCGTCGGCGCGCCAAATGTTTTCCGACGCACCGCCAATTTACTCGCAGCTTCCGCACAAGCTATTGAGCAATGAACATGCCAGGAGCAAGGCATGGGAGATGGCGGCCTCCCACCCCGCCCAAAGGAACCGCCGAAAACCCGATTTTCAGCATCCCGTCCGTACGAATTTCAAACCTGCACCTTGCTCCGCCTGCTCAAAAGGGCAACCCGACCCGCAACCCCGCACGGCACACTCGGCGCCACACCGCTCGGAACGATGGTGATTCACCGATTTTCCAGTCAAGCTTTTGACGGAACACTCCTCCAAACTACCATTCAGGGAGGTTCAAGTCGATCCGGAGCTCCTGAAATCTCCACTGGAAAAATGTGCAGGCCGGTAGGAAAATTTTCCCTGTTATTTTTGGCCAGGATCCCACATCAAAAATATAAGATGGCGAAATACCAGTACTTTTAAGGAAGCACACTTCTGGCCCGACTATTGCTCAACCGATGACTAACGCACCAAACCAATGACGGGCACAGCAGGGAGAGCGTCTAAGGCCCCCTCCCGAAGGCCTCCGAGGAGACAGCGATGGCAACAACCAGCACAGTTCAATCGATGCCGGGTATCGGCTCCAATTACCTTGATTCCACCAATTCCGGCACCGGCTCGACATCGAACAGCCTCAGCCAGCAGAACTTTCTCACGCTGTTCACCACTCAGTTGCAGAACCAGGACCCGACCAATCCGATGCAGTCCTACGAACTGGCCTCCCAACTTGCCCAGTTCACCACGGTGGAACAACTGACACAGGAAAATTCCCAGCTGAACACCATCCAGCAGTACGCGGGCGCCATAAACAACGGAGAAATAACATCGCTGGTCGGGAAAAATATTACAGCCCAGGACAGCACCATGACGGTCAGTTCGGGCAGCCTCACGAACAGCCTCAACTACTCGCTCTCGACGCCCTCAAACGTCACCTACACCATAGCGGATTCCAGCGGCAGCACGATCTATACGGGAAGCATCAACGCCCAGAAAGCCGGCGCCTACAATGTGCCCTGGACGGGGAAAGACTCCAGCGGGGCCACAGTGGCCGACGGCTCCTATACGGTCACGCTCACGGCAACCCCCACCGATGGGTCCTCCTCAGCGGCAGCGGTCCTGACCAGCATCCAGGGCCAGATTGCCTCATGCAACCTGAGCGCCAATCCTCCGACATACACGCTCTCGGGGACCAACGGGTTGGTGATTCCGGTATCGAGCGTCTTGGGGGTAAGCTCCAATTAGTATAGCCCACCGCGGCGCGCAGTCTGCCGAACGGTTGAAGATAAGGATTACGATTTCATGATCTGATTTGCACATAATTGATAAAAGGAGAAGCATATGTCATCCAACATGATGTACACGGCGGTTTCAGGCCTCGACACTTTCAAAGAAGCGATGTCGGTTGTAAGCAACAACATAGCCAACTCCAATACCACGAGCTATAAATCGCAGACGGTTGATTTCGGCAACCTGGTGAGCGGATATTTGCCCACCGTATACCCCAACGACACGGCGGACGGTTCGGGTACCGCCATACTCAACACCTCGTCGGACCAAACCACCGGTTCTGAAATGACGACCAATACCTGGTCGGATTTGATGATCCAAGGCAATGGGTTCTTCGAAGTCCAAAACACAAACAACAGCGCCGATTACTACACCCGGGACGGATCATTCGAGGTCAACGCCACAGGGTATCTTACTGATATGAACGGCAACGATGTGCTCGACACGTCGGGGAAGACCATTCAGATAGAAGCGGACCCCACCAACCCGGTTTATGCCAATTATTCCGTGGGCCAATTCGGGGATGTCGTTGGAACCACTTCGACCGGTACCCAGGCGACACTGGGCCAAATCGGCGTGACTACTTTCTCCAACCCCAACGGTATGATCTCGGTGGGCAACAACCAACTGCTTACAGGCCCCAACTCCGGAATAGGCGTAGTGCAGGCGGCGGGCTCCGGCGCGGCAGGCTCCATCATATCGGGCGCACTGGAGGCTTCAAACGTCGATCTGACCAAGCAGATGGTGGACATGATCACTTACCAGGCGGACTTCCAGGCAAACTCCAAATCCATAGCCACCGGCAATACCCTGCTCCAGACCGTGGTAAACCTGATCGCAGGATAATTAGACAGCTCCATTAAAGGAGGCCGCGGCAAGACCCGAACTCTCAACGGGTCTTGCCGCGGCGCGGTTTATGGCCTTTCCTTTCGCCGCCCGAGCTTCCAAAAGCATTTTCTTGCCCGTCCCAAGGTCGGGCCGCGCTAATCTTTACATTGACTGGAGCGCCACGGGATGCTATCTGGTAGTTGTTGGAGGGGGAGCGTCAGTCTGCGAGGCGAGCCAATCAAATGAACCCGGCTAAGAAAGCCGGAGGCCGTCGAGTGCGCCGCCGCCCCTGATTTAATCGATAAAAATCCCGAGACCACGAAGGTCTTTTGTTTTCCACCAAAGTGGAGCAGAGGAATTTCGTGGTCTTTTTTTGTGCTTACGGAGAGGATTGGCGATGCACATTCCCGACGGTTACTTGAGTCCTTCGACATGCGCGGCGCTTGGCGCCGCCATGCTTCCGGCATGGGCCGGGGCGGTGGGCAGAGTAAAGGGCCGGATCAAGTCCCGGTATGTCCCCCTGATGGCTATCGGGGCGGCTTTTTCCTTCACCATAATGATGTACAACGTGCCTATACCCGGGGGAACCACCGCCCATGCGGTGGGAGGTGGATTGCTCGCGGTGGTGCTCGGCCCCTGGGCCGCCATGATTTGTATTACCATCGCACTGGCCATCCAGGCACTCCTCTTCGGGGACGGGGGCGTTTGGACTTTCACCGCGAATTGTTTCAACATGGCGCTGGTGCTGCCTTTCGTTGCCTACGGGGTCTATCGGCTAATCAGCGCAAAGAGTGCGCCGGGTTCAGCGCGCAGGTGGGTGGGCGCGGCGGCCGGCGGGTATGCCGGGCTCTGTGCCGCCGCCCTGTGCGCGGGAGTGGAACTGGGACTCCAGCCGGTCTTTTTTCATACCGCCGGGGGCGTTCCTCTCTATTGCCCATACCCCCTGAAGGTTTCCATCCCGGCCATGATGCTTGCCCACCTGGTTGTGGCCGGCCCCCTGGAAGCAGTTGTGACTGGGTTTGTGGTGCGTTACCTGCAATCCTACAACGTGGCGCTGCTGGACAATCGAGCACTGTCCACGGATTTCCAGCCCTCCGAGGCCGTAAGCTACCGAAAACTGTGGTGGGCGCTGGGCGCAATGGCCATTCTGTCCCCCCTTGGTTTGCTGGCCGGAGGCGACGCCTGGGGTGAATGGGGAGCTGCAGACCTTCAAAAACTTGTCGGTTTCATTCCGGCGGGATTAAAGCGCATGACCGGCACATGGTCCTTCGCTCCTTTCCGCGATTACTCTCTGCCCGGCTTCGATTCGTTTGGGTCTTCGGCCCTCGTCTACATCTTCTGCGCCGTTATAGGCGCCGGGATCATTTGCCTGTTCACCTATTTTTTCGGACGCTTCCAGGCGCTGGAGAGAAAGGAACGCAACTGAAGCCATGGGAGAACTGAATCGATGAGCGAACCGAGGTGCGTTCCGTCCTGGCTCCAGGAGAAGACTCCCGCGGTCGCGGCCGTGCCGGTGCGCAAACGGAGTTTGAAAGGCGGTTTTGTGGAGAAGACTTTGCACGCCATCGCGGAAGTGATGAAAAACGAGGTTTTTTCCGAATCGCTGGCAAGCCGGCAGGGTCTTTTACAGGGCTTGGACCCCCGCGCCAAATTGGTGAGCGTCCTGTTTCTGATAGGGACGGTCGGACTGTTTCACCATATATTTCCCCTGGTCTTGTTCAACTTATGGCTTTTCTGGCTGGCCAAAAGTTCCAGGGTCCCCCTGGGCGTGTTCACCAAAAGAGTATGGATTGTCGTGCCGCTGTTTACGGGGATACTGGTCTTGCCGGTGCTGTTCAATGTCGTCCGGCCCGGAACGCCCCTGCTGGTGCTTTTCCATTTGAGCCGCCCGCTCACTCTGGGTTACTGGACAATCCCGGCGGAAGTGGCAATAACCAGGCAGGGGTTGGCGGCGGCCGCACTTTTGATGCTCAGGGTCGGCGCGTCGGTTTCCCTGGCCGTGCTGCTCACTCTTACCACCCGCTGGAACGCGCTTATCAAAGCCCTTGGCGCATTGCGCATCCCCGCCATATTTCTTTCGGTATTTGAAATGACTTACCGCTATATTTTTCTGCTGCTAAGCGCCAGCAGCGACATGTTCCTGGCCCGCAGGAGCAGGCTGGTGGGCAGGGCGGGTCCCCGTGAAGAGCGACGGTTTGTCACTTCGGCCATGGGAAGCCTTTGGTGCAAGACCGCGGCTTTGAGTGAAGAGGTGCACGGAGCTATGATTTCACGCGGCTATGCCGGAACCCCCCGCTCCATGCTCCGCTTTAAGATGAAGCTCAGCGATTGGGCATGGATTATCCTGGTGATCTTCACAGCTATTCTTTTTATTGGAGGTGATCGTGTCCTCGGTTGAGACTGCCGGCGCCGCCCCGGTCTTTTTACTGGAAGGAGTGACCTACCGTTATCCTGACGGGGAAATCGGCGTCAACAACCTGGATCTGAGCGTTGGCGAACGGGAAAGAATTGTCCTGCTTGGTGCTAACGGATCGGGCAAATCGACCCTGCTGAGGATCCTGGACGGCCTGATTTTCCCAAGCGACGGGCTTGTCCATACCTTCGGCCAGGTGCTGAACGAAAAAAGCCTGAGCGAAGAGGTATTCAATTACGACTTCCGCAGGCGAGTAGGATTCGTCTTTCAAAACTCCGAGACCCAGCTCTTTTCTTCCACTGTGTGGGATGAGATAGCTTTCGGTCCCCTTCATATGGGAATGGAGGAACCTGAGATACGGCGGCGAGTCTCGGAAGTCCTCGAACTGGTGGGCATCGAGGCGATCAAGGACCGCCCGCCTTTCAAACTGAGCGGGGGGGAGAAAAAGAAGGTGGCCCTGGCCGCCGTTCTGGCTACCAACCCGGATGTCCTGCTGCTCGATGAACCTACGGCGGCCCTGGACCCGCGCACCGAGAGGTGGCTGGTCGACATGCTGATTCAGCTCGGAAAATTTGGCAAAACGATCATCACGGCCACCCATCACCTGGATATTGTGGAAGAGATCTCAGATCGCGTTCTCATCTTCGGCGAGGACCACCGCGTGGCGGCAACGGGCCCCCCATCCGAACTTCTTTCCGAAAAAGAACTGCTGTTGCATGTGAACCTGATCGATCCCCGGTTCCACAAGCACTCCCACGGCGGGGACCACCGCCATTATCACATTCATGATTGATAAGAGCCGGTGAATAGGTGAATCGGCTAATCGGTCGGTTGACCCCAATTTTCCGTTTTTTGTCGCCCCATTCACCTATTCATCAGATCTTTGAGTTTTTCCGATTCACCCATTCACCGATTCACCGATTCACCGATTCACCGATTCACCGACTCACCGGCTCTTTTTCCACCGACTCTTCTTACGCAAACAGGCTTATTCGCGACCCGCCTCTCGTTGCAGTGGTCCCGGGAACCGTTTCCGATGTCTGGGCAGTGCCGGCTTCGGTCGATCTGAACGATCCTCTCCCGCCGCCCTGAGCGCCGGACTGGTTAGTTTCGGCGTTGTGTCCGCCTCCCGACTTCCCACCGTTAACGTCAACCATGAATTTTCCCAATACGAGGCCCTGGTTCCGCAGATCCTGGCGAAGTTCGACCGAATGACTCATCAGCGTCTGTCTGGCAGATTCGTTTTGGGTCAGCGCCTCCACCACAATTTCATCCTTTCTGGCCCCGACTTTCAGGTTAATCTTCCCCAGTCCTTCGGACTCCATCTCGAGGACCAACTGGCGCCCGACGCCGCCTGACATCTGCTCTCGCGCGTTGTTCGCCAGTTCCACCGCACGATAGGGATCGTACGTGGAAAAGCCGTTTTGGGCCGAATTATCGGCAAGAGGCATATTTATTGGTTGAAGATTCGATGCCGAAGCCTGCGCGACAGCGGTACCAAGGAGCGAATCTTTGCCAACGGCCTGGTCATCGCCCCGCTTTGGAGCCACCGCCCCCTGCCCTGCAACCACCAACTGTTCGATGGTCGTCAACCTGTCGGTCCCGATCGTTTCTGATACCCTCTCCGTAACGTCTTTCTCGAAAGATGAACCTGACTGGCCATCGCCGGATTGTCCGCTTTGGTCCATGAGGTCTGCAGGTGCGCTCACCGCTTCCTGTTGGGCAAGGAACCCGGCTCCAGCCGAAGCCGTGGAGGACCCATTACCCAAGCCGTTGATCCAGCTCTCAGCGCTACGCCCCGTTTGGCCGCCATCACGGACCCCCGAGGTGGATTTGTCCGAAACCGCCTGTCCATCGGATTTTGCGCTATTTAAATCACTTCCAATATTGCTCTTATCTGAATCTTTGACCTCTTTGCCGGCGGTCGGCTTGTCAATCCGCCTGGCGGCAACCGTCCCCCCCTGCCGTCCGAATACCAACTGTTCAATGGCTGCAAACCTGTCGCTCCCGCTCGCTACGGATAGGCTCTCCGTAACGTTGTCCGTGGAAAGCGAACCGGAACTCTGCGCACTGCCGGATTGTCCGCTCAGTTCCGTAAGGTCGACAGGCGCACTTACCACACTCGGTTGTACAAGGGACCTGGCTGGAGCTGGAGTTGTGGGAGACATGTCGCCCGAGGCGCTATTTACGGCTCCGGAGTTCTGTCCGGTTTGACCGCCATCACCCGTAACAGTGACCGATTTGTCTGAACCCGCCTGCCCGTCGGATTTCGCACTTGGAGAAGCACCTTCAACGGAACTCCTGCCGAAATCTTTGATCTCTTCGCTTCCGGCCTGCCCCTCGGTAGCCTTTGCAGCTCCGGCGCCCGACCACCCTCCGAACACCATCTGTTCAATGGCTGCAAGCCTGTCGGTCCCGCCAGCTACAGATACGCTCTGCGAAACATTATTCTCCGAAACGCCACTCTCCGAAATCGCCCCTGCCCTCTGCGGCACACCGCCGGTTTGGGCGCTCTGGCCCGCAAGGTCGCCAGGCGCGCTTACAGCAACCTGTTGGCCCTGCGACCGGGCCGAAGTCGAAGTCGAAGTTGTGGAAGGGCCGTTACCAGAAACGATATGTCCGGCCACGGAGGTCTTTGCCGTTTGGCTGCCGTCAACGCCCACCCTGGCAGAATTGTCCGAACCGGTTTGCACGGCGGATTTGGTGCTCCGGTCCGTAAAATCCGAAAACGTGCTCACCGCATCCTTTTGGCCAACGGACCTGGCTGAAGCCGAAGCCAAAGCCGAAGCCAAAGCCGAAGTCGAAGCCGAAGTCGAAGCCGAAGTCGAAGCCGAAGTCGAAGCCGAAGTCGAAGCCGAAGTCGAAGCCGAAGTCGAAGGGGAAGTCGAAGGGGAAGTCGAAGGGGAAGTCGAAATTGTGGCAGGGCCGTTACCAGAAACGCTATTTCCGGCCGCGGAGGTCTTTGCCGTTTGGCTACCGTCAATGCCCACCTTGGCGCCATTGTCCGAGCCGGTCTGCACGGCGGATTTGGCGCTCCGGTCCGTAAAATCGAAACCCGCGCTCACCGCATCCTTTTGGCCAACGGACCTGGCCGAAGCCGAAGCCAAAGCCGACGCCGAAGTCGAAGTCGAAATTGTGGAAGGGCCGTCACCGGAAACGCTATTTCCGGCCACGAAGGTCTTTGCCGTTTGGCTACCGTCAATGCCCACCTTGGTGCCATTGTCCGAGCCGGTTAGTCCGGCGGATTTGGCGCTCCGGTCCGTAAAATCGGAAACCGTGTTCACAGCATCCTTTTTTCCTAAGTACGTGGTCGAAGCCCAATCCGAAGAAGACGCCACAGTCGAATTCCAATTCGAAATTGTGGCAGGGCCGTCACCGGAAACGCTATTTCCGGCCGCGGAGGTCTTTGCCGTTTGGCTACCGTCAATGCCCACCTTGGTGCCATTGTCCGAGCCGGTTAGTCCGGCGGATTTGGCGCTCCGGTCCGTAAAATCG
>JARLHP010000032.1 GCA_031292195.1 Syntrophobacteraceae bacterium
AGGTACTGCCCCTGCTTTTCGGTATAATCGCTTCCCCTTGGTCTCTCCAACCCGGCGTTTCTTCCGGAATCGGTGGCCGCTTTCCCCCTGAATGGAGGGAATAATCCAGGTAAGGAAGATCCGTTATGCGTGAGGGATCGATCGGAGCCGGCGCCGGAATTGACCGCCTGGATTGTGAGTCTTAGTTTGTTAGTAAAACCGGGTGCTTATATTCCACTTGGAGTTTGGACTCCGGGCAACCAGTTCCTCCAGGGGACCGCGCAAAAAGGACATTTTCCTGTGAGGGCTTGATAAATCCAAATTTTGAAATTATTGACCCGGATTGTGTGCGTCAAAAATTTTCGCAGTCCGGAGACGGACAATAAAGGAAGCAAATCATGGATTTTCAAACAGTCAATGAATCGGGTGACAGAGCAATAACCGGTGTTGTTGAGACCGTCAGGAGTTATCCGGGCTACACCGCTTTGATAGGGTTAGGGGTAAGCTGGTTAATATTTGACAGAGCGTTGAGACGGAGAACTCTGACAGAGCGGTTGCAGGAGGAAGTGAGGCAAACAGAGAAAAATCTCCCTCGGTTTACAAAAGCTGCCAGGGAGACTATTAGCGAATCAGTCGACGAACTTGCAAAAAAATCACAAAAAGCGGTTGAAACGGGCTCCAGGTTTTTTAAGAAAGACTCCAGATTTGTTGCGGAAAACCCGTTTCTGCTTGGTTTCATAGGGCTTTCCGCCGGAATGGTCTTGGGAGCGCTCACCAGCGGGGCCCTCAACAGGAGAGATTTTGTCGATGGAGCCACCCGGAGCGTCAAAGAGAAAACGGGACAGATTTGGAACGGCGCGATTCGGAAGGGTGGACATGCCATGGATGCAGTCCGTCATGCTTTCTGAGCAATAATAATGGAAGCAGGTTAAATGCCCCGCTGTTCATCTGTAGGTTGGGCTGTAGGTTGGGCTAAGCGGAGCGCAGCCCAACAAAAACCTTTTTTCATTTCCGGAACACCCCGAAAGCGCCAAAAGTCCGTGGTTTGGGCTTGGTAATCCCGGCTGGCGGTCACACCGCCCCGTGGCTGGCTACCCGAGAGGGTAGCAATGACCGTCTCCGGCCACAAAGGACGTTCAGTGTTGATCGCTGCAGTATTTTGAGCGAAGACGATCTGAAGGTGTCCGCGGTTCGTCAGGAAGAATATCGCAGGATCGTCATGGGCGCAAAAACAGGTACAACCGAACGATTCGAGAAGCATACAAAGCCATCAAACCAGTGCCTGGGGCGGGAATCGAACCCGCACGCCCGCAAGGAGCAAGGGATTTTAAGTCCCTTGTGTCTACCGATTCCACCACCCAGGCGTAGAGCGTATTAAAAAGAGGGGCAAGCCTAGCCGGCCACTCCCCGGTAAGTTTAGCCGGAGAGGTATCCGCCCGTGCTGCTCCGATCTGGATTCTTTATCACATTTGACACTGGCAGTCAAAGCCGGGCAAGTCTTTGGTCCGGACATTGCCTCGGGATCTTTCCGGCCCAAAAGCAAAAGTGGTCCCATGCCTTTGCATGGAGACCGGGTTCGGCGAATGGACCGGGGACCCATACTTTTCGCGCTTCATTTCGACCAGCAATTACATCAAACTTATAACTATTTATTATTACAATCAATTCTCGATAGGGACTTTGTATTTTCAAACCTATTAGAAATATTGTCCTCTATGGTGGTTGACAGGAAATGTGGTTGTCTTTAGCTTCTCTATATCGAGTTTGTATGCCGAATTCAGAGGTGATATGGCATAGAAAAGGATTAATGCAGGTAGACAGTAACTGTTCAGCTTTCAGGAGATATATAATGAGGACAAATAAAAAGCTGCTTGTGGTTTTTGTAATGGTCTTCGCACTTGCTATGGCCGGCGGCGGTATATTCGCTACCAATGCAAATGCCCAGTGCGGGATCTGTGGACTTAATCTATCGTGGCTAAATCCCTGCAACTGGCACTTCCCCTCCTGCTTCAGTTGCGACCGCGCCATGGCGCCTCCTGCGAACATGCAGGCTTACAACGGGGAGGCACAGCAATTTCCAAATGATTAGGGCGGAAGCATTTCCGGTTTCTGATAGTAACCCCGGTGATTCGATTTGCCGGGGTTTTTTGCATTTGGGGCCGATGGGCAGGGGCAATGTTGTTGAATTACGCATGCTAAAATAAATTTTTGCGCCCACGGTGCCGGCATCCCGGTCGCGGGGTTAAGGCGTGTGCGGCACAGTCGCCCCGCCATCCGGACCCTCCCGCTCATTTGCCCTGCAGAAGTATTGGCGGGAGGTATCCTTTACCGAGACGGCGAATTTTCCTGCTGACATCGAGGGCAAAAATAGGAGGTCCTCCCCGCGGCCTTGACCGTTTGCAGCACGCTTAGGCATGCGGGGCATCCGCCCCCTTTCTTCCTGTGGGGAAGAAAATATTTTGGAGGAAGTCGTTCGATATCGCTGTTAGTTTCGATGGCGGTCCGCAGCACCTCTCTCATAATCCGGTAGACGGACTGGAGCTCTTTTTCGCCAAGGCCGATAATCTTCGCTTGGGGATGGAGGCGGGCTTGAAAGAGAATTTCGTCCGCGTAGAGGTTCCCGATGCCCGCCACAAGCTTTTGATTCAGCAACGCAGCCTTGATTTCACCTGTTTTGCCGGAAAATATCCGTTTGAACTCGCCGTAATCGAACCCCGGATCGAGGGCGGAAGGCCCGAGACCTTTGCCCTCGATCAAGCCGGCGGGATCTGCGGTTAGTCCGATCCATCCGAACATTCTCTGGTTTACATAAGACAGTGCCCCGCCGGTTTCAAAGACGATAAGGAACCGGTCGAACTTCGGGGGTTCGTCATGGTCTTCGAAATAGCGCAGACCGCCGGTCATTCCGAAGTGTTCGACGAGCCACCCGGCGCCGTCGGTTTGGGCGAAAAGATACTTGCCGTGCTGGAGGGTGGAGATAAATGTCCTGCCGGTCAGTTCCCCTTCGAGTTGGCCCGCGGTAATCCCCCGGATTATCCGGGGGGCTTTGACCTGGGCCGAACCGATCTTGCGGCCGAGCGCGTATTTTTCGAAATATTTCCTGTACCCGGCTACCTCCGGCAGTTCCGGCATGGCGGCTCCTCGCTTACACGTTCAAATAGGCCCTTGCCTGCCGGTGCACCGCCGGGCTGGTTTGGTCGGAGACGTTTGCCACCACCCGCTCGAGAGCGGCCAGCACCATGGCCTGGAGGCCGGGCTTCATTTTGCGCACGTGCTGAAAACTGTTCAGCATGCGGGCGGCGTTGGTGTAGTTCATGGGCGCCAGTTCGATTACCAGGTCGGCGATCCAGTTCACGCCCCGCTCGTTCCAGATCATCTCGTTATTGCCGGCCATGGTGAGGAAAAGGGCCCTGCACCAGGTTGGCTGGGTGATCTGAAAGGTGGGCCGGGCGCGCTCCTTTTCTATCTGTTCGAAGACGTCCGGGCGGTTTCCACCGGCTATAACCCGAAGATAATTGGCATATCCGGTTATGGTCGAATGCCACTGCGCGTAGGTTTCCTCCAGGATGTCCAGCCTTTCGGGGGCCGAAGAGCGATTGAGGGCGACCAGGGCGGAGACCTTGTCGTTGGCGATAGTGGCGCGACGGAAGTGATCGAGAACGATTTGGTGAATCTCGGGGCTGTCCTTGACGGCTATAAGATCGAGCAATACGCTTTTTAGCTGCCTCTCCTCGATTCCCTGGAGCAGGGCGCGGGTCGACCAGGGGGCGTAGGTGTCGAGACCCTCGAACTGCTCGCGAAGCTGCCGGACATAAAGATCGTGTACGGCGAGCATGAGGCGTTGCCGTGCGGCCGCCAGTTCGGGAAACCATGCACAGTAGCTCCTGTCCATGGGTTGCTCGTCGATTCGAAGGAAAAAGGCCTTGAGCGCCGGGGGGGTTGAGGCGTCCGAGAGGATTTCACCGTAGAGCCCGAGCCACAGAGGGGAAACCTCGGTGGTCTCGCCCCGCAGAAGCTTCTTTCGCTCGATATCGGTCAGCATGCGCATGGCATTGACCCGGCAGTAAAAGTTCGGGTCGGTCCTGGCCTGGAGAGCCATGGCGTCGACGTGTGCGCTTTCGTCGACAAAGGTGCCGTAAAATGAGTAATCCCTGTTGATGGAGGCGAAAACGGGTGTGGCCGGCAGATTTTCAAAAGATAGTTCAGCCTCCGGTCCGCTCAGCTCGAACACCCGGTCCGTGCCCGGGATGTCCGCGCCTTTCTCGTCCACCAGCGCCAGCCTGATGGGGACCACGAACGGGGGCTTTCCTTCCTGGATGTGCTGTTCGAACCGGACGTGAAAGGCGCGCTTTGCGGCCTCCCACTTGGTTGTGGCCCGCACGGCGGGGTATCCTATCCGGTAGAGCCACTGATTTTTGAACTCACCCAGTCGCCTGCCGGAGGCTTGCTCGAAGCATTCGAAAAACTGGTCGGTATTGGCGTTTCCAAAGCGATATCGGGTGAAGTAGAGGGTTTTTCCGGCCTTGAACTTTTCCTCGCCTATCAGCAGGCGCAGCATGCGGATGACTTCGGCGGCCTTTACGTAGGTAACCCCGTCTATGAGTTCGTCGGGGTCGTTGAAACCTTCACGCACGATGCGCCCGGCGTGCCCGGCGTCTTCGATGGACAGGGGCCCCAGAAGCGGACTGCGAATGGAGTCGACCTGGTTGAGCCTTACCACGGTCGGATCGAAAACGTCAGCCATGAACTGCCTTTCGACATCGACCGTGTAGGCCTCGTTCAGCCAGACGTCGAAGGGGGTTTCCATGGTCGTTTCGCTGCCGCACTGGTTATGTTCGAATTCGTGGACGATCACGGCGTGGGCGTAGAACAGGAACTGGTCCATGGTGTGCTCGCCGATGAGCGCGGCATCCGTGACTATGGTGGTGTTGCCGACGTTCTCCATGCCTCCGAAATTAGACCTGCTCATGCAGATGGTGCGATAGGTATCCCCCGTGTACTCGTAGCCCTGGGTGGTTTTGATCCAGAGCACCGATTTTTTGAGGATGGTCATGGGGATTTGCGCCCCGCGGCTCTGGCCGGGGGGGACGAGGTATTCCAGGTTTACCGTGCGGCCGTTTTCAAAGGTTACCTGGTCTTTCAAAACGTCCCAGGTGCCGGCGCAGGCGATAAAGAGGTACGGGGCCATGGGGACGGGGTTGTGGAAGGTGATGACCTGCCTGCCGGGCACATCGGGCCTTGCGACCGGAACACCGTCGGGATTGAGCGCCCGGTCGATATTGCCGTTGCTGATGAGGTGGGTGTAAGCGGCGTCTCCTTCCAGGGTGGTCCGCATGGTGCACTTGGCGCGGCAGTCGTCGAAGATGGGCATGATTCTCTGAAAGCCCCACTGCTGGCACTGGGACATGTACTGCTGGGGTGCGCCGGGGGGAGTCACGTCCTTGTAGATGCCTTCCAGGAGAAGGTCCGAAGGCCGGCATGCGGTTTGAGTGCGCACCGAAAAGTTTTGCCCGCTTTGCACCGTGTGTGGCAGCCCGACGACCAGTCTGTTTTGGCTGGTGAGATACTCATATTCGAGGGGGACTGCCTGCGAGCCTTCTTCGGAGCACCATTCGACGCTCAATATTTCCAGGTCGCGGGCGTCGAGTTCGATCTTGTCGAGGTCGCGTGCGGCCGTCATTCGAAGCAGGTTTGTCGCCTCGACCCTGTCTTCCAGGAAGTTGATATATATGTCCAGGTGTTCCAACCGTACCGGCAGTTCACCAAAGTCAGATCGCAGATACCTGTGTTTTTCGTCCGGCAATTCGGTCCTCCTCCAAAGATGATTCAAACGATGTCGATCATTCGCCCCCGCACGACCACGTCGTCGCAATAGCGGCTGCGAAGCTGGTCCAAGGCGCGGTCCAACCGCTCGCTCCGCGCGGTTGGCCGCCCCGATGAATCGATGTTCATCTGGCTTGGACCGCAATAAAAGTTTGAAGCCCCGATTCCTATCAACCGCACTTTTTGCCCCGGTCTGAGATCTTCCAGGAGCTTTTGTCCCGTGCCAAACAGGATATCGGTCGTATCGAAGGGCTCCGGCAGGGTGCGGCTCCTGGTGATCGTTTTAAAATCCGACAATTTGATCTTCAGGGTTACCGTTCTGGCCCTGAATCCCATTTTGCGAAGCTCGCGGCCGACTTCCTCCGCCTGGGACAGAAGCATCTTTTCCAGTTCGGCGGTATTGTCGGTATCGCAGGCAAGGGTGTTTTCGGCGCTAACGGACTTGGGAGCCGTGCAGGGTTCGACCGGCGAAGGGTCGATCCCCAGCGCCCTGGAGTGAAGAACCGCTCCCCATTTGCCAAACCTTGCCTCGAAGTAGCCTGCCGGGAATTTCAACATATCCGCGACAAAGACAATGCCCAGCTTCCGCAGTTCTTCTCCGGTCTTCTTGCCGACCCCGGGGATTTTGCCCACCGGCAACCGCCTCAGGAACTCCTCGACCCGCTCCGGTTCGATAATGGTCAGCCCGTCCGGCTTTTTGTAGTCCGAGGCAATTTTTGCCAGGAATTTATTGGGCGCTATCCCGATGGAGCATGTCAGGGAGGCGCTTTGCCGAACAAGCGATTTTATGCGCCGGCAAAGAACGGTGAGGTCGCCATGGAGTCTTTCCGTCCCGGTGATGTCCACAAAGGCCTCATCAATCGATACCTGTTCCACTACAGGCGATATCGCCCGCAAAATTTCCATCACGGCGCAGGAAACCTCCTTGTAGCGTCCCATCCTCACCGGAAGAAAAAATGCCCGGGGGCATAACTTTTTGGCCTGGAAAACGGGCATGGCCGAATGAACGCCAAAGCGCCTGGCTTCGTATGATGCGGCGCAGACCACTCCGCGCACCTCTCCGCCCACGATTACCGGCTTTCCCCTCAGTCCGGGGTTGTCCGCCTGTTCCACCGAGGCGAAAAACGCGTCCATATCCAGGTGCATTATTTTTCTGGTCACTTCGTCCACCAACAAAACCGGGCAGCGGAAAATCGCGCCGGCCTCGAAAGGTTTCGGCGGTCCTTCGATCATCGAGGTCGCCCCCAGCTCCATTATAATCAGATCGCCAGCCCGCGCCATAGCAAAATTAGCGGGCGGCGTGCCGCCGCAGCCGGGATTACCATGCCCGGGCCGCGACCGTTTCATGGTTCCAGGGTATCAAGGGGGGGACAGGAGTATTGGCTTGAGTTGCTTGATGCGGTTCTTCCTGCTCCTTTTCAGAGATCCGCAGGTTTGGTTAAGAACCGCAAGGTGGGCTAGGAACCGTAGGTGGGACTGTAGGTTGGGCTAAGCGGGGCTAAGCGTAGCACAGCCCAACAAAAACTTTTGCCACTCCGGTTGATCCCATGCTCCTGCTCTTTTAAGATGCAAGGTTGGGCTAAGCAAAGCGCATCTCAATAAGAACTTTTCAGAGCAATGTCGTCCCCGGACACGTGGTTTAGGGTTGGCGATCCCGGCCGGCGGTCCCACCGCCTGGGCCGCGGCGGCGCGCCAAAAAGATGAAACCCCGAGTGACCGTTTCATCTGCCCACCTTCACCGCGTTTGGCTCATCCCGGCGTCTCTTCTCAACTTCCCATCGAAGCTGTTTAGACTTCTTTTTTTCCGTTGAGTTTTTCCCCCGGGCATATCAACTGGGCTTCTTACTCAGACCTCTCGGGGCTCATCAACAAATTAAGACTGCAAAAACCGTTGTCAAGTTTTTTTTAGCGGCGGTTGAGTCCCGTGATTTCATCGCTCAAAATGCCGATATAGGGCAGGTTGCGGTAGAGTTGCCGAAAATCGAGGCCGTAGCCCACCACGAAACGGTCCGGGATTTTGAAGCCTTTGAAGGCTATGGGGATTCTTACTATCCGGCGCGCCTCCTTGTCCAGGAAAGTGCACACCCGAATGCTGCGCGGCCTTCGGGCTTCGAGGTTTCGCAGAAGGTAGCCCGCGGTCATTCCGGTATCGATTATTCCTTCGACCAGGAGCACGTCTCGGCCTTCGATCACGCAGTCGAGGTCTTTGGTTATGCGCGCGGCCCCGCTGGGCCGGTTGGTGTGCGCATAGCTCATAAGAGAGATGAAATCCATCTCCAGGGGGATTTCAATTTCCTTTACCAGGTCGGACAGGAAAAGCGCGCATCCCTTGAGCACCCCTACAACCAGGGGCAGGCGGTCTTTATAGGTCTCGGATATCTCCCGGCCCAGTTCGGCGATGCGCCGCCCGATGGCCTCCCTGTCGATCAAAATCTCCACTATGCCTTCCGGCTTATCGTTCATCTGTCACCGTCTCGCCTAACAAGCCGTATTTGGCCATGAGAGAGTAAAAATCGCGCTGGTAGAAAATGCGAATATTGATTTCCGGGTAGAGGCGCCTCAATTTGCGCACCTTTCGGTTCTTGCGGGTGACCAGGCTTTGTTTTAGAGTCGTCAGTTCGATGTAGAGGTCCTGGTCGGGAAGGTAGAAATCGGGGGTGAACGCTTCCAATGTCCTGCCGGTAGCGTCGGTTTCCAGCGGGAAGGTTCGCGGTTCGTATTGAAAAGGTATATTGTAGAATGTCAAAAAGCGCGCGAACTCCGATTCGGCCTCGTTGACGAAACGTCCGCCGCCGTTGCGTCTTTCCGGGGGCTGAGACAGTATATTTTCAACTATCTTTTCCCGCGGCGTCCGCCTGATATCCATCTCTTCGACCGCTGTTACCAGGAGCTCCAATGCCTGTTCGACCGACAAGCGGTCCAGCCTGAGGGTCAAATCGTAGAGGCTGGGGTCCGCGGCGTCAAGCCGGTACAAAAAGCGCAAATAACGGGCTCGTTCGGCTTCAAGAACTCTGATCAGCCGGATGGCTTTGCGCTCCGGCAATCCTTTGCGACCCCTTACCTGGGCCACCCGAAATTTGCGCGGTGCCACAAACCTGACGTGCAGCGTGCCGGGCCGGTCGTGGAAAAGCCCCTGGGCGCCGCTTTCCAGGACCACCAGGTCCTGCTCTTCGGCCAGTTGGGCCAAAAGATCCTGGAACAGCCGGGCGTAGCCTTCGATTTCGGCATCGATTGCGCTCCCGCCCTTCGAAAAAGCCTCCTCCACTTTAAGCAGCCGAGCTTCGTCCAGGTCGACTTCCCCGGAGAGCTGGACCAGCCTGGCCCTGTCCACAAGGTAAAATCCCAAGCGCCCGGCAAGCCGGGCCGCCACCTCTTTTCCCAGGGTCCCGGGTTCTCTGAACACCGTTATTACAGCCATGCTCTTCCGCATTCAAAATAGAGAAAAAATCCCGCCCCCCCGGCCTTCAAACGGTCTAAAAAGGCATTCCCCGCGCGCCGGAGAACCCTCCTTCGGGAACATTCCCGTCCGTCTTCTGGCCGAACTCCTCAATTATAGCTTTAGCCGAGAAGAGGAAGGAAGAATAAACTTGGAGGCGCCCATGTTTTTCAAGTTCGATGGCGCCTTCCGTGTCTTTGTGGACCAGGGCGGTTCCATGGCCGCCATTACTTTTACTAAAAATTGTCTCACGTGAAATGAGCAGTCAACCGATTTTTGATTATGTCCCTAACACGGGCGTCACGACCAAGGCTTTCCGGGTTTGGACAGTATCGGAGCAACCGGAGACAATCGAGCAGAAAGGGAAACAGATGAGAATTAGACGGGTTATTGGCGTGGTGGGAATCATTTCACTGATACTGGTGGGGGTGGGTGGCTATTCGTTTGCCGCGGACCAGGCGGCGCCTCTGGAAATCATTCAGAAGGTCAAAGATGCGGCCAATGCCCTGGAAAAATCGAAGGGGTCGAACCTGGCCGATTTCAATAACCCCAAAGGCCCCTGGGTCTTCAAGGACACCTATGTTTATGTTCAGGATTGCGGCAAGGGAACCATGGCGGCCCATCCCTTTGCTTCGAAGCTCGTTGGCAAGAATGTCACCGGATTACAGGATGTAAAGGGCAATTTCATTACGGCCCAGATTTGTGCGAGTGGCAAAAAACCCGGTGGATCCTGGGTCGAGTACTGGTTTCCAAAACCCGGTGAGAAAAATCCTTCCCGTAAGGTCAGCTATGCCCTCCAGGTACCCGGAACTTCCCTGGTGGCTACCGCCGGAATCTACAGTGAGACGCTCAAGGTGGAAGATCTTGACATGCTGTTGAAGAAGTAGGCGCGCGGCAGGAAATCGGATATCGAAAAACCGGCGGTGAAACCGGAACGCGGCTGGAAAGCAGGGGTAGTGTCATACCCCCTCCAAGGAGTGCGGTAATGAGGATAAGCTATAGGATCTTACTTTTGGTTTCGGTGGCGCTGGTTCTTTATCTGATTTCCTCCGCCGTGTTTTTCTCCCTCAACCGTAAAACGACCGGATACTACGATTTCTATTTGAAGATGAAAGATTTTGATAACTCTCTTCTAACGACCATAATACACGAGAAGGACTACAGCCTGAACTCCGAAGGCCGCGGCGCGGGTGAGGTCCTGGCCGGAAATGCAAGAAGCACTCAATATCTCAAAGCGATCGTGGCCGATGCGGACGCCGAAAAAAGCGACAAAGCTTTCCAGGCTCTTGCCGCTTCCTTGCAAAAATATCGCACCACTTTTCAACATCTGGTCAGAAACGACCAGGAAATCCATTCCCTCAGGCTGGAAGTCAACCGGTTATTTGACGAGCTCATGGTCAAGTCCGCTCAGATCTGCGCGACAATCAATACCATCAGGGGAATGGCCATCATGCAGGGCGGGGATGCGGAAGACTCCAGTCTCAACTCCCTGATTGTGGCCACCAAGACCATCGTGGCCGGCGCTTCGCAACTGGTCATGACTATGGACAGGGACCTGTTGCTCGACAACAATGAAAAAATTTTTCTCGACCGGCGGGAGAAGATTTCCTCGGATTTGAACTCGGCCTCCAATAACACCGCCGCCCTGATAGGCATGCTCAAAGAAACCGAATTCAAGGGTTACCCGAATCTGCTCAACAGAATTATTCCTTCGATGCAAACAGATTCCAGGAAAATCCATCAACTCTGGCGGGAAAGCCGTGAACTGGTAGCGCAATTGAACACGGTGCGCGACAAAATCATCGCCCATGACACCTCGATAATGGCTTCGATCAAAGAGCGGTTGAATCAAATGGAGCGCAACGGCCGGTTATTGAACCTCGCGCTCATGGGGCTGATCTTCCTGGTTTTGATGGTTGGCGGCACATTAATCGGGCGCTCCATTACCGGCGCCATCCGCGCTCTTAGCGGGAAACTCCACGAAGGGGCCCAGTGGGCGGACACGGCCGCCGTCCAGATGGTCTCCGCCAGCCAGAGCCTGGCCGAAGGGGCCTCCGAACAGGCCGCGTCCCTGGAAGAGACCTCGGCCTCGCTGGAACAAACGGCGTCCATGACCAGGAGCAACGCCATGAACGCCCATGGTTCCAATGCTTTGATGAAGGAAATCAGCAAGGTCGTCGAACGGTCCAATCAGTCGATGCTGAAACTCAAGGATTCCATGGAAGAGATCTCCCGGTCGAGCGAACAGACCCAGGCAATTGTAAAGACCATAGACGAAATCTCTTTTCAGACCAATCTTCTGGCCCTCAATGCCGCCGTGGAAGCGGCCCGGGCCGGGGAGGCGGGGGCGGGGTTCGCCGTGGTCGCCGACGAGGTCAGAAACCTGGCCATGCGCGCCGCGGAGGCGGCCCGAAATACCGCGGATTTGATAGAGACGACCGTCAAAAAGGTCCATGATGGGACCACTGTGGCCACGCAGGCTTACAACGAGTTTGCCGGCGTGACCGCCAGCATCTCCAAGGCGGCCGGTATGATGGACGAAATCGCGCACGCCAGCGAAGAGCAGGCCAGGGGAGTCGATCAGATCAATAAGGCTGTCTCGGAGATGGACAACGTGACCCAGCAGAACGCCTCAAACGCCGAGGAGTCCGCTTCGGTGTGCGAGGAACTGAGCGCCCGGGCTAAACTTATGAAACAGTTGGTCGCGGATTTGGTGTCCCTGGCCGGAGGAGCAAACGGGGCGGGCGCAGAGAAGAAGAGTGCCTTCCCTAAGGGGAGCAATAAGTTAGTCGAAGCCCGCCCGGGAGCGTTCCGCGCCGACCGGGGCGGTTCCGCGCGAAAGGAGAGCAACGACCGCCCGGATGTAGCTTTTGAGTGCCACCGCAAAGGTTTCAATGGCGCCGGAGAGCTTGACGAGTCGTTGTAGGCCGGGGCGGCGTGCCGCCGCGGCCAGGTTTGCCAAGCCCGAACCACGGACTTTTCGCGGTCTCCGGGTGTCCCGGGACGACAAGAGAAAGAGCTCTTGTTGGGCTGTGCTACGCTTGGCCCAACCTACGAGACAGCCGCTTCCAACCGGCGGGGAAAGCTGACAAAGCCTTAACGCCACAGTATCGGGGGGTCATGTCCCCCCAACCCCGCTCTTTTGCCCTTCGCCTTTTTAAAGACGAAGCCTTATACCAGATTACGTTCAAGATTTGTCTGATGGGTTGCGCTTCCGCTCCACCCATCTACGCCAGCCCGTCGAGAGCCGCTGTAGGATGGGTGAAATGCAGTGAAACCCATCTGTTTGACACGTCTTGAACGCAACTTCGTATTGACTAAACAGTATTGGGCCTAACCCCAACAAAGACACTGCCGGGAATCCTTTGTAAGCAAGTACCCCAAGAGGATCATGGACCGCGTTTGATTCAAAGCGAGATTTCTCTCCCCCGAAAACCAGTCGAGAAAACGGGGGACGATCTCTCGCAGGCTTGTCCCTCCTGCGATTTGCGATATTTTCTTATCAATCGGATTGTGAAACGGAGTTTCACCGTTTCGAGTCTCTAAACTCTAAGAGTGCTATAATTTCCCCTTCCTGAACAGACCCCTCCCAGTCCTGGCTGCCTGTTTATTTGTCTTGTGATCTCCCGGCGATTGGAACCTCTTGGCCCCCGTGGAATCGAAGGGAATCTCCGGCCTCAGATCGGATTTTCCTATTTGACAAATAGGATGTGTCCGCCTATAATTTCGGTAAATATCGAATTTCACGTTGGAGTTTGTCCATGTACCGGTTTTTCGGCTACGACTGAAGTAGCGATCTTGCTCCTGCCCGTGTTCGGCGGGAGGTGAGGCCAGGCCGAAAAAGCGCCTTCCAGCCTGTTTCCAGCCTTTTGAAACAAGACTGATCGCCAAATCGCGCTTGGCCTGCGGCGTCCCTGCGGTGCGCCGCTTATCCCTTTTGAAAAGGAAGGGCGCGATGAGCGATCTGTTCGAACCGGGAATCGCCGCGTTTGAATGCTGCAACGATTGTTCCTGTGCCGGCTCGATCCGGCGTCCGTTTTCCGTTTGCAAAATCGTGCCTCAATCCGCCGGGCCCAAGCCGGGACGCATGTTCCCATGGCCTTTGAGCAAAGAAGACTTCTCCCACGTTGGCAAATGTTTCATTTATCGGAAAGGATGATTCCCATGCAAGAAACCCTGTTCAACCCTGTGCTGTCGGAGCCGGTGAAGCAGTATCTGAGTAAATTCAACCTCAACCTCTGCCTGACTTGCGGTACCTGCACAAACGGGTGTCCGGCCACGGGTACTCCGGCCCTGGAGGGGCTGGACACTCGCAAGGTATTGCGCATGCTGGTCATGGGCATGGCCGACGAGGTTATCAATTCGCTTTTCCCCTGGATTTGCACCGGTTGCGGCCGTTGCGTGCACGCATGCCCCATGGGAATCGACATTGTGGGGATCATGTTCCATTTGAAATCCTTGCGTCCCCGCGACAAGGTGCCCGGAATTCTGTGGAAGGGAGTTCTCAATGTGTTGGCCAGCGGCAACAACATGGCGATTCCGCAGGAAGACTATTTTTTTCTCATGGCCGATCTGGGAAAGGAACTCGCGGAGAGCGAATGCCCCGGATTCTATGTCCCCATAGACAAAGATAATGCGGACGTACTCTTCTTTCCCAACTCCAAGGAAGTCTTTGCCGATAATGACGATATGCTCTGGTGGTGGAAGATTTTCTACGCCGCCAAAGAAAACTGGACCATTCCGTCCGAAAACTGGGAGGCCGTCGACTGGGGGTTGTTCGCAGGCGACCATCACGCCACCGTCGAACTGGCCAGAAGAAAAATCAACTTCATGAAAGATCATCACATCGCTCGCATGATCATGCCCGATTGCGGCGGCGGATCGTATGGCTGTAGGAAGGGCATGAAGGAGTGCGTTCTGGAAGACCCCAACAATACAATCAATCACATCTACCTGTATGACTACCTGGTAGAGGTGATCAAAAGCGGCCGGATCAAGCTGGACAAGAGTCGCAATGCGGGAAAAGTCTTCACCTGGCATGACTCCTGTAAACACGGCCGGGAACTGGAGCGCAACTTCGGCAAGGGCTACTTTGATGAGCCCCGATGGATACTCGATCAATGCGTGGACAACTTTGTCGAAATGGAGCCAAACCGCATGAACAACTTCTGCTGCGGGGCCGGAGGCGGCAACTGGCCCATGCCTTTTGAAGCTGAATCCGCCTACCACGGTCGCTTCAAATATCAGCAGATCAAAAACAGCGGCGCAAACGTGGTGGTCGTAGCCTGTTCGAACTGTCACGATCAGATGATGAAAAGAATCCCCAAATTTCATCCCGACTGCAATTACGAAGTAAAATACCTTTGGGAGTTGGTGGCCGACACCCTCGTTTTGGAACCCTGGAGTGACGAAGAGGTCGCCAGGGCCGAAAAGGAGGCCGAGGCGCAATGGGAGCGTTTGGGTTATACGCCCGACTCGGAGGAGGAATAGCAGTCGACAATTGGCCATTGGAAGCCTGGTGGGCTATGCCCTGTAGGTTGGGGTGAGCAATCCGCGAACCAGGGGCAAACCCATGTTGTGATAATGGGCCAGAGCGCTAAGCCCTGTAGGTTGGGGTGAGCAATCCGCGAACCCCAACAGGATTGCGCTGTATCTGGCGCCCCGGTAAATCCCATGCTCTTGCTCTTTTAAGATACAAGGTTGGGCTAAGCGTGGGCTAAGCGTAGCGCAGCCCAACAAGCAGTTTCTCATGTCGCCCCGGGACACCCGGAAACCGCGAAAGTCCGTGGTTTGGGCTCGGCAATCCCGACCCGGCGGCACGCCGCCCGGCTGCGGCGGTACGCCGCCGGACGTGGACATTAGAGGTCTTTGCCATGGATCAAAAGCTTTATGTCTATCAGGACGCAAACCTTAACAAGCAGATCAAGGCGCTGCTGAAAGGGGGAGCCAATTCGGCTCCCGCTGCAAGGCATGCTCAGTCCATAATCGAACAGTTCATAAACGGCGGGATCCTCAACCTGAAAAATACCGGCAGATATACCAGGCATGGCGATGCCCGCATAAAGAACTGCTTGAAATTCGATCTGGTGCGGAGCTACCGGCTGGTGGCCGTGCTGGTGGAAAGTGGAATCGCTTTTCTCTACGTGGGAAGTCATGCCGAATGCGACCATTGGATCAAACATAATGCCTGGGCCGAGCCCAACCTTGACAAAAAGAGAAACACGATTACCGAGATAGCGCAGCGGGGTTGCTCCGATGAATCGATCGTTGCAGGAACCGATGCCGACGAATTCGAGCCCGATTATGATGCCTTGATTTTCCGGGATATAAGCGAACAGGACCTAAGGCTCATATTCAGTGGACTGTGCCGAAAGTAGAGGGCTTCTCACCAGCTGAGGGCAATGTTGTTTGAGATAAGCGACTCGACTGGAATCGGTGCTGCTCTTTGAGAGCGACGATCGTGATCCCGAAGGTATCAAAGCCATTAGCCGGGGGTTGAGGCCGTGAGGCCGATACCCCATGATCCCGGAGGGATCAAAGCCATTAGCCGGGGGTTGAGCCCTTGAGGCCGATACCCCATGATCCCGAAGGGATCAAAGCCATTAGCCGGGGGTTGAGGCCGTGAGGCCGATACCCCATGATCCCGAAGGGATCA
>JARLHP010000033.1 GCA_031292195.1 Syntrophobacteraceae bacterium
CAGTGCGAATCAAGGATGATTACCGACAAAAATCGTCGGAATCCGAAGGGTGAACTTTGTCCTTCCATAGGCCCAGGTGTTTCATACAAAAAACAGGAAAATCCACCACGGAGACACAGAGGCACAGAGAGTTCTTTTTTTTGACCGGCCGGGAGACGACGGCCGGTCAAAAGGGCAGGCCTTCGGCGGATAGGCGGCAGGCACACCGAACCACGGCGGCAGGGGCCATCGGACCGGAATGAGTCTTAACCTGGCGTGCTTACAATAAATTTCCGTTGGAACAGAATGCCCCTGCGCAGAGGCCACAGAGGAGGGAGTCTCTTAATCGCTTTCCACATAGGGATTGATCATTTTGGCCGGATCGACCACCCGGTCGAACTGCTCGGCTGTCACCAGGCCCAGCCCGATGGCCGCCTCCCTCAGGGTGAGGTCTTTTTCCAGGGCGTGGTGCGCGATCCGTGTGGCCTTGTCATAACCGATCAGCGGGACAAGCGGAGTCACCAGCATCAGGGAGCGCTGGAGGTGTTCGTTGATTTTTTTGAGATTGGGTTTGGCGCCCTCGACCAGGAACTTGCGGAAATTTGTGCAGCCATCGGTCAGGATGGTGATCGAATTCATGAGGTTAAAGATCATCAGGGGCTTGTAGACGTTCATTTCGAGATAACCTCCCGCGCCCCCCAAGCCCACCGCCAGGTCGTTTGCCATCACCTGCACGGCGATCATGGTCAGAGCTTCGACCTGGGTGGGGTTCACCTTGCCGGGCATGATCGATGAGCCCGGCTCGTTTTGGGGAATCGTCAACTCGGCAAACCCGGCCCGCGGGCCGCAGGACATCAACCGGATGTCGTTGGCAATCTTGTAGAGCGAGACGGCCAGGGTGCGCAGCGTTGCCGAAAGCTGAACCAGGTCGTCGTGGGCGCCCTGCACCGTGAATTTGTTGGGGGCGCTGGTAAACGGCAAGCCGGTAAGAGCGGCGATGCGAGCCGCGGCAGCCTCGGCAAAGCCGGGTGCGGAGTTAATGCCCGTACCCACCGCCGTTCCGCCCAGGGCAAGACGATAAACCCCCGCGAGGGCGCTTTCCAATCGTTGCAGGTTGTCTTCCAGCATGCCCGCATAGCCGGACCATTCCTGCCCGAGTGTAAGAGGTGTGGCATCCTGCATGTGGGTGCGGCCGATCTTTATGATGTCTTTCCACTCCCCGGCTTTTGCCGCTATGGCATCGCGCAGCGCCCCAACCGCCGGGATGAGGCGGTGTTTCACGCTTAGCGCCGCCGCGATGCACATGGCGGAAGGAAAAGTATCGTTTGAGGACTGCGCCATATTGACGTGATCGTTCGGGTGGACGGGCCTCTTGCTTCCCAGCGGGGTGCCGGCCAGCTGGCAGCAGCGATTGGAGATCACTTCGTTTACGTTCATGTTGAACTGCGTGCCGCTGCCCGTCATCCATACGTGCAGCGGAAACATGTCCTGATGTCGGCCCCCCAGGATCTCGTCACAGACCTCGACGATAAGCCTGTACTCCTCGCTCCCCAGGCGGTTGCCTTCATGATTGGCGATGGCCGCGGCTTTTTTGAGTATGGCATAGGCGGTGATCATTTCCCGGGGAATAAGATCGGCGCCGATGCTGAAATATTCTAGCGAACGCTGGGTCTGAGCGCCCCACAATTTATCGGAGGGCACTTCAACCTCACCGAAACTGTCGGTCTCTTTTCTGGTATCTGCCAAGGTATCTCTCCGTCCCGGCGGCGTGCCGCCGCTGCCGGGATTGCCTCGCCCGGGCGGCGGGCTTTTTGTGGTTTTCGGGTGGGCCGATCTGGATTCGGTCTCGAAAAAGTGTTCCCACGCGAAGTCGCCTTGGAGCTTGCCCGCTCCAAAATCAACAGAATAAATCATCCCTGTCAAGTATAAGATATAAGGTCCTGTGAGGCGAGGGGCAAACAGCACAGTTGCCTCGCTGCTACCGCCCCAAACAGGCCGGCAGGGCGATTCCGCCTGTCATAAAACTCCGAGCTCACCGGGTGGGAATGTCTACCTGGGGATAATTGTTATCCAATGATTAAATTTATCTAACATGTTTAAAGTTATCCATATGAGGAGCTAAAATGATTGCCTGTAGACTTGATATTTCCCCCAGTATATATTACTTGACATTTCTTTGGATATATGTAGAACGGTAAAAACATGCAGTATTATTCCGTGGACCAGTAAGGCTGTGACTCAGGCAGATTTGGATAAGCCCCGAACCTGACAGGGGAGACCGACCATGCGGAAAGTCTCCAGAACTGACGCATCCTGCCTGAAGGGCGGGATGGCGGTGATCAAAAGGGACGCGTGGGAAGCTGTGCAGGCACGTGTGCGGCCGAGGGAAGTGGACTCTTTCTTCGGAGGCGACCTGCGCACAGCCCATACCCTTGAGTGCGGCCGCAGGGAAGGCTATCCCGGCGGGGCAAACAAGGGCTTTGGGCGCTGGTGTGTCCTGAGCGTCTTTGTTTTGACCTGCATGGCCTGGACGTTTGTAAACCCCTCCGTTTCCCGGGCCGGCTTCTCCTCTCTTTACAGCTTCGGAACCATAGCGGGCGACGGCGCCAATCCTTACGGCTCGCTCATTCTCTCCGGTTCGACATTCTATGGCATGACGGAGCGAGGAGGCGACTACGGCCGGGGCGCAGTATTTCGCATAAACACGGACGGCTCCGGCTACCAGGTGCTCTACAGTTTCGGCGGCGTCGCCAACGATGGCGCCAATCCTTACGGCTCCCTGGCGCTTTCGGGCTCAACCCTCTACGGGATGACCGCGGAGGGCGGCGCCTACGGTTATGGCGCCATTTTCGAAATTGCAACGGACGGTTCCGGCTACCTGGTATTGCACAGTTTCGGCGGCCCGCCAACCGATGGCGCCAACCCGCACGGCTCGCTGCTCTTATACGGTACGACGCTCTACGGGATGACCCTGCAGGGGGGGAGCACCATCACCTGGGGTGGGGGCTATGCGAACCCGGGCACGGTTTTTCGGATAAACACGGACGGCTCCGGCTACCAGGTGCTCTACGACTTCGGCACTACTGTAACGGATGATGGCGCCTGTCCGTACGGCTCCCTGGTGCTCGCGGGTTCGACGCTCTACGGTATGACTTCCGGGGGAGGAAACTCCGGCCAGGGTGTGATTTTCGGGATAACCACGGACGGGCTCGGCTACCAGGTGCTGCACGACTTTGGCGGCGTCGCCAATGATGGAGGCAGTCCTTACGGCTCGCTCACACTGTCGGGTTCCACCCTCTATGGCATGACAGGTGGTGGAGGCGTCAATGGCCTGGGGATGGTTTTCCAGATGAACATCAGCGGCTCCGGCTACCAGGTGCTGCACAGCTTCGGCAGCGTTGCCAATGATGGGGCGTATCCGCTGGGGCCCCTCACCCTCTCCGGCGCGACACTCTACGGGTTGACTCCGGCGGGGGGCGGCAATAACTACGGGGCGATTTTCAGTATAAACGCAGACGGTTCGGGCTACCAAGTCCTCTACAGCTTTGCGGGGGTCACCAATCTAAACGATCTGGCCTACCCTCTGGGGCCCCTCTCCCTTTCCAACTCGAAACTGTGTGGAACGACCGTGACCGGAGGCGAGCAGGACTCCGGCGCTGTTTTCTCCCTGGACGTTTCACCGGCCACGGGCCTGTGGCAAAACGCCACGAACTATGGAAACGGCTTGATGTGGCTTGGCTGGTTCGGCTATTTCAATGTTTCCAAGGCGCCCTGGATTTACCACCTGAGCCTCGGGTGGCTCTATCCGTACGGAAGCTCCACAAACAGCATATGGTTCTGGGATCCTGTAATGAAGACCTTCTGGTGGACCAGCCAGGCCAGATATCCGTATATCTACAGGGCCAGCGACGGCGCCTGGCTTCTTTATAAGGTGGGCACTTCCAGGCCGCGCCGGTTTTATAATTTAAAGAAGGGGAAGTGGGAAAGAGAGTGAAGCCGGAGGTTCGACAGGGATTGGATGGCCGCACACGGACCGCGCAAACCGGGTGTTTACAAGCCCGGCGGCAGTCCCTGTGGGGAGGGTGCTGAAGCAACCCTTTGGAGATGGCCAACGGTCCTTCACATCGTATTTGATTTTCCTCGCAGCCGGTACATGGCCATCCCCACAGAAACGTAGCGCCAGCCGCTCACAACGGAAAAAAACGCCGTTACGACAAAGAGCATCGTATACATCCATCCCGGAAGCTCAAAAAACGATCTGCCGAGCACCGTGAAGATCACCAGCAGTTGGAAGAGGGTGGTCAGCTTGCTCGAAATCAGGGGCCTTATTTCGAATCTGACCTTATTGAGGAACAAGGCGAGAGAGCCGCTCAAAATGACTATATCCCGGCCGACGGCGATAAAAAGGAGCCAGGCGGGGATGGAAACCGTCCGTATGGGGATTATCCATAAGGCGATAAAGCTGGTAACCAGGAGTAGTTTATCGGCCATGGGGTCCAGAAAGGAGCCCAGGCGGCTTTTCTGATTGAGGACCCTGGCCAGCAGTCCGTCCAGGGCATCGGTCAAACCGGCGAAAACGAAGACACAGAAGGCCGACTTCGTATCATGGCCCAGCAGCAGCCATACAAGCAGGGGCGTTAAGAAAATGCGTGCCAGCGTGAGGAGGTTGGGTATGTTCATTTCGGTTCGGCCTGGACCTTCGCGGGGGACACAAACGATATGTTCATGGCGCCCGTCTGCGTCGAATAGGAATCAATCCGCAGGGCCACACCGCTCGGCAGTCGGGTCCCGTCCATCTTCAAAATATATCCGCCGTCGACTCCGTTCAGGTTTACGGAGGTCTCGACCGGCCCTATCTGGAGGTCGTCGATGTGCATGGTTTGAAACTGGTGGCGCAGGATTTTTTCCAATTCCGTCCAGTGCGAATATTGGGGGGAGGACAGATGGATCAGCAGTTTTCCCAGATGCACGGGGAACTCGGCGGAGCCCGGAGCGCCGCTTTCCGCCAGGGCCTTGGGTCCACCCAGCAGAGCGCTCAACCGGGGGGCGATCCTGCGGGCAAGCTCCAGGGCTCCCGCCTGGTTCGACAGATCCTCCATACTCAGGGTCTTTCGAATTTCGACCCCCGTCTGGTCCTGCCCCGGCCTTATCACCCGCAGATCGGCATTAAGCGAGACTTCCTGGCTCTGGCGATGCACGAGGTAGGAGAGCTTGCCCACGACCACCTCCTTTACGCCGAGCTCCGCGGCCAGCGCGACGGCCTGATAGGGCGGGATATTGCCGTCGGTGTCCATTTCGACCGAGCCCGGCTGCGGCAGGAGGATGGAAAAGCCAAAACCGTCCATTTGTTTGGCCATACTACGGGCAAAAATACAATGGAGGTCCCCGGAATCGGTTGGAAGAGCCCATTTTTCGTCCCATTTTTCCACAACCGCCCACAGGACCTCTATTTGAGTGGGGCGAATTCCCCGGGAAAGCGATTTTGGGCCGTTTTGCGCCGCGCCGGGGGCGGGAGCCGATAGCGATGTGGAGGCCGGCGGGGGGGGAACCGCGGCCGGATGGGCGGCGGCAGCCGGTGAGGCGGTTGGGGCCAGTGCCGTCGGCGGGGAGGCGGCCACCGCGGCGGGCGGTTTTTGTGAGGCGAGCACTCCGAGCTTTACCAGCTCTTCCTTCAGGGTGTTCATGGAGACCGTAACCTTGCCGACCACCTGGAATTGATCGCCCACCTGCTTTTCAGAGTAAACCTGGTACGTATCGATATATTTTTCGGGGCCCGCGAGCACGCTTTTCCGGAGCTTATCGAACTGCGGGCCCATCTGTTCCGGGCTGAGAAAGGACCCTATAGCCTGGATAAGCCCCTGGGCCATAAAATTTTGAACCGCCTGTTGTCGGCTTTTTTCCTGGTTGCGCGGACCGCAGGGGACCTGTGCGCTGCTGAAATAGGTCTTGGAAGCGGACTGCGCGGCCGCGGCAGGGCCGGGAGCGGCAAGGGTCAAAATCACGGCCAGGAAAAAAAGTACATCGACTTTTAAAATCGAGGCGTGTCTTCTCATTTTGGGGTTATCTCCGATATCCTGTGTTTTCTTCTCAAAACTTTATTTGCTATCATACAAGCGGCTCAAGGAAAAGGAGAAAACTCTGCAAAACCCGACAGAACATTGCTGCGTGCGCCAATACCTGATCGACCGGCATCAGATACACTATCTCCGGTTCATAATGGAAGCCTATCCGGGAATAGCGGTCGTATCGACCGTGGATTCGGCCCTGGGACTGGTCTGCCTGGCGATCGCCCCCGGATGTGAGCCCGAAATTGTGCGAATACTCGAGGCCGAACGGGAGACACTGAAACTGCGCGAAGTCTTCTCTGAAAAGGATCAGGGAACGGGGAGCGGAGAGCAGGAAGAACCGCGCCTCAAACCATTTTATTGATTCGGCTGTTCCGGAGAGTAAGGAGCCATATAAGCGTGGCGAGCACGCCAAGGCCCGTTCCAACGGTGCAGACGCCGCCCCAGCCGAAATGGGCGTAAGCAAAAGAAGAGGAGGCCGAGCCGAAAACCCCGCCGGCAAAAAAGGTGGCCATGTAGGCCGAGGTTATTCGGCTGCGGGCATCGGGGCGCAGGCTATAAATTTCGCTCTGGTTGGTGATGTGCAGTCCCTGGGCGGCAAAGTCCAGCACCAGGATGCCCACTACCAGTATGGGGCAAGAGTGGTCCCCAATTTTTAGCGGGAGCCAGGAGAGGGCCAGAAGGGCCGCTGTGATGCCCGTCAGGGGGCGAGTCAGACCCCTATCCGACATCCGGCCGGCCAGAGAGGCCGAAAGGGCTCCGGCCACACCGGCCAGACCGAACATCCCGATCGTTCCGGAAGAAAACTGGTAGGGAGGCCGGGAAAGCATGAGGGCCAGGGGGGTCCACAGCACGCTGAAGGAAGCAAATCCGATGGCGCCGTAAATGGCTCGAAGGCGCAGCAGAGGTTCTTCCATCAACAAGGAAAATACCGACTTCATCAAGGCCGGGTAGCTTAAGCCCACAGGGGCCCGGTACTGAGGCAGTCCGCGGTACAAAACGAGCGCGAGTGCGATCATGACCACCGAGGCGACCCCGAAGACCGCTCGCCAGCCTTCGAACTGAGCCAAATAACCTGCCGCGATGCGGGCGAGAAGAATGCCAAGCAGGAGCCCGCTCATGACGGCGCCCACCACCCGACCTCTTTCCGCCGGACCGGCCAGGGTGGCCGCAAAGGCCACCAGGACCTGGGCCACGGCCGAGAGCGCGCCCACCAGGAGGGCGGCTGCGAGCAGCACCGAAGCAAACGGCGCCAAGGCCATTGCCCCCAGACACACGGAGATTCCAGCGGTCATTGCGACCACCAGAGTGCGGCGCTCCATGAGATCGCCCAGCGGCACCAGAAAAGTCAGCCCGAAAGCGTAGCCCAACTGGGATGCCGTGATGACAAGGCCCGTTGCGGCCACCGACATTCCCAGGCTGCGGCGAATGACATCGAGCAGGGGCTGAGCGTAGTAAATGCTTGCCACCGTCAGCCCGGCGCCTGCCGCCATCAACAAAACGAGCCCCTGACTCATACGGCAGGGGCCCGCGGTTCCCGATTGAATTTCGATTCCGGAAGACGTCATTTTACCGTCAAACCCGAACAAGTCATATGGCGTCTCCCCGGCAGAGATGGCCCGGGGGGGGTGGGGGGGGGCGCCCCCCCCACCCCCCGGCGGGTTTTGGGCGCTCCCCTTTTTTTATATTTTTTTTTTTTTTTTTTTGGTAAAACTG
>JARLHP010000290.1 GCA_031292195.1 Syntrophobacteraceae bacterium
CCTCTGAGCGTCTGCCAGGACATTTTGGCCGGTAGAACTCAAGCCGCGCTCGCCGCCGGAACGGAGTCACTTGCGCGCGGCCTGGAGTACCTGGCGGCAGCCGACCTTCGGCCGGACCTTGCTTCCATCGCCCTTCCCTGCCTGATCATTCACGGCATGCGGGACAGGATAGTCCCCTTTGAAGCCGGCCGATATCTTCAATCGAACCTTCCGCTCTCCCGAATCGAACCGCTGCCCTCCGCCGGCCATTGTTTGGTAGAGCAGTGCGGGGATGGGATTATCCGACTGATCTCACAATTTCTGGAGCACCCGTGAAAGCTTCCTCATCGGTTTCAGCTCGTTTTGCCGCCGCAGCCCAAACCTACGACCTGGAGTCCCGGGTGCAGCAGTCGGTGGCAGGGAAACTCTCAGCCTTGCTTCCGCCTCCAGAGGCCATCGGGAGCGTTCTGGAGATCGGTTGCGGGACCGGGCATTTCACCGAACTTTTGGCCAACCGCTTCCCTCTGGCTGCGATCGATGCGCTCGACATTTCCGGTCCAATGATCGATTCGGCCAAAAAGCGCATCGGACAATGCGCAAGGCTCCGCTGGCACACGGCCGATGCCCGCCTTTTTTGCCCGGACACCAAATTCGCGCTGGTTGCCAGCAGTTCGGCCCTCCACTGGATCACTCCGGCGGAAGAAATCATGAAACGGATCGCTGCGATGCTCGAAGCGGACGGACGGTTGGTTTGCGCTCTGATGGTCGAAGGAACGCTTGGGGAACTGCACGGCGCCAGAGCGCGCCTTTTTCCCCACAAGACAGCCCCCGTGCGCCTTCCCTGCATGGAGGAAATCCTTGGCGCCATCCGGGCGGCAGGGCTCGCGATCGAGGAATACCGCTGCGAAGCGATGCGCGAAACCTGCGGTTCCACGCTCGCATTACTGCGCAGCCTCAACAGGCAGGGCGTTACGGGAAGGCCCGAAGGCGGCTGCGGCCTGCTCAATCGAACCGAACTGCTTGAGCTTACCAAACATTACGACCGGCAGTTTTCAGCTCCCGAGGGGGGGGTGAGCGCTACCTGGTGTGTTCTCTACGTTACAGCGAGGAAAGAAGCATGAGCGCGACAAAGGGGTTTTTCATCACGGGCACGGATACCGATGCGGGTAAAACGGTTGCCGGCGCGGCGGTACTGGTTTCACTTCGAGCCTCCGGAATCGACGCGGTCCCGATGAAAGCCGTCCAGACGGGCGGCCTTCGCCTGGAAGACGGCTGGCATAGCGCGGATCTGGACTTTTGCCTGCGCATGGCCGAACTCACACCAGATCGCGGCGAACTTCGGGACATGGCCCCGTATATCTACCAGCCTGCCTGCTCGCCCCATCTGGCGGCGGCGCTGGCAGGACGCGAAATCTCGCTGGATCGAATTGTAGAAGCTTTTCGCAATCTTCTCCAAAGACACGACTGCGTGGTGGTGGAGGGCGCGGGGGGCCTGCTGGCCCCTCTTTCCGAAAAGGCTTCCATGATCGATCTCATGGCGGCCCTGGACCTCCCCGTGATCCTGGTGGCCCGCCCGGGGCTTGGGACCATCAATCACACCCTTCTCTCCGTACGAGAACTGGAACGATCGGGACTCACCCTGCACGGAATCATCTTTTGTGAAACAAAGGAGGGCTGGGGAGAAATCGAGCAAAACAACGTGGAAACCATCACCAGGCTGGCGAAAACCCGGGTGCTGGGTCGAATTGCGCACCTGCCCGATCTGGCGCAGGCCCATCCACCGCGGAATCTACTCAAATCGGCCCTGCCTCCGGATATTTTCCGGCCGGCCGGCGCCCCATCTTTCATGGATGAGCAGGGTGAACGGTTCGGGCAAACAGCGGCGCAGGATGTCGGCAGGACTTTGGAGAGCTACCGGGAGATGGACCGAAAAAGCCTGTGGCATCCCTACACCAAACACTCCGCAGCCGAAGGCGGCTTTCCGGTAATAGTCAGGGGCGAGGGCGTATATCTTTTCGATGCCGAAGGCAACCGCTACCTGGATGCCATCTCTTCCTGGTGGGCATGCAACCTGGGCCACAGCAACCCCAGGCTGGTCGGGGCCCTAAATCGCCAGGCGCGCCAACTCCAGCACAGCATACTGGGCAACCTCACCCATCCGCGGGCGGTCGAACTTGCTTCGGGCCTCTCCGGACTTTTTCCCGACTCGCGCAGGAGAACGCTTTTCGCCAGCGACGGGGCCAGTGCGGTCGAAGCGGCTCTAAGGGTGGCGATGCAATATTGGCACAACCGGGGAGAGAGCGGCCGCACCATGTTTGGAGCTTTCGAAGACGCCTATCACGGGGACACCATCGGGGCGATGTCCGTGGGATATTTGCCCGATTTTCACGCTGCCTACCGGCCGGTTCTCTTCCCGGTCCACAAGATCAAAACCCCGGACTGCTTCGCCTGTCCGGCCGGCAAATCCCGCCCGGAATGCTCCCTGGAGTGTTTTTCATCGATCGAGGCCACGGTGCGCGAGCACGCGCACGAACTTGCCGCGGTTATCGTCGAATCGATGTGCCTGGGGGCCGCGGGGATGAAAATGTATCCCGCGGAGTGTTTCCGAAAGCTGGCCGAGCTTTGCACCCAACACCGGGTGCTTCTGATCGTCGATGAGATCGCCATGGGCTTCGGGCGAACCGGCAGAATGTTCGCCTTCGAACACGCAGGCATCGACCCGGACATCGTGTGTATCGGCAAAGGCCTCTCCGGGGGCTATCTGCCCATCAGCGCGGCGGTGGTAAAGGAGGATATCTTCGAAACCTTCGCCGATCAACCCCTGGACCGCACTCTTTACCACGGCCACACTTTCGCCGGAAATCCCCTCGCTGCGGCTGTGGCGGTCGAATGCCTCGCTATATACGGGCAAGAGAACATAGTGGAAAAGGCGCAGCGCGCCGGAACGGTCCTGGCTGCTGGCTTCGAAGCCTTCAGGAGCCTGTCGGGGGTTGCCAACGTCCGTTGCCTCGGGATGATTGCGGCGTTCGAATTGACCGATAGAGACGGTGTCACGTCCATCGACCGCGCCAGGCGCGTCTGCGCCGATATGCTGAAAAAAGGCGTCCTGATGCGCCCCCTGGGCGCCACGCTCTATCTTATGCTTCCACTGATAACCGATGAGGTTCTTGTTGCGGAAACGGTCAAGTCCCTGCTCGATTCCGTTTCCCGGGTTTGATGTTGCCTGCCCGGGAGGCAACCCGGGCAATGCTGTCGATACCAATTCGCTATCAAACAGACAACCACAGGGGCAAATCGCGGCATTCCTTCCGCTTCATTGACAAAGCCGTGGTCCCCGCCATCGGAGCCGTTCGGCGAGGTAGAGGTTCTTTCAATGAGCGAACCTGTGTTCGAGCCTCAAGGCTGCCTCCGTATCGAAATGCATTTTCCTGGTCGCTTCGCATCAGGCCCCCAGTTGTTTCTTGAGCCATTCCTCCAATTCGTCGGTAATGGCGTAAACCCCCACTCCCGGCTTGCGTCCGCCCGCTGCAATCGCACGCGCCACCATCTCGGCAGGCGCCACGATCTTTGCAATCTCATCGGCTTCTTTCATGGTCCGGCGGATCAGTGTGACCTGGGCGGGTTTTTCCCAGTCATAGATTACAAAATACAAGGCCTCCTGATCGGGAAACCTTACGAACTGATCTCTTCTGGCCCAACCCGTGCCCCATTCCAGATAGGTTTCAACGGCCAACTCCGGCGTCATTTCCCAGTCCAGACGGTCGATTATTTCCCTGTGCATCTTCAGATCTTCCAATCCCCACATGAATCCCCCTCGCGCGCACGCTGGATAGCTCTTATAAACATCGCGTCGCAGACGCAGCTGCTGTTAGCAAAAGTTTTCCCACGCGAAGCCGCGAAGTCGCGAAGGGAATAGTACTATTCATGGTTTCACGGTGTTTCGAAGGAACGTGCAAAACTGTTACGAAAAGCGTTTGGTGGTCGCAGCGCTTAGCCCACCCCAAAAGCCCCGGACACCGTGTGTTAGCACCTCCCCCGGTCCGCCGCGTGGTTTCCGGATAGACCGATAGCCCGTGAGGAGCCGTCTTCAACATATTCAACACCTCATCGACCCGTGGTCATGTCGGCCGACCCGGGGAGAAATCCCCCATATCCTGTTGCGGCATCAAAACCGCGCAGTGTCGTCTAATTTAAGCACTGTTGGCTGTAGATTCCATGCCGAATAGCGAACCAAAACCTCTCCTTTTTTCCGCGGCTTCGGCGGCCATCAGGTTAGCAGGCGCCTTGGTGCTTTGTGGGCAGCTAACGGAACGCTGTCGGGGCTGGCGGATGCTCATCCCAACCTACGGGCTACAGGCTCACACCGACCTACGGGACCAGAACCGGGCCGGGCTGCCTTGGCGGAGAATGCCTGCGGTTTGGCCCAAAACCGGGGGATGGATCAGGTTTATTCCCGGGAGAAGATCGTCGAGATCTTGAAACTGGGGGTGGGGTGATCCGGTTTGGACATAGAGTTAATGCCAGGTTGCCTTCAAGATTTGCCTGATGGGTTGCGCTTCCGTTCCACCCATCCTACGCCAGCCCGTCGAGAGCCGCTGTAGGAGGGGTGAAACGCAGTGAAACCCATCTGTTTGACGCGTCTTGACCGCGACTTGGTATAAGTTGCGGTCGATTGCGAGGTATTGATGGACCCGACAAGTGTGCGTGCGCACCGGAGGTGAGCAGGCGCCTTGGTGTTTTGTGGGCAGGCAACGGAACGCTGTTGGGGTTCGCGGTGCTCACCCCAACCTACGGGGCCTGCGGGTCCGATGGCGCAGCTTTTCCCGGCCGATCTCTACTGGTTTACGGGGTATCCGAATTCCCGCAAGGCCCTGGGGTCTTTTCGCCAGTTTTTCTGGACTCGCACGAAAAGGCCCAGATAGATGTGACAGCCCAGAAATGTCTCTATCTCCAGGCGGGCCTGTTTGCCTATCTCTTTTAGCATCGAGCCGCCCTTCCCTATTATGATACCCTTCTGGGAATCGCGTTCCACGTTGATCACGGCCTCTATCTCGATGAGATTTTTTTCGGGCATTTCGGTGAATTTTTCCACCAGGACGGCAACGGCGTAGGGGATCTCCTGGCTAACCAGGTGAAAAATCTTCTCCCTGATCAGTTCGCCTACGAAAAACCGTTCGGGCTGGTCCGTAATGTAATCTTCGGGATAATATTGGGGGCCTTCGGGCAGGAGCTTGACCACCTCGGCCAGCACCTCCCCGGTCCCATCGTCCTTTAGGGCCGAAATGGGGATTATGGCCCGGAAATCGAAGCGCTGCCGCCATCTTTCGATCAAAGGGAGAAGCAGACCTTTGTTCCTGAGAGTATCCACCTTGTTGATGAGAAGTATAACGGGGGTGGAAATGCGCCGCAAGTTTTCCAGAATGAACTCGTGTATGGACCGGTCGTCATCGGGTTCCAGCACGAACAGCACCGCGTCGCTTTCGCTCAAGGTGGAAAGGGCGGTTTCCACCAGCCCTCGGTTGAACTCATCGCCGGCCTTGCAGATTCCGGGCGTGTCGACAAAAATGATCTGGCAGTCGGGCCTGGAGAGTATGCCGGTGATTCGGTTCCTGGTCGTTTGGGGCTTGGGCGCCGTAATGGAAATCTTTTGCTTCAGAATCTGATTGAGCAAAGTGGACTTTCCGGCGTTGGGCGCACCGACTATAGCGATATATCCCGATTTGAACTCTTTGTTTTCCATGATATTTCCATTCCTGTCAGGTCCGCGTCTCCAACCACCTTCGCACTAAGTCCCCATTTTTTTTGCCAGTGCAGCAGATTTGACTTGCGGTGTCCAATAGCGTCGCTCACCTGGTTTTGCGCCACATGTACAATCAATTCATCACCCGGAAGCTTTTCCAGGGCGGCCAGGCGGGAGTCCACACGATCTTGCCACCAGCGGCATTTTACCAGAGAGCCGAAGGCGGGGTGATAGGGTCCGGCCAGCACGGCGCCGGGCTCTTCCAGGGCGCGGTCGGCCTGGAGACCCATTCTTATTATGGGCACGCCGGCCCCCAGGGCCAGGTCGTAGGCAGGCGCAAGCAAGGCCACCGCCTCATCGAGGCTCAAGGGAGCGTAGAGGCCTTTTCTATAGGAGTCCGCAAGAGCGGTCCCTTCCAGAACGAGCGTTGGGTAGATGCGGAGGAAGTCCGCTCCGATTTCCAGCGCCTTTCGCACGGAGCGCATGAACAGTTCCCGGTTATCGCCGGGAAGGCCGGCCATCAGCTGGACGCCCAGGTCCCAACCTTGACGCTTTATCCTTTTGGTCGCCTCGAAGACCGTTTCCGCCCCGTATCCCCTGCCGCTTTTTTCCAGCACGGAGTCCGAAAGGCTCTGAACGCCCAACTCGATCACCCGCACCGGGTAGCTGGCGAGCATCTCCACGACGCGGGGGGCCATGCAGTCGGGCCGGGTCGAGAATCTGACGCCGGTAAAAATACCATCATGAACAAAAGCGGCGGCCCCGGAAAGGATTTCTTCCACCAGGCCGCACGGCAGCGCGGTAAAGGTCCCGCCGTAGAAAGCTATCTCACCCGGACGGCCGGAACTTCGGACCTGGCCGGCGTAGTCCGCCAACCGCATTCGCACAAACGCGGCAAGTCCGCTCCCCTGGTTACCGCAGGAGACGCTCACCCGCTGATTGCAGTAGACGCACTGGAACGGACAGCCCGCATGAGGAAGAAAGACCGGATAGATCATTTTTCAGGGAATATCCGTGCAAAGCATGGCGGAATCAGTCTCTATTCTGTCAATGGCTTTTCGGGCCGCTTCCTGCTGGGCTTCCTTCTTGCTTTTGCCATATCCGTAGGCCAGCACCTGCTCGCCGATCTCCACCCGCATGAAGAAGGTCTTGTCGTGGTCGGGGCCTTTTTCCGATTCGAGGAAATAGACGGGGGTGAGTTTCAACTTTGCCTGCGTGATCTCCTGGAGCTGAGTTTTATAGTCTTTATCCAGCGTCTTGAGCAGGTAGTCTTCCTCTTTATGTTCCAGGTATTCACCGAACATGGTTCGCACCAGGCGCAGCGCCGAATCCAGTCCGCCGTCGAGGTAGACGGCGGCAAGCACCGCTTCCAGGCCGTCGGCCAGAAGAGATGGTTTTTGTCGGCCCCCGGAAAGCTCCTCGCCTTTTCCCAGCAGGAGAAAATCCCCCAAATCGAGGCTCGAAGCAATCATGGCCAGTACGCGCTCGTTTACGATCGAGGAGCGCAACCTGGACAACTCCCCCTCGTCGCAGTTGGGAAAAAGATCGAGCAGCAAATGGCTTATGGCCAGTCCAAGGACGGAATCTCCAAGGAATTCGAGTGTTTCGTTATCCGAGCGGAGGTCTTGATTTTCATAGGCAAAAGAACGATGAACCAAGGCTCGCAAAAGCAGCTCCTGGTTTTCAAACGAATGTCCAAGTCTATCCTGCAGTTTTTCCAGATCGATTGTCGGCAACATACGGCGCTAAATGCTTATCTCCCAAAAATTCAACTTGATTCCAGCTTCAGCCATATGATTATAATATACACTTTTTCCCGGCATGATCGGAGTTAATTGTTGGTCTATACGGAACGGACGGACAAAAATGCTTGCGTGGCTCAGTTCGGCAAAGCCGGAATACGGCCGGTTCATTCTTTTGGACCGTGACGGCGTATTGAACGTAAACCGGCCCGATTATGTGAAAACTTTGGCGGAAGTTCGCTTTTACCCGGACGGACTGGAGGCATTGGCGTTTCTGGAAAGCAGGGGTGTCGGGGTAATTCTGGTAAGCAATCAGTCGGGGATAAACCGAGGACTGATCGGATGGGAGGATTTCCGGGAAATCCATGAGGGGCTAATTCGCCGGGCAGAGGAAAGCGGTGGTCGCATTCAGGCTGCTTTCTACTGTCCTCATCGTCCCGATGAAAAATGCGAATGTAGAAAACCGGCGCCGGCCATGATTTTTTCGGCATGCCGCCATGCCGGCATAGACCCCGGGGAAACTTTTTTTGTGGGCGACAGCGAATCGGATATGAAGGCGGCCGAAAACGCGCGGTGCAGAGGCGTACGCATCTACCGGGGCGACTCCGACGGAGCGGGTCCCGGCGCGCCTGAAGAGTTGCATTATCCAACATTGCTGGATGCCGTATTCTCCCTTTATGGGAAAAACATTTGAGACCGTGCGTGATTAATTTGATTCCAGCCTGACAGCACGCACGGGAGGATGACCCAAAATGGCAGATTTTGACAACAATCGTTTCGCACCGCTTCTCACGAGTAAAATGTCTCCGGAAAGCTACGGCAAACTGGTCGAACTGGGCAACGAACCGCTCTTTGCTTTCGTTGGCGAATACACCGAGCTCTGCGAACCCGATTCGGTGTACATGTGTGACGACAGTGACGGAGACGCCGAATACATCAGGCAAAATTCACTTCGAAGGGGAGAAGAAAATCCCCTGGCCAAAGAAGGCCAAACGATTCACTACGACGGCTCTGAAGACCAGGGGCGCGCCCCGGGGGCGACAAAAAACCTGGTGGCCAAGGAACTCGTTCCCCTGATGGGGGCGCTTTTGGCCAAAGAGAGGCAAGAAGGGCTGGCCGAGGTGCGGGAAATCCTCAAAGGGATTATGAAGGGCAAACAGGCGGTCGTAAAGCTCAGCTGCGAAGGGCCGACTCAAAGCCCGTTTTCGATAGCCTGCGCCCAGATGACCGATTCCTTCTATGTCGCTCATTCCGAAGACCTGCTCTACCGCCGCGGCTATGAGCATTTCCGCCTCATGGCGCCGGGAGAGAGATTTTTCCGGTTCGTGCACAGCGCCGGGCGTCTGGACGAAAACGGCAACAGTAAAGACCTCGACCAGAGGCGGATTTACCAGGACCTCGACGACTACATAGTCATGTCCGCCAATAACCAGTATGCCGGAAACTCCGTAGGCCTCAAAAAACACGCCATGCGGTTGGCCATAAAACTCTCCGGGACGGAAGGCTGGCTGTGCGAACACATGTTCGCAATGGCGGTTCAAAACGAAAAGAAAGGCCGTTCCACCTGCTTTTGCGGCGCCTTCCCCTCCGCCTGCGGAAAAACCGCCACGGCCATGCTGCCCGGCGAGAAAATCATCGGGGATGATATTGCCTATTTTCGCAAGATAAACGGGGAGTTTAGGGCGGTAAACGTGGAAAACGGCATTTTCGGGATCATTAAGGACGTCAATGGAGCCGATGACCCGCTTATTTTCAAGACACTGCAGACCCCGGGGCGAGAAATCATTTTTTCAAACGTTTTGACCGGCCCGGACAATGAACCCTACTGGCAGGGAATGGGGGTGGATCACCCCTCCTCGGGGCGCAGCTTCTGCGGCGAGTGGTTTGCGGGAAAAACCGACGAGCAGGCCAAACCGATTCCTCTGGCGCACAGCAATGCCCGCTATACCCTTAGACTCGGGTACCTGGAAAACATCGACCCGGCCTATAACGACAAGAACGGCGTCCTGGTGGAGGGGATAATCTATGGAGGCCGGGACTCCGACACATCGGTTCCCATAGAAGAATCCACCGACTGGAAGAGCGGAATCCTCCTCAAGGCGTGCACCCTGGAGTCCGAGACCACCTCGGCGGTGATCGGAGAAGAAGGCGTGCTCGCCCCCCAGCCGATGGCAAACCTGGACTTCATCAGCTACCCGATAGGGGCTTATATAACGAACAATATCCGATTCGTGGAAGGGATGGAAAAAGTTCCGCGCATCTACGCGGTGAACTACTTTCTGCGGGATAACAAGGGACATTTTCTCACGCACAAGCTGGCCAAGAAGGTCTGGCTGCACTGGGCCGAGCAGCGCATTCACAATGAAGTCGACGCTTACCGGACACCGCTTGGTTTCATTCCCCGGTACGAGGACCTCAAATCTCTTTTTGGGGAGATCTTCGGAGAGGACTTCTCCGAGGAACTTTACAGGGAACTCTTCAAATTTCGGATCGACCCTTGGGTAGCCAAGATTTCGCGCGCCGTTCGCTTCTACACACGCAACGCACCCGATTGCCCGAAAGAATATTTCGAGATTTGGAAATCGACCGTGCACAAACTTACGGCTCTCAAAGAGCGGTACGGCAGGTTTATCGCGCCGGGGGACTATGAAGAGTCGGTGGGATAAGAGCTGGTGAATGGGTGAGTCGGTGAATCGGTTAATCGGTAAAAGCAAAGAGCGGTGAGTCGGTGGGATAAGAGCCGGTGAGTGGGTGAATCGGTAAAAACAAAGAGCCGGTGAGTGGGTGAAAATAATAGGCGGTGAGAGGGTTAGTTACCCGCGGAGGAGAGCACATGTTTTTCCCGCCCTTCCTGATTTTTTTTGCGTTCGTTTTTATGTTCCTGCTTTTCATGGCCTTCGGGTTTATCCAGTTTGGCCTGTTTTCATGGGCGTTCGCCAAAATCGGCATTCCGCCCCACTACCTTTTCACCATCCTTTTTTTGTGCATCGTGGGGAGCCTGATTAATATCCCGATTCGAAAAATCCCGCTGGAACCCGAGGAAACCGATGAGTGGGACACGGTTTCTTTTTTCGGAATGCGCTTCCGGCCTCCGCACCTGGGCAGGCCCAATGAAATGGTGCTTGCCGTCAATCTCGGAGGGGCACTTATTCCATCGGCTCTTTCGCTTTATCTGTGGTTGAACGCGCCCCATCCCATCCGCATGCTGTTGGCTCTTGCCGGGGTCGTCTATGTGGTCTATAAAAGCGCACGGCCGGTGCCCGGAATCGGGATTGCGGTCCCGTGGCTGATTCCCCCGATTGTGGCGGCGCTCGCGGCCATGCTCTTCGATTATAGTTCGGCCGCTCCGACCGCCTACTTCGCCGGAACCCTCGGAACGCTGATCGGAGCAGATATTCTCCATTTGGACAAACTCAAGCAACTGCGCGCTCCGGTGGCCTCGATCGGCGGGGCGGGAACTTTCGACGGCATCTTTCTTGCCGGGATAATCGCCGTTTTGCTCTCACCGGTAGGGCGGTGATTAATTCGTGACTCGTGATTAGTGACTAGTGATTGGTTACTAATCACTGCAACGAGTCACGAATCACCAGTCACGAGTCACGAATCACCAAAAATGAGGTTTTAATGGCCAGCCAAGTCTATTTTACAAGTTTGCGCACCGGATACCGTAACAGTTTGCCCACCAAGATACAGCGCCTGGCCCTGGCGGCGGGGCTCGAAGACATAGTGAGAAAAGGCGGGCTTACAGCCGTCAAGCTCCACTTCGGGGAAAAAGGCGGCACGGCCTTCATTCGTCCCGTGCTGGTCCGGCCGGTAGTGGACGCGCTGTTGCAGGCGGGAGCAAGGCCCTTTATCACCGACACCGGGACGCTTTATGTCGGGTCGCGGGGCAACGCCGTGGACCATTTGAACACCGCCATTCTAAACGGCTTTGCTTACCCCGTGGCAGGAGCGCCGCTGATTATTGCCGACGGTCTCGATGGAGGCGACGAGGTGGCTGTGCCGGTAAACCTCAAGCACTTCCGGGAGGTGATGATCGCTTCAGCCATAGTTCGCGCGGACTCCATGGTCTCGCTCGCCCACTTCAAGCTTCACGATGCAGCCGGCTTTGGAGGCGCGATCAAAAATATCGGAATGGGAGCGGCTTCCCGAAAAGGCAAAATGGCCCAACATTCGGAGGTTGCTCCGAAGATCGTTAACAAAAAATGCATTGGCTGCGGGTTATGCGTGGAGCAATGCGCCCACGGCGCCATAAGCATCGTGGAAAGGCAGGCCGGCCTTGCCGCCCCGAGCCCTTCGGTTTCGAAAGTGGTGCAGATCGACCGTAAACTTTGTGTGGGCTGCGCGCAGTGCATTCACGCCTGCCAGCAGGGAGCGCTTACTATCGACTGGGACACGGACTTTCCCAAGTTGATGGAAAAAATCGCCGAGTATGCCGCGGGGGCGATAAAGGGCAAGGAGAAGCGCTCGCTTTTCATAAATTTTCTCACGCAGATATCTCCGGCCTGCGACTGCTACCCGTTTTCCGATGCGCCGATCGTGGGCGATATCGGCATAGCGGCCTCAAAGGACCCGGTGGCCCTCGACCAGGCATGCGTCGATCTTTTGAACAAGAGTCCTCATTTGCCGTCCTCCTGCCTCAAGGGCCAGGAGCATTACCCCGATAAGATCAGGGCGGTCTACCCGAAGCTTGACTGGGAGCGCCAGTTGATCCATGCGGAAGAGGTCGGCCTGGGCGCCAGAGATTACGAACTGGTGGAAATCGAGGGGAACAAGCGTTGAAAAGCAGGAAGCGAGGAGCAGGGAGGGCAACCGCCGTTTTCTTCCCGCGGCCGGCTTTCCGCTCCCCGCTTCGCTCCCCCAAAACACTTCTTTTTTATCACCGCCGGCAAGAAGCGCTCCGATCACAAGGGGATGGCCTTGATTTAATTTCCGTTTGACTTGCTTATTCCCGTGGCGGGTTGTATGCTGCTCGAAACCATGCGAAGATGAAGATAGAGTTGATTTTTTTGCGGCAAGGCAACGATCCTGTAACGAGAACTGGATGCGCAACGCGGAAGTGCGTATTTTATACCGGTTGGAAGTTCTCGAAGGGTAGACCACTGTATAGTAGCCAATAATGGGACAACACTTTGGCCAGGAAAATAGATTTTCGTGGCCAGCCGAAAAAAATGGCGGAGATGGGCCGTATGCCTCAGGGACCAACAGAAAGTCAAACCCGAAAAGAAGGAACAGCCATCCACCAACGGGGAGACAAAAGCAGTTTGCCAAGGCCGGCACTTCCTGCCATCTCGGTAATCGTACCGACATACAGGGAGGCGGAAAACCTGCCGTTCCTGATTGACCGCCTGAGCGATCTGCGTCGCAATAGAAACATGGACCTCGAACTGCTGATCATGGACGACGACAGCGGGGACGGAACGCGGGAACTGATTGCAGGCCTGGGTGAGGCCTGGATAAAATTGTTTACGAGAACAACCGACAGAGGGCTCAGCCGGGCGGTATGCGATGGGCTCAAACATGCCCGGGGCGATGTGATCGTGGTGATGGACGCAGACCTCAGCCATCCTCCCGAGTGCATTCCGGCACTGGTCGAGGCGCTGACCTCGGGCCACGACTTCGCCATCGGATCACGCTACGTCGAGGGTGGATCGACCTCCGACGACTGGGGATTCTTTCGCTGGATGAACAGCAAGGTGGCAACCTTGCTGGCGATGCCCTTTACCAGCGTCAGAGACCCGATGAGCGGGTTCTTTGCGCTGCGGCGTTCTGCCTACGAACAGGCCGCGGAGCGTCTGAACCCCATCGGGTACAAAATCGGCCTGGAGTTGATCGTGAAGTGCGAGTGCGAAAGAATTAAGGAAATTCCATTTCATTTCTGCGACCGCAATGCCGGTGAAAGCAAACTCACATTTGCCGAGCAGGCCAGGTACCTGCGACATATCAGGCGGTTGTTTATTCACAAGTACGGCGCCTGGTCCAATCTCGTACATTTCCTGGCGGTCGGGGGGCTGGGCTCGATCGTCAATCTGGGAATACTGACCCTGCTCATCGCCCTGGGCTTTGGAATTAAAGTATCCATCGGGGCCGCCATTGCGATCTCCATGGTATTCAATTTCGCGTTAAACCGTCGTTTTACATTTTCCGGCGCCCGAAAAGGCTCGCTGGTCAAGCAATTCTTCGGATACGTGGGGGCCTGTTCACTGGGTGGGCTATTGAACTATTTTGTCACTTCCGAAGTGACCTCGAAATTCCCCGCCGTCTACCCCCAGGTGGCGGCTTTGGCCGGGATAATAGCCGGGGTGAGCGTAAATTTTCTGGTCAACCAGTTCGCCGTGTTCAAATCGGATGCGAGCGATACGACCTCGAACGCGGAAGAGGCAGCCGTGTGATCGGAAAGGCGCGGCTGTACCGTAAAGATCAAACGGGGCGCACGCTTATCGAACGGGGTTGAATATTCATATTTCATCGACGCGCTTGAAAACCTCCCTGTGGAATTCCCCCCTGACAGGTCCGTAAAAAAATCGAATCCGGGACACATCAAAACAGCGTGCTGGTTCGATACCGGGGAGAGGAAAGGGCAGCCATGAGCGAACCGGCAAAAAAGAGAGCAACTTACGAAGACCTTTACTCCATCCCGGAAAACATGACAGGAGAGATCCTCGACGGGGAACTGATCGTCCACCCGAGACCGTCGAGGAAGCATACTTATGCCGCTTTCGCTTTGGGCAATCGAATAGGGACGCCCTATCTATTCGGGGAAGGCGGCGGTCCCGGAGGATGGGTTATTCTCATTGAACCGGAAATCCAATTGGGCGAGCACACCCTGGTCCCCGACCTGGCCGGATGGAAGAAGGAAAGATTCCTATGGGAAGAGGACCAAAATCCGATCTCGGTTACGCCTGATTGGATTTGCGAAATTCTCTCCCCGTCGACTTTCCGGTTCGACAAAATGAAAAAGATGCCGATCTATGCCGATTCGGGCGTCGGATATTTCTGGCTGCTCGATCCGACTGCGAAAATCCTGGACCCTTACAGACTCAAATCGAACGGATGGTTCCCCACGGCCCGTTTTTATGGAGGTGACAAGATACGATCCGAGCCTTTTGAGGAAATCGAGTTCGACCTCGGGGATTTGTGGCCGAAGTTGCAGTAAGCCCGCATGATTTCCGTTTCATACAAGCCCGGATTAGATAATCTAGTACCTTCACATCTTTGCAATGCTTCGGACTGAAGTGTTTTCTAAACTGCCTAATTGACGTGGAAAGCAACTCGTATTCAAGTATCCTATTATATACGATCTTCATGCGGTTGTAAAACCGCATAAACTTTCCTACTCTTTGGCTAAAAAACCCATTTTATTAATCAAGAGGTACGAAATCATAAAATATGGCCACCATTTGATCGTAAATAGGAGAATGCTGGTCAACCATGTGGACAAGTTTTATTGCAAATGAAAAGTCAAGTCTGTACTTACCGTTCACGGTAGCCTGCATCCTCCAAAGCTTGTCTACCACTTGATCTAATCCTAGTTAAGTCGCGATTTGCTATTAGATAATCATATTCCTCAATACGCCACGATTTATAGATAACGCCTGAATTTTCTCCAAATTGGAATTTATGACTTCATAATCGCAATCCATGATTTCGCCTCCACCGCTTGCGGCGGGGCGCTGACGATCAGGAAGGGAACTCTTCGGGTCAGCACTGTTCGAGCACTTTTTTAAAAAGCCGGCCGAGCATGCGGCCCGACACCGCGGCCGTCTCCAGGATATCCTCGATAAGGGCCGGCTTGTAACAATCGGGCAAATTCACATTGGTTATGGCCGAAATGGCCAGCACATCCATACCCGCGTGAACGGCCGTTATCACTTCCATGATGGTGGACATTCCGACCGCATCGGCCCCGGCCATCCGGAGGAAGCGGGTTTCGGCCGCGGTTTCAAGGCTGGGGCCCAGGACTCCGGCATACACGCCCCGGTGCAGTTTGATTGCCTCCTGGAGGGCTGTTTTTTCGGCAAGATGGACAAGGCCCCTGTCGTAGGGCTCCGTCATGTCCGGAAATCGCACTCCCCAGTCGTCTTCATTGGGCCCGACCAGCGGGTTGCGGCCGGTAAAATTTATATGATCGGTTATCACCATCAGGTCTCCGGCCTGGAAATTGGGGTTGAGCCCGCCCGCGGCGTTGGAAATCAGCAGCATTTTAACGCCCAGGGCCCGCAGGAGCCTGATTGGAAAGGAAATCGTTTCGGGCTGGAAGCCTTCGTAGAGGTGGAAACGTCCGTCCAGGGCAACGACGGACTTTCCGGCCAGCCGGCCCAATATCATCCTTCCCTGATGCCCCGGGGCCGTACAGACCGGATGGTGGGGTATGTCGGTGTAAGGGACGGCGACATAGTTGTCGATAGCCTCCACAATGGTGCCCAGGCCCGTACCCAGAACCAACCCTATGGGCTGTTCACCCTTCAGGTGAGGTTTTAGCGAACAGAGCGCCTCTTCCACTTTTCTTTTGATCTCCGTCATATCGACCTCGAGTGTGATGTAATACCCATCCCTCTTCCCCCCTTTTGAAAAAGGGGGAAGAGCAAGAGCCATAAGTCGGCACTTGAACGTTAAATCGTATTAGCCGAGCTCCATGGGCCGATCAGCCCGCCGGCGCAGCCAGTCGTCCAGATCGGGACTTGGCAAGCGCTCAGCGGCGACACGCCACCCCCTCCCGGCGCTTCGCGCCCCGGACACCGTGTGTCCGGCCCACCCCGGTGCGCCGCTGCTTTTCGTGGTTTCCGGAGGGCGCCCCGAACGACATGAACAACTGCTCTGAAAAGTTCTTGTTGGGCTGCGCTACGCTTAGCCCAACCTACGCGCAACCTACGGCGCCCATGGGCCGATCTGCCCGCCGGCGCAGCCAGTCGGGCAGATCGGGGCTTGGCAATCCGTCAGCGGCGACACGCCGCGCGGCGACACGCCGCTTTGACAATTGACACAAGCCCGTTCTTTTGTAAAGATCCTTGCACGATGCGACACGACAGATGATTTCATTTCCGATTTTGACCAGGGACAAGTTATATTTATTCCACAATGATACCTTCCAAAACAAGAGCCGATGTTTCGGATCCGTTTACGCCCCCCTACCCTTCCGATCTGCCTATCATGGAATGGCGGGAAAAGATCGTGGCTGCGGTTCGTGATCACCAGGTGCTGGTGGTCACAGGCGAGACCGGGTCGGGCAAGAGCACCCAGATCCCCAAGTTCTGCCTGGAGGCAGGGCGGGGGACAACCGGCATGATCGGGTGCACGCAGCCGCGCCGCATAGCCGCCATTACCCTTGCCGCGCGCGTATCCGAAGAAATCGGCCCGCTCGGACCGGCCTTGGTGGGATACAAGATTCGGTTTCAGGATCGAACGGCAACAACCACCAGAATAAAGTTCATGACCGACGGGGTCCTGCTGGCGGAAGCGCAAAGGGACAGAAGTTTTCGCGCCTACGACACCATCATAGTCGACGAAGCGCACGAGCGGTCACTCAACATAGACTTTCTGATCGGGATTTTGAAACAGACCCTTTCCAGGCGGCCCGATCTCAAGGTGATCATCACCTCGGCCACAATCGATCCGCAGAAATTTTCCAGCGCCTTCGGCGGGGCGCCGATTATCGAGGTCTCCGGAAGGATGTTTCCGGTCGAAGTATTGCACCTGCCTTTAGACCGGCTGGAACCGGAGGAGTCCGCCGAGGCGACCTACATCGATCAGGCGGTCGAGGCGGTCGACCTGCTTCGACCCGGCCCACGCAGCCGGGGCGACATTCTCCTTTTCATGCCTACTGAAAGCGACATACTGGAAACGGTCCAGCGAATCGAGGGGAAATCCTACCCCAATACCGTTGTGATGCCCCTTTTCGGCAGGATGTCGGCTTCCGATCAACAGATGGTTTTCGCCGCCACTTCCCGGCAGAAGATCATCGTGGCGACCAATATCGCCGAGACCTCCATCACCATACCGGGGATACGGTACGTGATCGACACGGGACTGGCCAGAACATCTCTCTATAACCCCCGGTCCAAGACCCGCAGCCTTCCGGTCGCGCCCATCTCGCGGGCCAGCGCCGACCAGAGGAAAGGCCGGTGCGGACGAGTGGAAGCAGGGGTGTGCATCAGGCTCTATTCCGAAGAGGACTATCTGGGCCGGCCCCTCTACACCCCGCCCGAAATCCTGCGCTCCAACCTGGCCGAGGTCATTCTTCGAATGCTCTACCTCAAGCTTGGAAAGATACAGGACTTTCCCTTTCTCGACCCTCCCTCTTCGGCTGCCGTAAAGGACGGTTTCGGCGTTTTGCGCGAACTGGGCGGAGTTGACGAGCACCAGCGGCTTACGCAGGTTGGAAAGACGATGGCCCGGCTGCCGCTCGATCCTCGCATCGCCAGGATGCTGATCGAGGCCCGAAAGGAAAACGCGCTGAAGGAGCTGATGGTTATCGGCTCGGCGCTAAGCCTCCAGGACCCGCGGGAAAGGCCGCTGGATCGCGAGGAGCAGGCGCGGCAGGCCCAGGCGGTCTTTCACGACCAGCGCTCCGATTTTGTGTCCATTCTAAAAATCTGGCAGGCATGCTGGGAGCAACCGGGGGCAGGGTCTACGCGCCAGTTGGGCAAATTTTGCCGCAGCCATTTTCTCTCCTTCAGACGCATGCGGGAATGGCGCGATATCTTCCAGGAAATTCGCTCCATCCTGAGCGAGATGGGGGGCTTTGTCGAAAATACCAGCCCGGCGGACTACGACGGCGTGCACCGCTCGATTCTGAGCGGCTATCTCAGCCAGGTGGGGGTGCGCAAGGACAAAAACCTCTACACGGCCGCCAGGGGCAGCCAGGCCATGCTGTTTCCGGGATCGTCCCTCTTTGGCAAGGGCGGCGCCTGGATCGTGGCCTCCGAACTGGTGCAGACCACCCGACTCTTCGCGCGCACCGCGGCAAACATCGACCCGGAATGGATCGAGAAGGTGGGGCGGCATGTATTGAAATACAGCTGGTCGGAGCCGCACTGGGAGAAGAATCGCGGCCAGGTGGTGGCATTCGAAAGAGCCACCATCTATGGTTTGACGGTGGTGGAGCGGCGAAAAGTGAATTTCGAGCACGTAAACCCGGTGGAGGCGCGGGAGATTTTCATACGCTCGGCCCTGGTGGATAGGGGACTTCCCCCGAAATACGGTTTTCTGGACCACAACTTCGGACTGCTCCGCGAGATCGAAGAGTTGGAAAACAAGGCGCGCCGCAGGGACCTTCTGGCCGACGAGCAGGCCCTCTATGAATTCTATGACTCGCGGCTCCCCCGGATATCGGACATAAGGTCGTTTGACAAGCTGATAAAGGATACGGGCGGAGACGAGTTCCTCAAGATGAAGAGGGAAGATCTTCTTAGAAACGAACCCGATTTCGACGCCTCGCAGCAGTTTCCCGACGCCCTGAGAGCAACCGGAGCGGAGCTTCCTCTGCGCTACACGTTCAGCCCGGGGGAAAAAGACGACGGGGTGACCCTCACCGTACCGGTTCACACGCTGCCATCGCTTTCCGGGGAACCGTTCGAATGGCTGGTGCCCGGCATGGTCCCGGAAAAAGTGGCCATACTTCTCAAAACTCTTCCCAAGGAGATTCGAAGGCGACTTACGCCCATCGGCGAGACGGCCAAACGCATCATACCGTATCTCGCTTTGGGCAAAGGGGACTTTTACAGCCGGCTGGGCGAGGCGGTTTTCAATCTCACCGGAATCCGGATCGACCCGCGACAGTGGGAAGACGCCCAACTGCCCGACCACCTCAGGATGCGTTTCGAGGTGGTTGGCCCATCCGGAGACGTTTTGGCGTCCGGGCGCAACATCGAAGATCTCCGGTCTTCGGCGGTGGAAAAGCACGAAGACCAGTTGTGGAAAGAAGCGCGCCAGGCGCTGGAACGTGATGAAGTGGCCGGTTTGGATTTTGGGGACCTGCCCGAGCGCATTGAAATCGGAACGGACGCGATGGGCATTAAACGATTCGCCTGGCCGGGTTTGGCCGACGAAGAGGGCAAGGTGGCCGTTCGGCTCTTCAACGAACCGGGTAGCGCGGCCAGGTCGTCGCGGGCAGGTCTTATGCGCCTCTATAAACTGGCTTTTGCGGCCGAACTGAGTAAGTTCGGCAAAACCTGGGCCTTCCCCGACACTTTTGCCTCGCGTGTTTTTTTCATGGGGGGTATAAAAAATGCTTCTTTGGCACTCTATGATTATATTCTGCGCAAGCTCTTCGGACTGGATGGAGAGAAACACCCGAACAGAAAAGATTTTCTGGAAAGTATCGAAAGGCTAAAAGGCCGGCTGGGAGCGCTTGGCAACGAGATTCGAACACCGGTGCTGACGGCCCTCGAGCAAAGACATGACACCCTCGGGGTGATCGAGCGGTTCCTGCGCATGGCGGGCGCAAACCGGGCCGTTACGGACCGGCTTTCGGCTGTCCGTAAAGAGATTGAAACGATAATCCCGCCCGGTTTTTTGACCGGTTTTTCCGAAGGGCGGGTGAGACTTCTTCCCCGCTATCTGAAAGGGCTCTCCATTCGAGCGGAAAGAGCCTACGTCTATCCGGAAAAGGACCGGGCGAAAGAGGCCCAATTCCGGGTCTACGCCGACAAACTGGGGGAGATGGGACATCGCGTTCTCTCCAGGCCCACACCGGAAGGACTTGCCTTTATGGAAGAGACCGCTCAAATGATCGAGGAGTTCAAAATCAGCCTGTTCGCTCCTGAAATGAAGACGCTGTTTCCGGTCTCGGAAAAACGCATAGAAAAGAAGCTGGGCGAGTTTGCGGCATGAAAGGCGGACCGGCAGACCTTGACCTGGTGTTCGACCCGGCGGCCCTGCGCAGGCGCGTGCTCGAAGTCCTCTCCACGGAGTGCGGCAACGACTTTCTTCTATCTTCCGGCGGAGATTGCGTGGGAGGCGAACGCACCTCGAGCGTGCTGCTTCTGCTGGGGGAAGTGTCGGCCGGCAAAACCGGCATTTCCGAGGCGGGCATTATACTCAACAAACGCTCCCAGTGGGTGAGGCAACCGGGGGATCTCTGCTGCCCCGGCGGGGGCATTGAAAGTTTTGATTACTTTTTGGGCCGTCTTCTTAGCCTTCGAGGATCGACTCTTTCCAAATGGCCATGCTGGGGGAGACTCAGAGCCGAGTACCCCGAAGATGCCGCCTTTCTTTCCCTGCTTTTCGCGGCGGGACTGCGGGAGGGATGGGAAGAAATGGGCATAAATCCTTTCGGGCTGACTTTTCTTGGTCCCCTTCCCACTCACTGCCTGGTCATGTACGAGCGCTCCATCCACCCCATGGTCGCCTGGATGTCGCGCCAGAAACGGTTTCGCCTCAGCAGTGAAGTCGACAGGATCGTCAGGTTCCCCCTGCGCGCCCTTTTGGACCCCGGCAACTATGCCTGTTACAGGATAAATGTCTCCGCTCATCTGGAGCGGAGGTTCGAGAGCGAAGAAATGGATTTTCCCTCCTTTGTCTATACGGTTGACGGCCGGGCCGAACTGCTGTGGGGAGCGACTTTCAAGATCGTCACCAAGTTTTTGGAGATGATTTTCGGGTTCAACATCCCCGAGATGGGCAAGTTGCCTTTGATCCATGGCCGGTTGGACGAAAATTACGTAAACGGGGGCTCTGGAAACGGCTCACGAGACGAGCACCGTCGGGTTTGCGTTCCAGGTTCCTGAAATTTCGAAGGAATGAGCACCGGTCTATATTCATTTCCGGTTAGGGTGTATAGTGAAGAAAAAGCAGAAGGCAAAATTTTGAAATCAACCCGCGGTGTATATTCGGGGGAAATGTACTTACCACTTCATAATAAAAGAGCTGGCAGGCGCCAATGACAAATGTTGGGGACGTGGTTCTGGTTTATATGGACAACAATCCGGCCTTTTTCGCGAGGCTTGACGATATATCGGCCGACGTCAAGCCGGGTTGGTTTCAGGTGAAATTTCTGGTGCTCCAGGTGCCTTTGCTGGTCGTGACCTGGATCTTGCGCGAAGCCTACTACAACGGCGAGGAATTCACGATGGGGGGCAGGCCGATGCGCATCGAAAAAGTGGTCGCCCCGGTGGAAGAACCTGCCGAACCCGGGTCCGCGGAGTCGGGCAAGACCTCCGCCAGACCCGAGTTGGTGGTACAAAAGAAGCGAAAAGAAGCAAAGACGGGCAAACAGGGCAAGGTCATATCGATTTCGGATCGGCTCAAAAAAGACAAGGAGTGATCCGAAGTCCATTACTTTTCGTGGTTCTTTGCCCACCATTTGTCGTGGCCCTTGAACCACCAGTCGGTTGAATCGGTGGACACGACCTGCTCGGCGATTTGTTTTGCCATCGGGGTAATGAGGCGCTGCCTGGCGAAATGTATCCACTTCGAGGCGTAAGCGTTTCCGAGATCTTTTTGCTCCTTGAGTTCCACTATGAGGTCCAGCTGATCGGCATCGTGGACCAGCCTGGCCTCGGCGGTCCGGCACTCTCTATACTCTTTTAGCAGGGCCTTCAGTTCGTCTCCAAAAGGGAGCGGGTCGGCCAGGTCGGCCATGGCGCCGCTTTCGTCCACCGTAACGTATCTTTTGTTGACATAGTTCTGGTCCCCGGTTCTGGCCTCGGGCAGGTCGTGGACCAAACACATGCTGACCACCTTGAAGGGATCGACGCTTGCATCCAGCCTGGCCAGGGCAAAACCGATCATGGCCGCCCGAAAGGAATGCTCGGCCACCGATTCCCCTCCGGAGCCCAGGAACTGGAAACCGGAGCGCGGGGCTTTCTTGAGCATTCCCAGCTCGAAAAAGAAGTCAATTATCTTACTGTATTCCAATCGAGTCTCCCTTGTTGGAAAGTCTGAAGTTTATTGCGCTTTAAAAGACCGGTCAATATTGATATATTGATTGTTCGTCATGTTTTTAAAATCAAGCCGGAGGTTTAAACAAATGGAGAAGCACACCCTTGCGGTACTGGTTGAAAATTCTCCGGGCGTTCTCACACGAGTGGCCGGCCTGTTTGCTCGCCGGGGCTTCAATATCGACAGTCTTGCGGTGGGCCGCACGGATAGGGACGACGTCTCCCGTATGACCATCGTGGTGGAGGGAGACAAGCCTTTCATCGAACAGGTTACAAAGCAGCTCCACAAACTTATAGATGTTATCAAAATCAGCAACATAACGGAAGACGAATATGTGGACCGCGAGCTTGTGATGATCAAGGTGACCGCGGAACCCAGCCAGCGGGTCGAGATCATGCACATCGCGGGAATATTTCGGGCCCGGGTGGTTGATCTGGGGAGCAAGACGCTGACTTTCGAATGCACGGGGACCGAGGGCAAAATCAACGCCTTTGAAGAGTCTCTGCGTCCTTACGGCATCAAGGAACTGGTTCGCACGGGCAAAATTGCCATGCTGCGCGGAAGCAAATATGTGGCCTTGAGCCTGGCTCCGTCGCGCGAAGTGGAAAACGCCTGAAAAGTTTCACCGGAGGTGTTTCAGTGGAAATGACGGTTGCCGAGGCCCTGATTGAGTGCCTCGAGAGGGAAAATGTGGAAATTGTTTTCGGATATCCGGGAGGAGCAGTCCTTCCGATTTATGACGCCCTGTATCATTCCACGAAGATCAAGCACGTGCTGGTGCGCCACGAGCAGGGGGGCGTTCATGCGGCGGACGGGTACGCCCGCGTTTCCGGAAAAGTGGGCGTCTGCATAGCCACTTCGGGCCCCGGGGCGACCAACCTGGTCACGGGCATCGCCAATGCGTACATGGATTCGGTGCCGCTGGTTCTTTTCACCGGCCAGGTGCCGAGAATCCAGATCGGGACCGACGCCTTCCAGGAAGTGGATATCACCGGCATTACGCTGCCCATAACCAAGCACAACTACCTTCTCAAGGACCCGAGCAAGCTTCCGGTAGTGGTAAAGAACGCGTTCCACGTGGCCGCCACGGGCCGTCCCGGACCGGTGCTGATAGATATTCCAAAGGATGTGGCCCAGGCCATAATTTCTTTCAAGTATCCTTCCACAGTCAAGCTAAGAGGCTACAAACCCACCTATAAAGGGCATCCGTCCAAAATAAGCGAAATCGCCAAACTGGTCGGGAAGGCCAAAAGACCGGTCATTTACGCGGGGGGAGGGGTTCTGGCCTCCCAAGCTTCCGAGGAACTGCTAAAGCTTGCCGAAGCCATATCGGCGCCGGTGACCAATACTTTCATGGGCCTGGCCGGTTTTCCGGGAGACCACCCGCTTTTCCTGGGAATGCTTGGCCTTCACGGCACCCGCTACGCCAACCTGGCCATAACCGAATGCGACCTGCTGATCGGGCTGGGCGCCAGGTTCGACGACCGGGTGGTGATGAACATCAACAGCTTTGCTCCTCACGCCACGGTCGTTCACATCGACATCGACCCGGCTGAGATCGGCAAGGTGATCGCCACAAACGTCCCGCTGGTGGGGGACGTAAAAATGATTTTAAAGGAACTGCTCCCTCTTATCGAAAAAGTGGACCGTTCGGAATGGCTGGAGCGGATCCAAGCCCTCAAGGCCCAATATCCTCTCAGCTACGACCGGGAAAGCGGCCTCAAGCCCCAGTTCATTATCGAACAGCTCTGGAAGTGCACCAAGGGAGATGCGACCATAGTCACCGACGTGGGCCAACACCAGATGTGGGTAGCCCAGTACTACCACTTCAAAAAGCCGCGTTCCCTGGTATCCTCCGGAGGACTCGGCTGCATGGGGTTCGGTCTGCCCGCCTCGGTGGGCGCCGCCCTGGCCTTGCCTCCCGGCTCCAAGGTCATTCTGGTGACCGGAGACGGCAGCATCCAGATGACCATCCAGGAACTGGCGACCATGATGGAGCAGTGCCTGAACGTCAAGATAATCCTTTTGAACAATTCGGCGCTGGGTATGGTTCGTCAGCTCCAGGAATACTATTGCGAGGGCCGCCACATGGCCACCCATTTCCAGTTCCACCCCGATTTCGAAGCCCTGGCCAAAGCCTACGGCATCCCGGCCTATACCTTCAAAACCGAAGAAGACGTGATAAAAGGGCTGCCGGAGTTTCTGGATAGCCCCGGCCCGGCCTTCGTCAACTGCATCATCCCGCGTGAAGAAAACGTGCTGCCGATGGTCCCGGCAGGCAAGGGAATCGGCGAGTCGGTGGAATGCGGATAAATCAGGAGAACAATCACGAACTATAATGATAGCGGCAACTCAATATGATAATGCTGTCGTCATCGATCCCATGCGGCCTGCGTAAACAGGATGTTCATAGGTCGGTCCTCGGAAGGTAAGGGAACCGTCTTGTTTTCTCCGACCTGCCGCAGGGATTCTTCCAAGTGCGCTCGGTTCGCCGGGGACCGCAGGAGGTAAGCGGTTTCCTCCAGACTCCGGTAATCCTCAATAGATATTAAAACCGCCTGCTCATCAGAACCCTTGTCCACAATGACGGCAGGTTCCGAGTTCTCGCGTACCTCATGAATCAGGGCGCGCAAATTTCTTTTAGCGTTGGAAAGAGTGACGGCCCTCATAGTTGACCTCCAAAAGCATAATAAACACCGTGCCAACATTCTATAGCGGCCCTCGGCCAAGGTCAATGTTGTTGACTTAGCCAAAGCATACGCGGAATCCCGGCTTATGCCTTCAGAACCGAAGAAGACGTGGTAAAGGGGCTGCCCGAGGTACTCGATAGCCCCCGGCCCGGCATTTGTCCAATGCATCGTCCCGCGGGAAGAAAACGTGCTGCCGATGGTCCCGGCAGGCAAGGGAATCGGCGAGTCGGTGGAATGCGGATAAAAAATCCACCGCGGAGACGCAGAGAGCGCTGAGGAGGAGCATCTGTAAATTTGTTCTCGCTCGGCGTTCTCCGCGTCTCTGCGGTGAATTCTCCTTTTCCCGTCTCAACCGGGTGCGATCAGGTTGGTGACAATCCCCCCTGCTCTTCGCCGTGATCCCGCCACACCTGTGCTCACTTGACTTCGATGTCGATGTGTCCGGGGAACTCCCTGAAAAGCTCGCTTCTTCCCAATTCTCCCTGAGGATTGAAGAAACGCATATTGCCGTCATCGTCGCAGAACCAGACTTCTTTGGCTCCCCTCTCAAAATACAGCGCCGCTTTCCATTTCATTGCTTTTTCGCTGTTAGAGGGCGATTTTACTTCCACGACGACTTCGGGGGATTCCAGGTAGGGATTGTCATTATCTTTATTCCTCCTGTAAAACTCAGTGCTGCTCCATGCGACATCAGCGACCTTGGTATTGTCGGACGTCTGGATGGGGCATTCGATAAAAACCTGTCCTTCTTTAGCTAATCTTCGAAGCGTATAGTCAATGAGGCTTTGATAAATTCCATGTCTACCTCTGGCCGGTGTCATCATAATGTAGCCTTCCGCATTCGTTTCGATCTTGAAAGGCAGGTCTTTTAGGCTTGGGTGCTCGACTACTTCACGCCATTCCATCTCCTGTCTCCTTTCCCAAGCGTTTGGTGACAAAAACATCGAGACCCTCGCCGCGATCCCGGCGCGCCTGTCAGCATTTGGCATGAAAGGTCCGTCCGTCACACCTCGTCAAGCCATCCGGAAACGTCGAGTCCCGTTTCGAAGTTCTCCTCGTATTTTAGTTGCTCACACAACCTCGATTTCGATATGCCCGGGAAACTCCGGGAATAATCCACTTTTTTCCATTTCCCCTTTGGGGCTGAAAAAACGCATGTCTCCATATTCGTCGCATAGCCAGAATTCTTTTGCCCCGGCTTGAAAATAAAGCCTTCTCTTGTCTTTCATCTCGGTGTTGCTGTTTGACGGGGACAATACTTCGATGACGATTTCCGGGGATTCGGGAAAACAAAGCGGGGCGCCGTACTTTTTGAGAAACACGGCGCTTGCCCAAGCCACATCGGCAACTCTAACGCCCTCCGATGTTTGAACGGGGCACTCTGCAAGCGCCTCACCCAAGCCGGATAATACCAACCATCGAAGTATGCGCGACTGACACACTGCATGCTTGCCCGACGCCGGCGTCATCACGATTTGTCCCCATTCATTCGTTTCAATCTTGTAGGGCAGGTCTCTCAAACTTGGATCTTCGACCACCTCACGCCATTCCATCCGCGTCCCCTTTCCACGCCATTTCGAAGCTCTCCATTTTTCAGGAACGGGGTCTTAAGGGGGCAAGCCGACCCCATTTCAAATTCCGTTTCACACCTCACAACTATACGATCTCTTTGTCGAATTGACCAGTTATTTTGCGCCGGCCGGCTTTGACGTGGGAGGGGGTATTCTTTACTCTTCCCGAGGAACCGGGCGGAAAACAGGTTCTCTTTCTTCGCCGGTTTTTGGTTTTGGGACGTTTTGTGGTACGTGGCAGGCTGGTAAGTTTGATTCAATATGGGATTCTATTCTCACCCGATCTTTCCCGACTGCTTGACATTGATCCCCCTACGCCCTTATAGTTCCAGCTTCCAGAAACCCAAGGAGAAGATCCGAAGATGAAAACCTTGCTCCTCAATCCGCCCTCGTTCGAAAAGTTTGACGGGGGCGCCGGCGCGCGATGGCCGGCACGCCGCGAAATCGCTTCTTACTGGTACCCCGTCTGGCTTGGCTATGCGGCCGGATTGATAAAGGAAAGCAGGCTCCTGGACGCATCGCCCCACGGAATCAGTCCTGATCAGACGGTTGAAATTGCCAAAGAGTATGAATTCCTGGTTCTTTTCACCAGCAAACCCGGCTTTTTAAACGATGTGCGGTTGGTGGAAAAGATAAAAGCGGTAAATCCCGGCATAAAGATCGCCTTTGTGGGCCCGCCGGTTTCGGTGCAACCCGAACATGCCTTAAACGCTTCGCCGGCAATTGATTTCGTTGCCAGAAAAGAATTCGATTACACGGTTGCCGAATTCGCTTCCGGAAAAGATCTGAAGGAAATCGAAGGGGTCAGCTACAGGCAGGACGGAAAAATAGTCCACAACCCGGACCGCGCGCCCATCCAGGACCTGGATGCGCTTCCCAGCATCGTCGATATTTACCGGCGGGATCTCGATCCGACCAAATACAACATCCCTTTTTTGAAACACCCCTATCTGGCCTTCTACACTTCCCGGGGATGTCCCGCCAGGTGCATCTACTGCCTGTGGCCCCAGACTTTCACCGGGCATCCGTGGCGAGTGCGCAGCAACGAAAGCGTCGTAGCGGAAGTCAAGCACGCCCTGGAAATTTTTCCGGAAGTAAAGGAAATCTTCTTCGACGACGACACCTGGGCGTGGGGCAAGAGCCGCGTCATCGAGCTGTGCAAGGACTTGAAGAAGCTAAACTTCACCTGGTCGTGCAACAGCCGGGTCCATGCCGACTACGACATGTTAAAGGCCATGAAGGATGCGGGCTGCCGGCTCCTGGTGGTGGGCTTCGAATCGGGGGTCCAGGAAGTACTGGACAACATGAAGAAGGGAATCACCCTCGAACAGTCCCTCACGTTTATGAAGAACTGCCGCGAACTGGGCCTGACGGTGCACGGAGACTTCATGATCGGTCTACCCGGAGAGACAAAAGAGACCATCAAGCGCACCATAGAGTTTGCCAAAAGGCTCGACCCGGAAACGATCCAGGTATCTCTGGCCCATCCCTATCCAGGCACTGAATTCTATCAGTATCTACAAACCAACGGCTTCCTTACCGAAGACGACATGTCCGACGAACTTGGCCACCAGATGGCAAACTATGAATACCCGTGGCTTAGCAGACAGGAAATAGTGGATGCGGTCGAGTACTTCTACGGCGCCTACTACTTCAGGCCAAAAGTCGTATACAGGATAGTGCGCCGGGCGATTTTCGACAGCCAGGAACGAAAGCGCCTCTACCAGGAAGCGCGTGATTATCTTACGCTGCGGGCGCGGCGCAAGAAGTTTTCAGGCAACGCGTTTGAAAAGTCGATGTGATGGAGTTGCGCCGTCTGATTGTAAACGGCGATGATTTCGGCATCTCGAGGGAAGTAAACGATGCCGTGGTCCTTGGCTATCGGTGCGGAGTCCTGACCAGCACGAGTCTCATGGCATCGGGGGAAGCTTTCGACCACGCGGTGGCCCTGGCAAAGGAAAACCCGGGGCTTGCGGTGGGGCTCCATGTCACCTGCGCAAACGGCCGACCGGTCTTGCCACCCGAAACGATTCCACACGTTGTCGAAAAAGACGGGAATTTCCTGGACGACCCGGGGCTTGCAGGGTTGCGATATTTTTTCCGCCCCGGCGCCAGGAAGGAAATTTTTAGGGAAATCGGAGCTCAATTCGAAAAATTCGCCCGCTCCGGGTTGAAGTTTTCCCACGTGGACGGCCACTGCCACATTCAGGTTCACCCGGTCATCCTGGAAGGGATAATCCAAAGCGCCGAAGCTTACGGGATTAGAAGGATACGGGTCCCGGCGGACAGTTTTTTTCTAGCCCTGCCCTTCCTGCCTTCTCCTGTCAAGGCGGCGGGGTATGCTCTCGTTTTCAAGCTTCTCACCCGGAGGATGAAAAGAGTATTGGGAAAGCGAGGGTTTATTTTTCCCCGGACCGTTTACGGCAACCTGCTGACCGGCAAAATGAGCCTCGAATATGTTTTGTCGCTTCTGGACCGGCTGCCAAACGGGACCTCGGAGTTTTATCTTCATCCCGCCCTGCCCGGCCGGTCGGTTGAAAAAGTCGATGCGCAGAGGCTGCAGCGTTTCAAGGAGTTCTCGATTTTGATTCAACCGGAAGTGCGCTCCAAAATGGCCCGGCTCGGGGTGAGCCTTTCCACCTATTCCGATTTGGAAAAAGACCTATGAAGACAGCCCTTGTAGTCTCCCTGGCGGTCCTTGCCCAGGCGGTTGCCAATACGCTTCTTAGCAAGGGGATGAAAACCGTGGCCGCAATGCCCTCCTTTCAGGGAGGGTTTTCTCCCGTCATGTTGGCCTACGCGCTGGAAAATCCCTACATCTGGGGAGGGATCATTTTACTGATCCTTTTTTTCGCCTGCTTTCTTTCCGCCGTCTCGTGGTCGGATCTGAGCTACGTTGTTCCCATAACCGCAGCCGTTTACATCCTGGATGTTTTTACGGGCAATTACTTTTTGCATGAACCGGTTGCGCCGGTCCGGTGGCTCGGTTCTGTCCTGATTGTCCTGGGGGTCGGCCTGGTTTCTCTATCGGGAGCCGGAAAGAGCCCTTCGGACGAACCGGCCTGCGAAACGGTTCCCACCCGGTGCGGGGGAACTCAATGCTGACCGCGCTGATGATCCTGCTGGTGGTCTTTTCCAACGCCGCCGGGGACGTTTTCCTGACAAAGGGCATGAAGCAGGTCGGAGACGTTTCGGCCATCGGCTGGGTTCAGCTTGGCGGGACAATCAAGCGGATAGTGTGCAACGCCAACTTCATGCTGGGCGTGGCATGCCTGGCGGTGAGTTTTTTTTCTTTCCTGGCCGTGCTTTCCTGGGCCAACTTGAGTTTTGTGGTTCCGGCGACCGCGATTGTGTACGTGGTGACGGTCCTGGGGGCAAAAATATTTTTGGGGGAAAATGTCGACCGGCTGCGCTGGGGAGGCACCCTGTTGATTTGCTTTGGCGTTGCGCTGGTCTGCCTTCCCGGAGACATGTCTCTCAATTTGTTCGCTTTCCTTAGGCCCGCAAGATTTTTTTTCGGCCTTTTGACGGTCGCCTCCGTCTGCTATTTCCTGGCGAGCGTAATTGCGGCGGAAAGGTTTTTCTCTAAAAGCGGAGAAAAGGAACCAGCAACCTCTCCATCGAGTAAAGAGGGGCCGGCGGGATTTCACCGTCCGATTTCCGTCCTGGTCCCGCTTTGCGGGGCGGATTTCAGGGGATACCAGAATTACGCATCCCTCTGCCGCCAGAATTATCCCGAGTTTGAGATCCTCTTCGGGGTGGCCGATCCCATGGATTCGTCTCTTTCGGTGGTCGAAAAGCTCCGGGCCGACTTCCCCGAGGTTTCCATCGAGTTGGTCGTAAGCTCGGACGAAATCGGTCCCAACCCCAAGGTCAACAGCCTGAACAACATGATCTCCCACGCCCGCCATGAAACCATCCTGATGCTGGACAGCGACATTCGGGTCGGGCCGGACTTTATCGGGACGATCTTCGTGGAACTCCGGGGGATTGGAGAAGGGCTGGTTACCTGTCTATACCGCGCGGGGGAAGCCCCGGGACTGCCGTCCAAACTGGAGGCCGTGGGGATTAGCGGTGATTTCGCCCCGGGTGTGCTGGTGGCTCAAATGGGCGCAGACCTCTCGTTTGCTTTCGGAGCATGCATCGGACTAACCAAAAAGACCCTCGAAACGATAGGGGGATTTGAAGCGATCGCCCCTTACCTGGCCGACGATTACATGCTGGGCAACCTGGTGCGCAAGGCCGGCTTGCCGGTCCGGCTATCTCGGTGCGTGGTGGAAACGGTCTTATCCAGGCTCACCTTGGGCGGTTTTTTCAAACACCAGTTGCGGTGGGCCAGGGGGATACGGGCCTGCGCTCCATGGGGACATACGGGTTCGCTTATTACCAACGGAACGGCGCTTTCTTTTCTCTATTTCGCCTCTTGCGGCTTTTCACGGTCGGGCCTGCTGGTTTTCGCCACGGTAGTCGCGCTGAGACTCGGTATGGCCTGGATGGTGGGGGTCAGGCGGTTGGGTGACGATGTTTTGAGGCGCAACCTGTTTCTAGTGGTATTGAGAGATTTTCTCAGCCTTTTTATCTGGTCGGCCGCCCTGTTCGGCCGGCGGGTGGAATGGAGAGACAAGGTGTTTCGCCTGGAAAAGGACGGTAGGATCATCCCGTGGGGGACCTCTGTGTGAGGAACCTCCATCTGCTTGACAGCCCCCTCGCTGATGTTTAAGTTTCAGTCAGACCCCAAGAGGTCGGAGGAAGTAGCCCGGTAAACACGCTCTGTGGAAATGCTCAATGGAAAGAAGAAGATATTCTTCGGGGAAATTGAGAAAACAAGCGGAGATGAACCAAATGCGGCGAAGTTGGGCAGACTGAACGGTCACTTGGGGTCTAACTTTTTTTTAATTCGAAGATACCTGC
>JARLHP010000034.1 GCA_031292195.1 Syntrophobacteraceae bacterium
ATGGCGCGACAAAGCGCAAGCAGCCGCAGGAGCCGCCCGGCGTCCCTTTCATCGAAGGTTTTGGCCAGCTTCAAAAGCAGCTTTACCTGGAACCCTCCCAGTTTCTCCGACACCTTTGCCAGGTCGGGGGGGACACCCCATGATTTGGCTTCCTCCAAGACGGCGGAAAGCCGGGCCATGTGCACCCGGAAATAGAAATCGGTCGCATCCCAGGGCGCCTTCGCATGGGCCGGCTCGAACTCATGGGCGATGATCTTTTCGGCCAGGAGTTCGACCTCCTCGCTCAAGATACGCCTCATCGAGGCCTCAAGATCCCCCGGAATCTTCAGCCCCCACTGCCGCAGGGAGAGCAGAAGCGGTTTGTGCGTATTGAAAAGGTTGCGCTGGAGTCCGGCCCAGACTTCGAGGGCCTTGCGGCCGATGTCCATGGCGATCCAGGCCCGTAGATCCTTTAAAACGTCTTCCAGTCCGAAATAATCGGTCCCGAATTTTTCGTCCAGCACCCGGACCATCTTGATCGTGCTTTGCTCTTCCAGGGCCTCCTGGAGGGCGGCCAGAACGGAGTCGTACTCACTCTCCTCCGGACTGGATTTTACCGAACAGCGGAAGTCCAGACCACCGAAATGCACCACGGCGTACAGGAAATCCTCCTCTTCGCCAGTCCTGTCGTCCCTTACCGTGACCAGCCCATACAAACACGTCACCGGGCTCGCCGCCAGGTCTTCCTCCTTTTTGGGCAAGACCTGGTAAGCATAGATGCGAAAACGCCCCCGGGCGGAAACGGACTGGATGGCATAGCTCGCGGCCACTCTTGCCATATTGACCTGCACGGACCTCACTTTGCGGGCAAACACATTGGCCCCGTTTCCGTATTCGGGCAGGTTGCTGGGGGCCGACTCCAGCAGTTTCAAAAAACCGGGAGAGAGATCGGGCGAACCGGTCTTGTGGGCCAGATCCATTGCCATGGCCGCGTATTTCAGCACCAGAACGGCCTCCAACTGGCTTATTTCATCGAAAAACCATCCGCACGACGTGTACATAAAAAGCGAGAAGCGCTCCATCTCCAGAAGCTGGAGAAAACGCGTTGCATCGGGCGAACGAACCCCTCCCACGAGATGCGCGCTCACAAACCTCTCTGTCCCCGCCCCCTTCCTGTCCAGGATCGCTTCTATGTATTTGTCTCTTACTTCCCAGGGATTATGGCTGGAAAGTTTGGCCATCTGCGCCTGAAAATGCTTGGCTAAGCCGTCTCGAAGATAGTCGAAGGACTGGCGAAGGGGCCCTCTCCATTTTTGGTTCCACCCCGGCTCGCCGCCCAGATGGCACCCGCAGTCGGCCGACCACCTTCCGACCCCGTGAGCGCAACTCCAGGCGGTACGCTCGATTATCTCCACGTCGGCCACCACTGGAAAGGCGGCCAGAAACCAGCCGTAATTTACGATTTGAGCGGACGGGTCGCGCCGCAGTTCGTTAAAGGCGGTCCCCAGGGCCATATCGCCAAACTTGAAGTGGTGCCCGTAGGTCTCGCCGTCGGTTGCCGTGTGCACCAGCCACGGCTCCCCGGTCCGGGCGCGCTGCGACCACGCCCCGTCGATCTGCCCGAGGAGCCTGGAGCTGTGTTCGAGCAGCCGGTCGAAAGCTATCCCGTGGGCCAGGGCCGAATCGTAGAAAAAAATGTGGATATATTTGCCGCCCCCGCAGGAATAACGATAGGCCCGCCCGGTCGGGATCGACCCGCCGGAAGCCTCCCGCCACTGCGTGTCTCCCCCTTGGAAACGATACCGCAAGGCCTGATAAGGGGAAAGGATGGTGAATTTTATGCCCTCCTGCGCCAGCAGAAAAAGCGTTTCCCGGTCCACGGCCGTTTCGGCCAGCCACATTCCCTCCGGGGGCCTGCCGAAGCGGTGCTCGAAATCTCCAATGCCCCATCGGATCTGGGTCAGCTTGTCGCGCCGGTTGGCCAGAGGCATGATGATGTGGTTATAGACCTGCGCCAAGGCGTTGCCGTGCCCATCCAGAGCCTCCACGCTCCGCCGGTCGGCGTCCAGAATGTTTCGGTAAACCCACGGGTGGTGGCGCTCTATCCAGCTTATCAGGGTGGGACCGAAGTTGAAGCTGAGATACCTGTAGTTGTTCACCAGGTCCAGAATTCGGTTCCGGTCGTCCACAATTCGCGCACCGCTGTTGGCCCGATAGCATTCCTGGTGGATCCGTTCGTTCCAGTCGTGATAGGGAGCGGCGGAATCCTCCCGTTCGATCTCCTCTATCCACGGGTTTTCACGGGGAGGCTGGTAGAAATGGGCGTGAACGCAAATGTATTTTTTTTCGGCAAGGTTTTCCATCGAGTCCTTATCCTGCGGCTCATGAGCGGTCTGCAGCCCGGTCCAATTCCCTGTCCCGCCGGCGCTCTATTTTTCCAGAAAAAAAAGATCCTGCCGGGGAGACGCTTCGGCAGCATTGACATTACCCTGCGCTATTTTATGTTTAAATAGGATATTCTACAAGGAGGCTTCTTTATGGAAGACAAATACATGTTTGAAACGTTCAATGCGGATGCGGGTTCTTTTGACCGGGAATTTACGAACTTTCTAAACGGCAAGGCCGGCGAATGGAAAGTAAAGACCTGTTCGTATTGCCATGATGAAGTTGGCAAGAAGACCTTCGCGTCCTGTATATTTTCGAGAAGATAGGCGGCAGGGGGGCCGGCTCCATAAGCGCTAACTTGTCTATTGACACCATTCATCGTGGTATCTTCCCGGTGGCGGTTCACTTCCGGGATGGGTACCATCATGATGGACGTCATTTTTCCGGAGAATCGGGAGAATTTGGCGGCCGGTACCGGGGCACTGAAGGGACTGCGCCAGGATAAGTCTCCAGGCAATTTGCTCCGGACTCATTAAGGGAGACAGTTGTTCGCGCCAAAAGGGCTGGTCTCTCGGGTGGCACGGGTAAGCATTGCCCGTGCCGAAGGCAAGCGGGTTTCTACGCTATTGTTGGAATCGCCCATAGCCCTCTTGTGCGCTGTCGAGCCAGATATTTCTTTAACGAGACGTTGTTGCCGAATGGAACAACATAGCTTGTGTTTTGGCGGAGTGTCCAAGAAAAGGCGGGCTGCAAACCAGTGGCCACCCGCTCCGCCACAGGCCCCGGGGCCGGTCGCGCTCCCCCCCCTTGAGCAGCAAAAACATTAAAGGTTTATCCCTTCCCGGCCGAATGATCATCTGAGTGGGCCAAGTTGGTCCTGTAGAGGGGACAATTGCGACCGCTCGTAAGCCATCCGGACAAATTGGAGGTTTCAACCCATGATGGATGCTCCGGCAGTTTCAAAGAAGGGGAAAAAGGTCAAAAACGCCGCTTTCAAAGGCTACGCCGACGGAACCAGTGAGTTTCTCGGAGACCAGATAGAAGTGATGGTGGGATATCGCAGGCAGGAATTCAATTCCAAGGCGATCAGATGGACCGACCTGATCCTGGAAGAAGACAGGGCCAATGTCAAGGCGGCCTTTGTGCAGGCCCTCAGAGGCGATAAGACCTACATGAGGGACTACAGGGTTCGGGCCAAAGACGGCGCCATCCTCTGGATGAGGGAATGGGGCCAGATCGTCTGCGACGAGGCGGGCAAAGTGGAACTGGCCACCGGAATCGCCATGGACATAACCGAAGAAAAACAACAGGAGATACTTTACTTGAGCCGTGAGCGCAAGACCGGCAAGTATCTCACCTTCTCGGCGGCCGAGGCGGAATTCGGGATCTCGATACTCAAGGTGAAGGAAATCATCGAGGTAATTCCGATCACGCCCGTCCCCCAGGCCCCTCCATACCTTAAGGGGGTCATAAATCTTCGAGGCAAGATAATCCCCGTGGCGGACCTGCGAACAAAACTGGACCTGGGGGAATCCGCCTGCACGGACCGCACCTGCATTATAGTGCTGGAGATCACGAGGAAAAGATCAACTTTTCTGGCCGGCATGGTGGTCGATTCGGTATCGGAAGTTCTTCACATCCAGGGGGCGAACATAGAAGACGTCAAGGAGTTCTATTTCGACACCGACAGTCGAAGCCTGCTCGGTATAGCCAAAGTGGAGAGCGGCCTGAAGATCATTTTGGACGTGGACGAACTGCTGGGCGATATCGAGGCCGAGCAGCTCTTCGACGCGGCCGTTTGATCCGCCATCCCCTTTCTAAGACTGCGGATCTTCGCCCCCGGACTTCTTATCGGCGTTGAAAAACAGATCGAACAGCGAGCCCCACTGTGTGGGCGCCGGCAGGGATTGGCCGGCCACCGTCGACAGCTCCCTGCCAACGTCGAGCCATTTTTTGAAATTTTCATCAAAGGCGCTCTTGTACAGCAGGTAGTTCTTTATGGTCAGTTCCAGGTACTTTTCAAAAAACTCCGCCAATACCTCCTCGCGGTACTGGATAACCAGGTGCAGAAAGGGCACGGGCAGAAGTATGTTCTTGTTTTTTGCCTCCTCCACGATGATCTGAGACAGTATGAATGCCGTCACATCCTCGGAGGTCCTGGCGTCGATCACCGATACCTGCCGCCCATTCCTTATGAGCTCACTCACTTGATCGAGGGTGATGTAACCGCTCCTTTCCGGATCGTAGATCCGCCGGTTGGCGTATTTTTTGAGAACAATTTTTTCGGACATCACCCACTCCGGTACGGGATGTTGCGGCACAGCACCATTTGGTAAAAGTATGATAATCGGTATTCGGGAAAATGTAAGGCACAAAATTTGTGCAGTGCACAATATCTTCCTTGACTCCGGCCCCCCAGTAATTATAGTTCAATTCAGTCCGCCGCAACGTGAAATTTTGGACTCGGCGGTTCCATTTGCCAACGCGAAGCGGTTTTGTCCAACCCAAACCGCGGGCGTCAGGTTGGAATTTTCTATCAGTCCGGCCCGCCAACTCATATCAAAGGAGACCGAACATGAACCAGTTCAGCGTGGTCAAACAGATGATCGATTTTAACCGCACCACTTTTGACAACACCTTTGGGGCCATGTGCATGCTCCAGGAGCAATCGGAAAAGATGATGAGCTCTTTGGTCGAGCAGGCGGTGTGGATTCCCGGCGAAGGCAAAAAGGCCCTCATCGACATGTCCGCCATGTTCAGGAAGGGTTGCTCGGAATTCAAAAAGGCCGTGGATGAAAACTTCGGCAAGGCCGAGTCTTATTTCGAACAGGGCGCCCGAGCGCAGACCGAAGGAACTTAGAGCGCCCGCGGATCAATCCGCCGGTGGTCGACCGAGTAACTGCCGATGTCCATCCGGCATCGCCCGGATGGACATGGCAAGACTTGTGCTCAATAGCCGACCGCGCCCATTTGCGCCGGAGTTTCCAGAGGCATCAGGCCTTTGACTGCCGCGTGGGGAGTGGCGATTCCACAGGCAAAGGACCAGCATGCGGGCTTGGTGAAATAAGGTCCGTTAACGTTTTGCGCATGTCCGTTCACAAAGGCGCCGCCCACCAGCAGCATAGCCATAGCCAATACCAATATAAGTTTTCTGTTCATTTTTATCTCCTTTTACAGAGCCAATCAGCACCTAATAAAAGTTGCGATAATTGCGTCCCCCGAAGTAAGGAATGCCTAACTCGATTAGCCCGAACTTAATACCGGCCTTCCCCTCTGTCAACCGCCTCGGTGCCGGGATTATTGCAGGCTCCGCCGGTTTGGCTGCCTTCGATGATCCGCCGGGTTTCGATTATTGCCGGCAGGCAATGCGAAGTTACCGCGGGCCAAAAGCAGAAGTAATCGATATACCAGCCACGGCGGCTTTCCGGGTCACAGAAACCTGGACGTCCAAGGTCCCGGGCGCCGGGGAACAAGGCGATCAGCATGCCAAGTCATTTGTAAATGTGTTTGAAAAAGACCGGTGGGGGGATATCTAAAAGACCTCGGGCCAGAGCCGGGAAGCGTGGTAGAAACGAAGGATATGAAGAACTTCACCTCTCACACGATAGGGAACGGTATACGGAGTCCCTGCAATAACCAGTTCCCGCGTGCCAGGCACACGGCCGGCCCTGCCGATCTGAGGCATCAGTCCGACATCCTGGATGCGGGACACAATTTTTTCGTGCAGCCTGCGTGCAGCCCCTGGATTGTCGGCGGCAATGCGCTGGTAGATGTCCAAAAGGTCCTTTCCTGCCTGCGGAGACCAGATAATCTTCACGGGGTGTCATCAAGCTGGTCGAGAAGGGCGTTGGCCTCGGCCAGGACCTGTTCGTGTGGAACCCCTTCCCCGTTATCCAGGGAGGCTATGGCGGCCTTGATGCCTTCGATCTGCCACATCTGGGTTTCGACATACTGCTTGAGTGCTTCTTCAATAACCCAGTTCCGGGAGCGGTCCGTGGCTTCTGCCAGGGCGGCGATTTTTTCTGCCAATTCCGAATTGGTTCGAATCGTTATGGTAGTGGTGGGCATAATGAGCTCCCCTCTGATTGCATTGCACTCGTATGCAACTATAGTACGTCGTGTCACAAAGTCAACAGGGTCTGGAGGCGCCAACACGGTAAATTGGTTCTCACGCTAAAAACAGGAAAAACCACCAGGGAGTCACAGAGGCACAGAGAGTTCTTTTTATTGACCGGTCGGGAGATGACGGCCGCTCAAAAGGGCCGGCCTTCGGCGGATAGGCGGCAGGCACACCGAACCACGGTGGCAGGGGCCATCGGACCGGAATGAGTCTCAACCTGGCGCGCTTACAATAAATTTCCGTTGGAACAGAATGCCCCTGGAGGCTTCAAAGGGAGGGAGGCGCCACTCCGGTCTTCCGCAACGACTGGGGGCGTTGAATCCAGCGGGGGCAAGGCGGGGTGGGCACGACGACACCCACTCCGCTTCGCTCCCCCACCGGGAAGTATCCGTATGGAATTAGCTCAGCCGCTCGACTATGGCGGCCACTCCGTTGCCCCCGCCTGTGCAAAGGCTTACCGCGCCGAGAGTAACGTCTCTTTGCTTCATGGCCGATAGAAGCGTGGCCAGTATCTTGGTGCCGGTGGCGGCCACCGGGTGGCCAAGGGCGATGGCCCCCCCGTAGACGTTTACCTTGGAGCGGTCGA
>JARLHP010000291.1 GCA_031292195.1 Syntrophobacteraceae bacterium
CCATTAGCCGGTGGTTGAGGCCGGAGGCCGATACCCCCGGAAAGGAACGAAAAAGAAGGAGACGACCCCGTGAGGGGTCGCAGATCAAGCGGTGCTCAGACAGGCGGGAAAAGCTTGGGATTTCTTAACTCAACAACATTGCCGGGCCGCCACCTCCCCCAACCGGGTGTGGCCCGGCAAACCAAACTGGTGGAATAACCCGGTAAAACTCTTCTGACACCAGTGATTGAGGTGGGATTAGGCGTGGCGCTGTTGGGTTGCCCGGCCGGAACTGGAAGTGCTGGAGCGCTAAACGAACTCGAACGCGACTAAAAACGGAGAGGATTGGGATAGGCAATGAACGAGACGAACATGAAAAGAGCCGGCTGGGAGTCCACAGTTATCCGCGAAATGACCGAATTTTACTTCTATGCCCTGTACTTGGCCTTTTTTTTCATTTCATTTACATGGTATCGGAGACTGATACTAACCGAGTATCAAGTCAGCTATTTGCATTACGGGGTCGGCATCATCGAAGCGCTGGTTTTAGCCAAAGTCATTATGGTGGGGCGTGCTTTGCACCTGGGTGAGCGGTTTAAAGGCTATCCGTTGATCCTGCCGATATTTTACAAGGCGGTTGTGTTCAGCGTGTTTGTGGGGATCTTCGGTGTTGTCGAATCCACCATAAACGGATTGCTCCACGGGAAAGGCATCGCGGCAGGCTTTAATGGGCTTATTGGCAAAGGCGGTGACGAATTGCTCGCCAGATGTCTGGTAACATTTGTCGCTTTCATACCCTTTTTCACTTTCGACGAACTGGAGCTGCTGGGTGAAGGCAAAATAATTAAACTGCTTTTCCAGCGGAGACCGGCGGCGGAATCCGCCCCAACTAAGGATGAAACGCCTTAAAGACTGGGTGACCGAACCAAAAATAGGGTAATACATGACGACCAGTGATATTCCCAAAGCCTTTCATATCATGGCCAAGCCAACGGGTTCGGCCTGCAATCTCCATTGCGGCTACTGTTTCTTCCTGAGCAAGGAAAAGCTCTATCCCGGAAGCGATTTCCGGATGCCCGCGCAGGTCCACGAGGCTTACATCCGACAACTCCTGGAATTCCACCGGACTCCCCGGGTTACCGTCGCCTGGCAGGGGGGCGAGCCCACGCTTATGGGACTCGATTTTTTCCGGCATTCCGTGGAATTGCAGAATAAGCACAGGAAACCAGGGACCCACATCGAAAACACCTTCCAGACCAACGGCACCCTGCTTAACGACGAGTGGTGCCAGTTTTTCCGAGAGAACAACTTCCTCATCGGACTAAGCATGGACGGTCCCGGGGAACTCCATGATTTCTACCGCAAAGACAAAGGCGGCCAGGGGACCTTCGAGCGGGTCGTGCGGGCCGCCCGACTCCTCCAGAAACATCGGGTGGAGTTCAATATTCTCTGCGCCGTCAATTCGAGAAATGTCGATCATCCGCTGGAGGTCTACCGCTTCTTCCGGGACGAATTGGGGGTGAATTACATCCAGTTCATCCCCATAGTGGAGCGCGCTAACGAGACGGGGTATCAGGAGGGTGATACCGTGACCGATCGCTCGGTTGGCGCCGGGCCGTTCGGCCAATTTTTGATCGAGATATTCGACGAGTGGGTCAGAAGGGATGTGGGGAAGACGTTTGTCCTTAATTTCGACGGTGCGCTGGCCGGCTGGCTGGGAATGGCCGGGACGGTCTGCATCTTCGGGCCCACCTGCGGTTTGGGGCTTGCCTTGGAGCACAATGGCGATCTCTATTCCTGCGACCACTTTGTCGAACCGAACAACTACCTGGGGAACATACTGAAAACTCCTTTGATCGAACTCGTGGCTTCGGCCAGACAGCAAAAGTTCGGGCGGGACAAGCGCGATACCTTGCCCCGCTACTGCCGGAATTGTGACTTTCTTGCCATCTGCAATGGCGAATGTCCCAAGAACCGTTTCCATAAAACTCCTGATGGCGAGCGCGGGCTGAACTACCTCTGCGCAGGATATAAGGCTTTCTTCAAACATGCGGATAAACCCATGCGGACCATGGCCGGGCTCATCCGGACGAACAGGCCCGCTTCTGAGGTCATGGCGGCTATGGCAAATGATGAGGAGTGTCTAAAGACAAAGTTCGCAAATGCAGGCAGAAATGACCTCTGTCCGTGCGGCAGTGGAGTGAAATTCAAGAAGTGTCACGGGAATCCGACCGGGCATTGACGACCGGTGATTTTTGGCGAGGCGATCTGAATACCTGACTTATCTACAGCATTGATATTGGTGCGGTCAACACAGTGCGGAAGGAGACTCGATCATGGCGGAGAAAAAACCTAACATCCTCATCATCTGGGGAGACGACATCGGCACCTGGAATATCAGCTACAACAACCGGGGCATGATGGGCTACCGAACGCCGAACATCGACCGGATCGGCAATGAAGGCGTGGCGTTTACCGACTATTACGGGCAGCAGAGCTGCACGGCGGGCCGCGCCGCCTTCATCACCGGCCAGAATCCCCTGCGCACAGGCCTGACCAAGGTGGGCATGCCGGGAGCAGACCTGGGGCTTAGCCGGGAAGACCCAACCATTGCGGAAATGCTCAAACCCCTGGGCTATGCTACCGGCCAGTTCGGGAAAAACCATCTGGGGGACAAGGACGAGTTCCTGCCAAGCAACCACGGCTTCGATGAGTTCTTCGGCAACCTCTACCATCTCAACGCCGAGGAGGAACCCGAACTCCCGGACTACCCGAAAGACCCGGCCTTCCGGAAGAAGTTCGGTCCCAGGGGCGTCATCCACAGCTTCGCCGACGGCCGCATCGTGGATACGGGGCCGCTCACCAAGAAGCGAATGGAAACCATCGACGAAGAAGTTAACGAAAAAGCCCTCGATTTCATCGACCGGGCACACAAAGAGGGCAAACCCTTCTTCGTCTGGTGGAACTCCACGCACATGCATTTCCGGACCCACGTCAAGCAAGAGTACGAGGGCAGAAGCGGACAGGGGTTTTACAACGACGCCATGGTTTATCATGATGATATGGTCGGGGTCCTCCTGAAAAAACTCGACGACCTCGGCATCGCGGATAACACCATAGTCATGTACAGCACCGACAACGGCCCTCACTTCAACTCCTGGCCCGATGCCGGCATCACCCCCTTCCGCAGCGAGAAGAACACCAACTGGGAGGGTGCGTTCCGCGTGCCGGCCTTTGTCCGCTGGCCCGGAAAGATTCCCGCCGGGACGGTGCTGAACGGCATCGTCTCTCACCAGGACTGGCTTCCGACATTACTTGCGGCCGCCGGGGAGCCTGACATCAAGGGAAAGCTCCTGGTGGGCCACAAGGCCGGCGCCAGGAGCTTCAAGGTCCAGATCGATGGTTTCAACCTGCTTCCCTACCTGACCGGCGCAGTAAAGGAGAGCCCTCGCGAAGCCTTCTTCTATGTCAACGACGACGCTCAGCTCGTCGCGCTGCGCTTTAACGACTGGAAGCTGGTATTCATGGAACAGCGGGCCAAAACCATGGCATTGTGGGCGGAGCCTTTCGTTGCGCTTCGTGTCCCCAAGATATTCAATCTTCGCCGCGATCCCTTCGAGCGCGCGGACGAGAACTCCAATACATACTGGGACTGGATATTCGACCACGCCTTCTTGTTGGTGCCGGCGCAAGCGTATGTGCAGCAGCAGATCCAGTCGTTAAAGGAGTTCCCACCCCGGCAGAAGCCGTCGTCGTTCAACCTGGACCGAGTGCTCGATCAACTGCATGATGCTTCCGGCAGCGGGATGCACTGAGCCGTTGAAGCATTGTTTCTCTCATGAACCCTGGAAGTCATGCCCGGCAGACCCTGCCGGGCTTTTCATCCATTATGCTGCCCCTAACCTGACGCCCTCGGACCAGCTTTCGGTCGCAGGCTCCTATGACAGCCGGCCCCTGGTACGCAGCATGGGATCTCGCTTTTCACCCGGTGCGGGAAGAGTGTCGCAAAGGCGTAAACCGGGGGGTTCACGTCGCTGAAGTTCCACTCATAGGCGGGGATCTGGCCGTTTGGGTGCAGGTAGTCCCCGCAGGGTGTTTTGCCATTATCAGGCTTTACGGCCCAACCGAAGCTGCAATCAACAACAGCTGGAAACCGGGGGACATTGAGAAGGTCAAGTAACCCGGATGGCCAGTTAGGCGGGAATTTAGGTGAAGCGCCAGTTACTGGAACTTACATTGGAAAAGAAAGCAGCGAGAGGATGAATGCAAGAGTTGGAGCGTCGATGTTTGTCCTGTTCTGCCTCATGGTCGCGCTGAGCACACATCCCGCATGGTCTGCTGATTCAACCGTGACAGACGCAGTCTTGGAGGCTGAAGCGGAGGCCCCGGAGGCCCAATCTGCGACTGAAGTTAGTAAGCAACTCGCAAATCCGGTCACCAGTTTTTGGTCCCTTCAATTTCAACAGAATAACTACCTACTGGACAATCCGGACCGCTACAGCCCGAACCTGCTGTTCCAGCCCGTACTTCCGATATCTTTGACCAGCGATTGGAATCTGGTCACGAGGCCGGTGATACCGCTTTTTGTGTCCCAGCCACACCCTGTTCTGGCAGGCTCCCCGCCAGCCACTCGGCTAATTGAAGACAAGGCTGATTGAGGCCGCAATAACCAACAACAGGGGGCAAAAGCTGTGGAGACTTTATTGACGCGCGTCATTGAGAATCTGGTCGATCGGCTGAGTGGACCCATGAAATTTCGACTGATCATCCAACCGCTCATGGCGGCCGTCTTCGCCGTTCGGGACGGCCTAAAAGACGCTCGTGGAGAACGGCCTCCCTTTTTCTGGGCCATTTTCACACGTCCGGGCCATCGGTCGGACATGTTGAGAGCTGCCTTGAAATCGGTGGGCAAGATCTTCGTCATCGCGGTCATTATCGACCTGGTTGAGCAATTTATCGACTCGCGGTGGTTTTATCCCGGCGAGGCATTCCTCGTTGCTTTTATTCTGGCCTGCATCCCATATCTGTTGATCCGTGGCCCTGTGAACAGGATAGCGCAGGGTAAACAGCCCAGCCCGGCCGGCGACAAAAGATCATGAGGACAAATCACTCAAACATAGGTCCTGGCAACACACCATGAAAGGACGGCTGATCAGGATGACAGAGAGCAATGAAGAAACTATAAAAGAGCCTTCCAGTAATCAACTCGCCTTGGAGCGCACAATCCTGGCACACGAACGAACTCTCATGGGTTGGGTCAGGACCTCGACCTCGTTGATCACTTTCGGCTTCACCCTTTACAAGTTTTTCAGTTGGAACTGGCGGCTCAACCTCCACGTCATCCACTTAATGATGTCATAGGACCCCGCCAGTTCGCGATATTGATGATCTCTATCGGACTGTTATCACTCATGATAGCGACAATCCAGTATCGGGTGTACAGAAGCGGGCTGCGAAGATGGTATCCCGCGCCCCCCCCTATCGCTGGCGGGAGCGGTCGCTGCGTTGGTATCACTCCTCGGGCTGGTGGCCCTCGTTGCCGTTCTTTTCAGGATGTAATGGTCGAACTGCCAAGTCGTCTCGATGACAAAGAGACGCTAGTAGAGCTTGGTAGTTCAGGACACTTTCAATACAACGATTCAAAGTGAAAGGGAGAGACAAGCCATGAGAAAAGCAAGTGAAACTAAA
>JARLHP010000292.1 GCA_031292195.1 Syntrophobacteraceae bacterium
TGTGACAACGATCGAAGGGCTGGCCGAAAACGAACGGATGCATCCCGTGCAGGAGGCATTCATTGAAAAAGGCGCGGTGCAATGCGGGTTCTGCACTCCGGGAATGGTGCTGGCCTCGGTCGATCTGCTGGAGCAAAACCGCGAGCCTACCCGGAAACAAATCCGGGAGGGTCTGAGCGGCAATCTTTGCCGGTGCAGCGGTTATGTGAAAATTGTCGATGCGGTGGAGGCGGCGGCGGAAATAGTAAAAGTCGAAGGTCTAAAGCGGAGTCAAACGGAGTAACCCATGAGGGATGTGTTATTGCCCGGGTCAATCGAGGAGCTGTGGTCATACATGGACGACAGGCCGGGGGCGTCGATGTTTGCCGGGGGCACCGATCTGCTGGTTAAAATGTACAATGGCATGGTGGATTACGAAGCGTTGATTTGTCTGGAGCGGATCGAGGAGTTGAAGGAAGTCCGCGAGCATGAGGGGAGCATCCGGATCGGGGCCTGCGCCACGCACAGCCAGCTTATCGGGGAACCGCTCGTACGGAAGTGGTTGCCGGCGCTTTGGAAGGCTGTCCGCGAAATCGGCTCCCCACCCGTTCGAAACATGGGTACGATCGGGGGCAATATCTGCACGGCCTCTCCGGCCGCAGACACCCTGCCGCCGCTCTACGCCATGAAGGCGGAAGTGGAGCTGCTCTCACGGCAGGGGGCAAGGCGGGCGCCGATTGCGGAGTTTATCAGGGGCCCCGGCGCCACGGGACTACAGAAGGCGGAGATCCTTTCGGCCGTGTGGGTTACAAAGCCTGCAAGATTCAACCTGCACCACTTTGAGAAAGTGGGGCTCAGGAGCGCCCTGGCCTGCTCGGTGGTGAGCCTGGCCGCGCTCGTCAGACTTACGCCCGGGGGCGTTGTCGAGGAGGCCTCTCTGGCCTGGGGAAGTGTGGCGCCGACCGTATTCACCTGCCAGGAGGCCGAAAGAGCGCTGGCGGGAAGACCGATGTGCGGGGCGTCGCTTTCCGAGGCGGCCGACATTGTACGACGTTTCGTCTCTCCAATAAGCGACGTTCGAGCCGATGGTGATTATCGGCGTTTGGTCGCCGGAAACCTGCTCCTGCGGCTGCTGGATAAAAAGGACGAAGGAAGAGGAGGAGAAAACGATGGAAGTTGAAAAGATGTCTGGGCTGGAACCCGATGAGTGCAAACTCAGTTCGGGAGAAAGGGTTTTCATCCACCTGTTCCGCCCGCAGGACGCACCGGGAATCGGGCGACTCTTCCACGCGGTCTACGCAGACAAATATCCCTTCAGTCGTTTCTACAACCCCGAAGAACTGATCCGGGCCTTTGAGACGGGGGACAATTACTCCATCGTGGCGCGAAGGGAAGACGGGGAAATCATCGCCCACCTGGGGTTTTTTCGCTCCGCCCCTTTTGCCGGCCTCTATGAAGCCGGGGCCGGCCTGGCCTTGCCCGAGTTCAGAAAAGAGGGGCTGCTCCTGTCCTTGTTGCACTACACCTACGGACGGTTGGCCATGGCCCTGGGAATCGATGAGGCCTGGGGTGAGGCGGTGTGCAACCACCTGCACATGCAGAGGGTGATGGGGCGGTTCGACTTCCTGGAAACCGGCCTGGAGATTGATTTAATGCCGGAAGAGACCTACGCCAAGGAAGGACGTTCCTCGGGCCGCGTCACCTCCGCGGTGGCATTTCGGTGCTATGTTCCCTCGCCGCATGCGGTTCATCTGCCCTCCGTTTATGAAAAGGTGTTAAGGAGCATCTATTCCTGGCTCGATGCTCGGCGCACTCTCCATGTCTCGGGGGACCTGCCGCCCGCCGGTTCCTCCACGTGTGCTTCTCATAAAGTCTTTGATTTTGCGCAGGTCGCGCGCATCGAGGTCATGGCGGCGGGCGAAGATTTCGAGGCCTGGCTGAAGGGCGCGGAAGCCGGGATTCTCGAGGGAAAGATAAAGGTAATCCAGGTTCGCCTCAACCTTTCCTGCCCATGGGTCGGGAGCGCGGTGGACATACTGCGCAGGCAGGGCTATTTTTTTGGAGCGCTCCTGCCGCGCTGGTATGGCGAAGATGGGCTCCTGATGCAAAAAACCATCGACAGACCCGGGTGGGAGAACATTATGTTATTTTCCGACCGGGCCCGGGAACTGCTGGAAATCATTAGAAACGACCAGGAGGACGTCCTCAGTCTTCAAACCGGGCAGTGAGGAAGGTCTTTATCAGCAAGCTAACCCCAACAGCCCAACGGTTCACAATCGCACGTTGTTGGGGTTCGCTTCCGCTCACCCCAACCTACGATTTCCGGACCCACCGGGGGGTTGCGGGAGACCCCGGAGTTCTCCTGCGACGCGATGTCCTCACTCTTCAAACCAGGCGGTGAGGACGTTCCCGCCGTTTGTGTATTCATAGCTCAGCCGGCTGGTCATGTGCTTTACCAGGTAAATGCCAACCCCTCCCACCTGGCGGCTGTCGATATCGGTCGTCAGATCCGGGTCTGCCTGCTCCAGGGGATTGAACGGCGCGCCCCAATCCCTTACGGTCACGCGGAACTTTCGGGGGCCGGGGGTCTCGCACTGCACTTCGATTTCCCCTTCTCCACCCGGATAGGCATAATTAATGACATTGATCAGGACCTCCTCCAGGACGAGATCGACCTTGGGGATCAACTCCCCGAGGCTGCCTTCGCGCTCCATCTGTGCAACCACGAAGGAGCGGAAAGGTTCGTAGGACTCCAGGCGGGCGGGCAGGCGCAAGGTTGCCATGTGCGTCTCACAAGCTGTGCAGGGCTGTTTCGAGTGAATCGAGGACCTTGAACATCGAACCAAAGCCGGAAATGGAGAAAACATGTTCCACATTGGGGGTAAGCGAGCAGAAAGAAAGCGCGCCCCCGGCAGATTTGACCTTTTTGCCAACCACCAGAATGGACCTCAAACCTGCGCTGCTCATATATTCCAGGTCCTTAAGATCCACGATGAACGTCGATTCCCCCTGGACTATCCATTCCAGGCAGGATTTTTCGAATTCCGGCGCCGTAACGGCGTCCATCCTGCCGCCCACCTTCACGATAAAAAACCGGTCCTGCTTGAAGCCGTTTAAATCCATAATTGTTCTCCCTTCCTGCTATAAAACGGGACGATGTCAAACTTTCGGGCCGCTGAACGAAACGGCCAGCAATGTTATATCATCGGCCTGCGGCGCTCCGGACGAAAATGTTTTTACCGACTCCAGAATCCTCTCGGCGATTTCATCGGCGCGGAGCGAACCGCAGGACTCTATTTCCGCGACAAGATTGGCAGGAGAATACATTTCCCCGGCGCGGTTAACAGCCTCCGTAACCCCGTCGGTGTAGACGATGAGCCTGTCTCCGGGCTGGAGTTCGATCTCCATTGTCTGATAGCTCGCATCCTCATTTACCCCGAGAAGAAAGCCATCCGGGACCGCAAGGGTTTCGGGCAGGCCTCCCCGCCTGACTAGAAATGGGTGTTCGTGACCGGCGTTGGAATACCTCAGCCGGCCGGACCGCAGATCGAGGATGCCGCAAAACAGGGTTACGAACATCATGGAGTCGTTGCCGCCGCACAGCTCCAGGTTGCACTTTTCCAGGACCTCGGAGGGCGACATGCCCTTTTCGGCTATGCCTTTTAGAAGCGTCTTGGTCACCGCCATGAAAAGGGCCGCGGGAATCCCTTTATCCGAAACATCGCCGACGGTGAAAAACAACTGGTCGTCGTCGATCAGGAAATAGTCGTAGAGATCCCCCCCTATCTGCCTGGCCGGTTCGAGCCTTGCGGCTATGTCCACCCAGGAGTTTCCGGGCAGCGGCGGAAAAGCTTTGGGAAGGAAACTCATTTGAATTCTGCGGGCGATTTTGAGCTCGGATTCGATTCTCTCCTTGGCCGCCGTGGTCTGGGTAAGGTTTTCGATGTAATCCTTGAGGGCCACCCGCATGCCTTCAAATGAGCGGGCCAGGGTCCCGACTTCATCGCCGCGGTGAATGTCGGGCAGACTGGCGTCGAGATTTCCCCGGGCAATCTCGAAGGTGCTGGCCGACAGGTCCTGGATAGGCTTGGAAATCCTCCTGGCAATCAACAGGACGATCAGCGCCATGACGAAAACACCTAAAAGCCCGATCAAGATCACCATGCGACTGAAGCGCAAAACGTCTCCGAGCAGCTCGTCTTCAGGAGTGACGATCCCGATAGACCAGCCGACAGAAGGAATCGGAGCATAATTAAGCCAGCAATTGCCCCTAAACAGGACGCCCTTGGGCAGCTCCACAAATCCCTCGCCGCCCGCGATCATCTTTTGTCCGACCCGGCGAAGCAGGCTGCTGTGTTCGGCCTCCGCAATGCTGAATATGGAATTGGTCATGACCAGGCTGCTGTCCGGATGAGTCACGAACACGCCGTTTCGAGAAATAAGAAATGCGTAGCCGGACCTGTAGAGCCTGGTGGAGGAGACGATCTCTCGTAGCCCATGCAGGGCTACATCGGCTCCCACCACTCCCTGGAATTTTTTTTCACCGTTCAGCATCTTATAGAAGGGGGCCGAAAAAGTGGCCATCAACTCGTTTCCCCCGCCCGTATCGAAATAAGGCTCGGTCCATACCGCCCGGTTGAGCTCCAGGGGAAACTGGTACCAGTCCATGGTGAAATAATCGTAATGCTCACTGCCGAGCATGACGTTTACCAGGCGACCATTTTTCCCCCTGCAGCAGTAAGGACCAAAATAGGTGCTTGCCGCCCCGAAAGCTCCGGGCTCGAAGAAAATCCCCGCCCCGAAGATTTCCGGGTTGGCCGAAACCATTCGTTCCGGCAGCAGGGTCAGGTCCGCGGTCTTGTAATAGCCCGAGGTCAAAAGGGCCGCATAATTGACGGGAACTTTTTCAACGCCCCTCAAAACCGATTCGATTTGATACGCCGCGGCATGCGTTGCATTGCGGCCATTCATCTCGACATAGCTCATCATGGAGGCTTCGGAGGAAAAATAGACATAGGCGAAGGCGGAGACGAAAACGGCCATCGTACCGGAGAGCGTAAATAGAACGAGTTTGAAAGCTATGCCTCTACTTCTCATGGACGGCGACACAATTCTTGAAAAGGCTCGAAAAATCAGGAATTTGGTGGATGATTCCGTTGGTCATCAGTTCGTGGCCGATGGCCATATAGTCGCTTTTCTTTATTGCCGCGGGACAGGCTCCGGGCGGGGGAAGATCGATAACCTCGCGCATATGTTCGAGCATCCACTGTTGATGCTGCCGATTGGTGGCTATCCGGGCCCGGTTTACATATTTCATGACAATACCGAGCGCTTCCCCGGGATGCGCGAAAGCGTACCTCCAGCCCTCGACGGAGGCCTGAACGAACAGGCGGCAGGTCTCGGGGTCTTTTTCCAGCGTGCTTTCCATGCAATAAATCCCATCTTCGGGAACATTGAAACCCAGACCGGAAAGATGGAATACCCTCAATTGGTCGGGATCGACTCCCGCCTGCAGGATGGTATGGTACTCGTTGTACATCATGGCCGAAGCCACATCCACGCCTCCCCGCAGGAAAAGATTGACCGACCATGTCTGAGGGACCGCGATGACGTGCACACCATACTTTTGGAAAAGGGCCATGGGCATTATGCTCAGTTCCCCACCCCAAAGGCCCACTTTCTTCCCGTTCATAGCCGGAACGGTCTTGATCCCGCGCGATTTTTTGACGATCAGCACTTGCGAGGACCGGGCCACCATCTGCCCTATGTCGACCAGCCGGATCCCTTTGGCGCGCTCGACCACAGCGGTTGAAAGAAACATGGTCGCAAACCGGGCCTCGCCCTTCTGGAGCCACTGGGCCGAGGGTCTTGTGGGACCGCCTTCCAGGATTTTCACATTCAGGCCGCGGGCGGCGTAAAAACCCTTTTCGAAAGCGACGTAATAGCCCGCGAACTGAGCCTGGGGCGTCCACTGGGGGATGAAGCATATCTGGGCGGAAGGAGGAGTGGTGGTGGAGGGCGGCTCGGCGGCTTTGGCGCCCAAAGCCGCAGCCGCGATAAGCAGCACGACCAATAGAAAACCGGAATGGCCGCGCAGCCGTCGCAGCATGGTGGTATGCTCCCGTTTCGACAGTTTTCGACAGGGTCGCGGAATTACGCGCCCCTGTCGAAAACGTATAATTACAAGTCATTAGTTCACTAGACCGCGGCCACTCTACATCATCGAAGACGGCAAAGCAAGCGGCCGCCGCCTGGGCCGGGATTGCCATGCCTGGACCACTGGCTTTTCTCGCGCTAAGGACGGGAAGACGCGAAGGCTTTCTCACGCGAAGACGCGAAAGAAATTATACTTTTCATGGTTCAGAGTGTCTCATGAGGACTAGTAAATTTGAGGCGCCCTGCCCTGAAGATCGCGAAAAAGTAACAATTTAGTTTGCGTCTTCGCGTCTTCGCGTGAGAAAGCCTTTCCCCCAATGCGCCGGTACAAAAAATGCGGAAGGGCAAGCATCGTTATTTGCTTCGACTTCGATCTCAGGCGTGAAGAGGTGTTGTCAGCGCCGATCAATGGTGCGCTCCACCGCCCGCATGACCCTTTTGAACTTTCACAAAAAAGATTGACAGTACCGTGCCGACAGTCCCATCATAGAGTCCTACCCCTGCCGCTGAAAAGGAGGCAGCCCAAACCGCGCCGGATACCGACCCAGGAAACCTTGAATCTTGATCATAATGGCTTTGGAAGAAGGAGCTGCGAAATGACACGAAAAGTAACTTTGGGTCCTCAGACGTTGCTGTATCCTATGCCAGCCCTGTTGGTCGGCTCAAATGTCGATGGGAAACCGAACTTCATGACCGTTGCCTGGAGCGGTATAGCAAACAGCAATCCCCCTATGCTAACGGTCGGAATTCAACATCATCGTCATACTTTGAAAGGCATAAGGGAGAATGGAACCTTCTCCGTTAACTTACCTTCCGTAGATCAGGTTAAAGAAACTGATTATTGTGGCATTGTCTCAGGGGCCAAGGAAGACAAGGCTGCAATCTGCCATTTCAATGTATTTTACGGCCGATTGGTCACCGCTCCCCTCATTCAGGAATGTCCGGTGAACCTGGAATGTAAGATGATTCATATACTGGAGCTGGGTAGCCATGCGTTGGTAGTCGGAGAGATCACCGAAACCCATGTCTCTGAGAGCTGTTTAACCGAAGGTGAACCCGATGTTCACAAGATCCGGCCGTTTGCTTTTACCCAGGGCTTGAACAAAGAGAACTGGTATTCTGCTCTCGGGGAGGCAATTGCCAAGGCCTTCAGCGTCGGAATGGAGATAAAAAAGAGACCCTTGTCAGCTTCGTGAGTGATGGAAGCTTGCCATTTTCGACCAGCGGATTGTCCCGGGAGATACCGGCGGCCCTGTTTCTTTTGATTATGGCTTTTGCCACCCGCTTTGACGGGTCGGGACAGACCAAAATACCATTTCTCTATCTGACTCTCCGGGCCGCTTTTCCGTTTTATTCCCAAGCGCATGTTTAGCGTCTTTGGACAATCGGCATCCGAATCGGGGCTATGCAGACGGCGGTTCCACTTCTCCTTCGGCGGCTGGGTCCAAGCCTGACAGACGCATGTTCGGGTTGATGGGACCCGGCCAGATAAACCCACTTGACAAAAGACTCGGTAACATCATCATTTTCAGATGTGCATTGAAGATTGTCGGTAGAAACTTTGATCTTTGGCAAGCTGTGTTCAGCCGCTCTAAACCTGGGGGCGATGCATCAATCAGGCGTTATGGGAATGAATTTACCACGCACTTAGAAGTAAAATCAGCGAGCACGATTACTAGGCCTTGACTGAAGGATAAGGTCGCCATTCAACATCTGCGAAAACATTTCCGCCGCTAATAGCATCAAGCAGACCTGACTGATATAACCAGTTTGACTTTTCAGTTTGAGTACGCCTATTGATAAGTGCAGACACCCATTCTTTAATGGCATACTCATATCTACGCATTTCATTCATGCCGCTACTTTTTGGCAACAATGAATCTATCTCTTGCTGAACATCAAAAGAAAAATCAGGTGGAGCATCTTCAGATAAGTATTCTCCACTCCAGAGAAAAAAGGGAGATGGATAGAATGCCACGATGAAGAATTTGGATCTCGGGATGGCACAATGGGCAAGCAAGTTTCTCCTTACCCTTTTAGCCAAATCTTCAATATTTGGCTCATGAGCGGGTCGTTTCTTAACTTCTAAGACGAGTGTTACATTTTTATTTTCATCATATACGACTATATCGACGTGTTTCGCTATTCTGGCTCCCTCTATTTCCCAGTCACCAGACCGTACCATCTCATCAAGGCATGAACGACAGACATTGATTTGCTTACGGCCTGGAGTGCCCCATACAGCCGTGATCGCTGCCGGCTGTTTAGCAATACATTTATCAGTTTGAACCTCACATTCACCGATCATTATCACTCCTGATGGCTCCACTTTCATATACTACTGCCTTTCGCGTTGTATTTTTAGCCATTCTATGAGCAAATCTCTGGCGTGTTCCACAAGATCCTCTCTATCTCTTACGCTAATAACGGGTGTAAATGATGCATCCAGGCTAGTCTCTGCTTCATCGATCAGACGGTCGGGAATTTCAAATGGTCGATCATATCCGGCGTCAAATCTTATAGCATGAGTGAGTTCATGGGCTAAACACGCCATCGAAGACATTCGAGAGCAAACACTAATACCAGAGCCAGGCAGAACGTTTGCTCCCAAAAACACAGTGTTCTTAATCTGGTTGAATCTGGTTGTCGAATCAGGTCTGGATGCCTCGGATGTGTCCAGAAGGCAATACGCATCCCAGTTCAGGGCATCCCAGATCCATTGACATCTTTCAATTTCCATAGATGAAAGCCCCTGTTTGTTTCTTTGGGAACCGCTCAAGAAAGCTTCTGCGCGTATTAGCTGCATTCAGAGCCTTTCAAATGGAGCCGGAGGGGCCATCCGGCGGTCTCGCTTCGGGTTCGCGCTTCAATACAAGCCTTATTATACACCTTTGATAGAATTTATTCGCCGACAAATTGTTAACTCAACAGTTTCAGATCATCTGAATCCGTGAGTCCAATTTGAGCGAAATGCATTGTCTCGATTTTAAGGTACGTTTTTGTGCTCCAAAATGAGATATCAAGGGAAAAAATCCGGGAATATATACGATAATCGCTCATGGATTCAGGGTAGACTGAAATCACCGGGGCGCAAATCCGCAATCAATTGACATGCCGGGCCGGGTATAACTGTGCGCCATCCGGTGCATCGAGGTCGATGGATCGGACCAGTTGAGGCCTCTATGTTTTTTGCACTACACGCAAATATTCCCGGCCAGGACATTTGAAGATTTCCCATGGATCATTGTTTTTCCGAAAGGCAGGAGGAACGGAACAGGCAATCGAGCCGGTCGCAATAGTCTCCGGCAGTGCCGTAGCAGTCGAAATTGCCCTCCTTGCGCTGAATTTCCCTAATCAGCCCCACCTTGGTCTTACCGAAGGAATTAATGTGAAGACTTTTGGCTATTGCTCGCAACTCGTTCATTTTCATGAAAAAACCCCTTTCTCCCCGGTCGTTACTTACCGAAGTCATGTCTCCAAAAGATATCGGCCCCCGACTGCTCTCCGCCAACCTGAGTGCTGACGGAAAAGGACTTGTTCACCCGGTACTCGACCTGGACTTCGTTGCCGTCGCCCTGAGCGCCCTTCACTTCCCTTCCATAGACGACGTGAAGGTTTGGAGTGACGTCCTTGCCCACCTCCACGATTCCGGTCTCCTTGCCGACACTGGTCGGGTCCTGATCGAAACTGAAAATATGATTGTATTTGTCGGTGAAGCTGCGGTAGCCAATCGTGTCCGGGGTGATAATGCTTTCGCCCAGGACGCTTTTCATTATATTTGAGCCCTCGGAGCCAAGCAGGGCGGCAGCACCGGTTTGCAGTTGGGAACTCTGGGCGGAGCTGAGATCCCCGGCCGGACGTCCGAACATGAAGTAAGACACGATATCGACCTGGTTCATGGCGGGTATGCTGCTCAGCACCAGTTTCGGGTGTTGCAGCCGGCCCGAAACCAGCGCCTGCACCGTCACATCCCTTATCTCTTTGCGGCAGACTATCCGGATCTGGGGTTGGGTGTCCGGGACGCCGGGAAATATGAAAGAACCCTCGACGATCTTGAGTTCCTTACCGTGAAAGGAATAGACGCCCCGTAGAGCATGCAACTCCCCGGCAACCAGTACGGGACCTCCGGGCTTTTTTACCAGTTTTATCCCGCCGTTTATTTCCGCCCGCAACCCCTCTCCGTTAACCCAGGAGCCACCGGGGGGCAACTCCAGGGCCAGATCCATCGAAAGCTTGTTTTCGAACCGGCTGGGCCCCTGGACACCCTGTAAGACCAGCACGTCGCCTTTGCCGCTCGACTCCACGACCTGAATGGTCTTGTGCTGGGTGATGTTGGTTTCGAGTTTGGCCAGATCGAGGCGCGCGGAGGCAATATGAAGCGTTCCGGTCAATGCGGCCGATTGGGGCGTGGCCTTTAGTTCGGCATGGCCGGTGGCTTTGCCTTTTATGCCAAAAATGTCGGGGACATCCAGGTCCTTGGCCTCGGCTCTGACATCAAAGGTCTGGAAGCCGGGGTATTCTATCATGCCCGTTGCCGAACCCGTTCCGCCGAGGTGAGACAGATCGGCCCTGGTGAGATAGATGGCCTTCGAGTCGATCCGCCATTGGGCTTGAATGTGCTTCGCGACGTGAGGCCATAGCGCTATTTCCAGTAAGCCGTCTTTCCAGGTTCCCGCACCGCTGAAGACCGGTCGCCGCAGGGTCCCGCCGCACTGAATCTTTCCGTCCAGCTGTCCGCCGGCTTTTGAGAGGGCGTGCACCAGAGAGGGAATCGATTTTACCTGCAGGCCGGAAAACTCGAGGGTCGAATCGAGTTTCCCCGAGGCCATCAGCTCCAATCGGGGCGGATAGAAGCTCAGTCGGAGGGGGACTGCGCCCGAAATCAGAATGGGAGTCGAAACGGAGGCGGCCTTTGCCGTTCCCTTGACTGTAAGGGCCTGCTTTGCGTAGTCGCCATGCAGGGTGAGCGTTTCGATCCGCTGCCGGTCATAGGTGAGGTTGTTTCCCCGAAGGTTTAGAGAGCAAGCCGGCTGGTCGGGCCTGCCGCTCACCTGCAGCCGCCCGGAAATCGTTCCCCCAAGGGGAGTTTTTAGTCCCAGCAGTGCGGAAATCTTAGCGGCGTCGATCGAATCCAGTGACAGAGGCAGTTTTACGCTCGATTCGGTTATGGCGCCGGCGGTGGCCGAAACCTTACAATTGGCGTATCGAAAGGATGCGGAATCGACTTTGATCCCGTTTGGTTCCACACTAAACCTGGCATCCACCGCCCCGTTCACTTTTTTCCAGCCAAGCGAGCCCCGGGTGGAAACCGACAGGCGCGGGAAGTCCCAGATTCTATCGAGTCTGCCGGAGAGCCTGGCGGTGACCTGGTCCAAGATCCCGTCTCCGCTCAGCTTGAAATCGCAGGAATTATTCTGCTGATCGAGGTTCACAGTGACGGAGGCAAACTTTTTGCCGTCCAGGACCACGTTTTGGGCCCTGAGGGTAAGCGTGCGCCGCCCGTTTTTCCCGGCGACGACCCCATTACCGGCAATGGAGAGCCGATCGGCCTGACAATTGGCATAGCCGAAACGAGGCGAGTCAATTTCACCCTTCCAGAGCAAATCGGGCCATTTCCCCTGGAGCGAGCCGCGGGAAACCACCCTGCCCTTCCCCTGCCATTTGGCGAACAGCAGGCCGATCTTTTGGGCGTCAGCCAAATCCAGGTCATAGACGGCTTTTACCAGCCGGTTGTCATAGGATCCGTTTGCCTTGAGGGTGAGAATACCGGGAACGGCCAGATCGGCGTCGATTTTTGCCTGCCAGAGTTTGGGATTTGTAAAGGTTCCCGAATCGTAATGGGCTTCCAGGCGGACCAGGCCGGCCAGTTTATAGCGAAGCTTGGGATCTATCCGCTCGAGGTTGCCCCTCACCAGGTCGATTTCGGCCTTTATGCCCCCCTTATGAACGGTATCGAGCAAGCCGCGCATATCGGCGTTCACTTTGAAGGTAAAATCGGCCAGCGGGCATCCGGCATCGGTTGCAACCACGTTAAGAACCCCACCGGCGAAGGTCCCGCGCAGATCGCACCGATCGAGCTTCCTGGCGCATACCACCGAAGGGTCCAGGTGGGTATGGAAGTCGGCTTTCAGCAGGTTTCCCCCCTGCATGAGGGCCTCGATACTTATCCGACCGTTTAGAATCGAGCCGGGCAAATGTTGTGACACAGAGACCTTGAGGGCCGAAAAACGGGAAGAAAGCTTTATACCCCACGGACCGGAACCGCTCTTTTCGATCTGAACAACGCCTCTCATGGCCCCGAGGTCGGTTGAGACATCGGGCTCGATGGTCCACTTGCCTTCGGACCTTTTGATGTCGATTTTTCCCGAAACGGAGGAAATGCCGCCCAATTGGGGCTGAAGAAGCGGGATGGCGCCCCCGGGAAAGTTGCTTACGGTGAGAGTTGCCTGCCCGTTTCGGGGGTCTTGGAGGTTCCACTGTCCCCGGAGTACGATCCGGCAGTTATGGGCAGCGGAAAACACTATCCCGGAGGTCCGCAACTGCAGGCCGTCCAGAGAAGCGGAACCGTCGATGTCCCAGGCGCCGGATTGGTTGGCATGCGCCCGGGCATGAAAGTCACGGACTTCCATCTGGATTTTGGGCCCCCCGGTGGTGTGCAGGGTCCGCAGAGCGACGGCGCCCGAAAAATCCTGGATGGTCAAAACGGTTTGTCCCTGTTGGACAGCCTCGATTCTGCCGGCCAAAATCTTGATCCGGGGGAATTGAAAGCCGGCCCAGGCCGCGGTCCGGGCGGCCCCTGGAGCCCCATGGCTCTTTTTAGTGGAAAAGTCCGGGAGCAGCCATTTACCGTCCGCAGCTCTTTCCAGCAGGAGGAAGGGCTTTTTGAGATCCACTTCCCGCACGGCGATATAGGGTCTTTTGAGCGACAGCCGGTAGTCCAGGCGAACGCTATCGCAGTCCAGGACCGTCTTGCCCCGGGACTCGATCTTTACTCCGCTCAACTCCATACTGGACAGGGTTTCCCATCGCCAGGAAGAGATTTTCACCTGGAGGTGGGTGGCCTTCTCAATCCGCGCTACCCCCCCCCTTATGATTTTTCTTTGGATAGAGGGCATATGGAGGGCAATGACTACCGGCAATGCCAGGCAGATCAGGACCCCGGCCACCCAAGCAGCCATTTTCACAGGAAAGGGAACCCTGCGGGGCCGCGCGTTTTTGGCGTCGTTTCCGTTGGTCAATTCGGCTCCCCTTGAATTTTTCGAATGGGGCAATTATGAAGAATTTACGAAAACAAATCAACCTTCAAGCTGGAAAGGCAGACCATGAAAGCGATGTTGCTCGAAAAGTGCGCGCCCGTGGAATCGGCCCCTCTAAAGTGGCAGGAGGTCCCCGACCCCTCCCCGGGCCGGGGAGAAGTGAGGGTGCGGGTAAAGACCTGCGGCGTGTGCCGCACCGATCTTCACGTCGTCGAATGCGAACTGCCTTTTCAGGGCCGTCCGGTCATTCCGGGACACCAGATCGTGGGGGTTCTCGACCGGCCGGGACCGGGGGCGAGCAGGTTTAAAACAGGCCAAAGGATCGGGATCGCGTGGCTCAGGCAGACGTGCGGAGAATGCGATTACTGCCGGTCCGGGAGGGAAAACCTGTGCGAGAGCGCCCGGTTTACCGGCTATCACGAACACGGGGGTTACGCCGAGATGGCGGTGGTTAACGAGCAATTCGCCTATCCCCTACCCGACGTGTTTTCCGACGAGGAGGCCCCTCCCCTTTTGTGCGCGGGCATAATCGGGTACCGCAGTCTGAAGCGAAGCGAACTGCGCCCCGGACAGAGCCTGGCGCTATACGGCTTTGGCTCCTCGGCCCATATCGTCATCCAGATCGCCCTCCACATGGGGTGCAAGGTCTATGTGTGCACACGGGGGGCAAAACATAGAGACCTGGCCAAAAGCCTTGGCGCCCATTGGGTGGGAGAAGACCCCGGGGAAATACCGGCCCCGGCCGACAGCGCCATCATATTCGCTCCGGCGGGAGGATTGGTCCCCGCAGCCCTGGAGCATTTGAAAAAAGGCGGCACCCTGGCCCTTGCCGGCATCTACATGACGCCTACGCCGGCAATGGATTATGAAAGACACCTTTTCTATGAGAAAAACATCCACAGTGTAACGGCCAACACCCGCCAGGACGGCCTGGAGCTACTGCGCATCGCCGCTGAGATTCCCATACGACCGCAGGTGCAACTCTTCCCGCTGCGGGAAGCAAACAGGGCGCTGCTGTGCCTTAAAGAGGACAAGATGGAAGGCTCGGGGGTGTTGGTGGTGGAAGGCGGCGGGACTTAAACGGGACTTAAAAACGGGGTGTGGCGACACGCGGCGGAATGCCGGGCGGGTTTTTAGGAAGGCGCCGGTCGAAACCGCCGCCGAAAAAGGCCAGGGCCTTCCGGATGTGGATATATACCTATTAATTGTCCGGGGGGTTGGGCGGGACATGTTGTCCCCCCAACCCCCGCTCTTTTGTTTTCAATGACCCGGCCTCAAGTCAGCCGTATTGAGGCCCCGGGGGTCACTCTCGAAGCTTGAGGGCCAGCTTTTCGTAAATTTCCAGCGACTCGGGGTTGCTGAGGGCGTCCCTGTTGGTCACGGGCCTTCCGTTAAATATGTTGGCCACCGCGCTCTCCACTTTTTTCATGCTGAAAGTGTAGGGTATTTCGGGGACCGCTATGATGAGGTTGGGAACATGGCGCGGGGAGGCAAGCTTTCGCAGCGACTTGCGCATCTTGTCCTGCAGTTCGTCGGTCAGCTCGAAGCCTTCCGCCATTCGGACAAAAAGAATGATCCGCTGCTCGCCTTTATAGTCCTGGCCAATTGCCATGGCATCGATAATACCTTCGATATTTTCGACCACGTTATAGATTTCGGCCGGGCCGATGCGCACTCCGGAAGGCTTCAGCGTAAAATCGGAGCGTCCCAGGAAGGTTATTCCCCCCGAATCCCCGTGGATGACAATAAAGTCGCCGTGCCGCCACACTCCGGGATAGACGTCGAAATAAGCCCCCTTGTACCTGGCAGAGTCGGGGTCGTTCCAAAAATAAAGGGGCATGGAGGGCGAGGGGGCCTCGCAGACCAGTTCACCTTCCTTGTCCGTTACGGGGGTGCCGGTTTCGTCATAAGCCTTGACCTTCATCCCCAGGCCGGCCCCCTGCAGTTCTCCGGCATATACCGGCTGGATGGGAGAACCGATCCCGAAGCAGCCGTTTATGTCCGTGCCGCCGGAAATGGAATTGAAGTGCATGTCCTGTTTTATCTCCGAATAGACATATTCGAAGCCTTCGGCGGAAAGGGGCGAGCCGGTTTGAGACATGGCCCGAAGCGAGGAGAGGTCGAAGGTTTTCCCCGGCTTTACCCCCGAACTTTTCAAATAGTTGAGATAGCTGGCGCTGCAGCCAAAAATGGTGATCTTTTCCTCCTGCGCCAGCCGCCACATGGCCCCCGAATCGGGATGGTTGGGGTTACCCTCATAGAGCACGATGGTCGCGCCCGCCCCGAGTGATCCGATCAGCCAGTTCCACATCATCCAGCTGGGCGAGGTGATGTAGAAAATCCTGTCCTCGCGCTTGAGATCGGTGTGGATTATCAGTTCTTTGAGCTGGTTTACGACAACGCCCGGCCCCTGGACCATGCACTTGGGCTTTCCGGTCGTTCCCGAGGAAAACATGATGTAGACCGGGTGGTCGAAGGAAACCTGCTCGAACTCGATTTCGGAGGCTTCCTCGGCCATGAAATCCCCGAGGAGCACGGCTTTTGGGAGATGGCCGATTTCAGGCCGCTCTTTCACGTAGGGTGTAACGACTATTTTTTGGAGCGAGGGGATCTCGCCCGCGATCCTTTCCACGTTGGCAAGCAGATCTATTTCCTTGCCCTTGTAGAGCTGGCCGTCCACGGTGAAAAGCACCTTGGGGCCGATCTGCCCGAGGCGGTCGATCACCGCCCCGGCGCCCAGTTCGGCGCCGCAAGACGACCAGACGGCCCCGATGCTGGTAGTGGCAAGCATGGCGATGGCCGTCTCCATCAGGTTGGGCATGTAGGCCCCCACCCGGTCTCCGGCGACCACACCCATTTTGCGCAGAGCCCCGGCGACACGGGCGACCGCGGTATAGAGCTGACCATAGGTCATCGAGGCCGATTTATTGTTTTCGCCCCGAAAGATGAACGCCGGATGGTCGTCCCGAAATCTCAGAAGATTTTCGGCAAAGTTCAGCTTGGCGCCCGGAAACCACTGCGTTCCGGGGAATCGTGAAAGGTCGCCCACGACCTGATCGTATTTTCGGGAGGCTTTGATTTCCACAAAGTCCCAGACCGCGGCCCAAAACTCCGGTATCCTGTCCACCGACCACTTGTGGAGGTCGCCATAGCCTTCAATATTGAGCCCGTGGGTCCGGTTTACAAAGTCGATGAAACGGGTCACGTTGGCTTTGCTTTTCCACTCCGCCGACGGTACCCATAGCGGCTTTCTCTTTTCGGCCGCAGAGGTGGCTGTTTCTTTCATTACGTCCCCCCGTAGTTAGTGTCCATCCGGAAGTTTGAACGGTGGGCAACGCTACGCTTTTGCCCACCCTACTTCGGCAACAGGCGGTGGCGCCCGCCCCGGCCGATCCGCCCGCCGGCGCAGCCGGTCGGGCGGATCGGGGCTTGGCAAGCGGTCAGCGGCGTCACGCCGCCCTGATTAGGCCTTTTTCCACGCGGCCGGTCCCCACTTCTCGGGCAGAACGGCCGTGGGGCTCCACTCGGAAGGCACGAGGCACCCCGGTTTTTCCCCCAGTTTTTCGATCAGCTTGGACAGGCCCGGCCGGGCGTACTGCATATGGCCCTCTTTGAGGGTGCGGCCGTTACACATGGCCTCCGAACGGAGCCTTCGCCCGACGGTCTTCTCCATTTTGGAGCCCAGCCACAGGACCCGGTCCACATCGTAGCCGTGCTCGATGCCCAGTTCGTCGATCATCACCACCAGGTCTTCGAGGGTGATGAGTCCGACATACCTGGCATCTTTATAGTAATATTCGCCGGTTCCCCTTACCGGGCAGTCGTCCAGGAAGTTGGAGGGCTGGCCGCCCAGGCCGCCAATGGTGCCCTCGAAACGGTATATGCCGGCCTGGAGGGCCGCCAGAACCGAGGCCGAGGCCACCCGCTTGGTCTCGTGGAGATGGCAGAGATGGGCGTCGGGATCGGGCATGGCGTCCATGATCATCGAAAAATAGCGGTAGACCTGGGCCGCGGAGGCCGAACCGTCGTGGTCGGCGTGCTCGATGTCGTTGGCGCCTATGGCCAGCCAGCGCTTGGTGAACTCGACGGCGTCTTCGAGTTTGGTGGCGCCGGTAATCGGGCTCCCCCAGATGGTGCTGACCGTGCCGCACATCGTCATGCCCACATCAGCCGCCTTCTTGATGCAGCGTTCGGCCTCCCGCCAGTATTGGGAAAGGGTCGTGCCCGAATTGGCGAAATGGTGCTCGGGATCGGTGGAAACCATCATGAGCACCCGGTCCGGGCCTATTCCTCTTTTCTGCAGCTCGACCGCCCTGTCCACGGCCGCTTCGCGGATGGTCACCGCGGTCATGACCACCGAAGAGTAATCGACGCCCTTTCTTTCACACCGCTTCTTGAAGGCGTCGCTACGAAGGGCCGTCATGACCTCCTCGGCGTCCCGGAACTGCGGAATGCCTGCGGGGTTGCCAAGGTTTGTGACCTCGATTTCCTTTGCGCCCGCCAGGATCATCTCCTGGGCATAAAAGATCTTGGCGTTGGTGGAGATGAATTTTTCTTCGTGCTGAAAGCCGTCCCGCACGGTTATGTCGCCGATGATCACCTTCTTGGGCATTCTGGGAAAGATCTTCCAGTAATCGTATTCGGTCATGGCAAATGTCTCCTTTTTTGTTTGAGTGTTACACCTTCAGATCTCCCCAGTCGGACTTATCGATGGGCACGCGGTAGCAAAGCTCTAGGGCCCTGGCCAGCTTTTCACGTATCTCGCTGAAAGTGATGATTCCGTCATGAAACAACAACGAACCGGTAAGAAAGGGATGCCCTTCGGCATCGTAGCGCTCCATCATCATCTGGCGGAATTTCGCCATCTCCTCCTCATCGACCTTTTCGCCCTTGTCGACGATGTTCTTCCTGCGGATGGTCTCCATGACGAAGCCGGCGGTCTTTCCGGACATCACCGTAGTGCGGCCCCTCATGGTGGTAAAACAAAAGACCGGCTTGAAGCCCCTACCGCACATGCCGTAGTTTGCCGCGCCGTGGTCGGGCCCGATCACCAGCTGAATTTTGGGAACGTTCAGGGCGCTGCAGGCGCGCACCATGTCGGCGCCGTATTTGCCTATCCCGCCCCACTCTTCCTGCTTGCCCACCATGTAGCCGGGGGAGCCCTGCAGGAAAATCACCGGCAGCTTCGAGTTGCCGCACCGGATCATCCATTCGGTGGCCTTCTGGGCCGCTTCGGAGTAAATGATACCGGTCGCGTTGGAAGCCACAACGCCTACGGGCATGCCTTTCAGCCACATCTTGCCGACAATGATCGACTGCCCCCTGGCCATGCCGTAGAGGGGCTTGTATTCATGGAAATAGGAATCGTCGGCGATACACTTGAGGGTGTCTTTTATGGGGATGGCGCTGTAGGTGTTGATGGGGGTCGAACGCATCATTTCCCGAACATCGAACCGGGGCTCCCGGGGCTTTCTTCGCTCGCAATAAAGGGGTTGCGAAGGTTCGAACTCCATGATGTCGCGAATCTTCAAGACCCCTTCCTGCTGAGACTTCACCAAATGGTCGCACCCGCCCGAGTGCTGGGTGTGAACATAGGCCCCGCCCAGGTCTTCGGCCGTCACCGTCTCCCCGATGGCCGACTTCACCATGGGAGGTCCCGCCAGGAAGGCGAAGGCCAGCTTTTCGATCATGATCGATTCCGAGGCGAGATAGACGATATAGGCGCCGCCCGCGGTGTTTCCGCCCGTGGAAAGCGTGTACTGCTTAATGCCTTTGGACGACATGCGGCACATGTTGTAGAACATGGTGCCGAAATGGCCGTCGTCGGCAAAGCAGCCCAACTGCAGCGGCAGGTTGACTCCGCCCGAGTCGGCAATGTAGATGCAGGGCAGTTGAAGACGCTCGGCGATGGCCTGCGCCCTCATGTGTTTTTTGAGTGTAATGGGGAAATAGCTCCCCGCTGCAAGGCGGTTTTCGTTGGCAAAAATCATGCAATCTTTACCGTGAACGACTCCGATACCGGTTACCACGCCTCCGCCGGGAATATGGCCCCGTTTTTCCGAGTTGTAGACGTCTCCGCCGTAGAGCTTTACGTCCCCGATGTTATAGCCCGCATCCAGCCCGAGTTCGAAAAACTCGGTGCCCGGATCGATCAGCATTCGCACCAGGTCGCGCATCGTTTTTTTGCCCTGCTTTTTAAGGCGGCTGATCTGCTTTTCCCCGCCTATATCGTAGGCCTCCTTGCGCCGCTCCAGTACAATGGCGTCCTGTTCTTCCCAATGCTTCAGGCGCTCTGTTCGTTCATCGTCTTCCATAATATACCTCCATCCTGCTCACTTCCGATTTCAATGGTTCGCGTTTCGGTCTGCCCGCTGCGCCGCATCGACACCCGGCCCGGGGAGTCCGCAAAGACCGGTTATCGCGCGCTTTAGCGTTTCGCCGCTAAGCCCGCTCGAACGCACCCGGCTGTGCAACTCCGTTCCCACAAGTTTTTCCAGAAAACGACCGCACTCGATCAGACGATCGATGTCTATCCCGGTCGCAATGCCCATCTCTTCGAAACCATAGACTATATCTTCGGTGGCCAGGCCGTGCGGGTCGCTCTTTGGCGGGGATTTATCCGAAATGAGCGATCCAAAATAGCTGTGGACACCGGCCCCGCCCAGGCTCGATCGGAAAACGCGCACCCCCGACTCGTAGGCGGTGAAAACGTTGGCCAGCCCCATACCCCGGTTGTCATAGAAATGGACCGCCAGTTTCGAGGCTTCCACCTCGGACAGGCACACCCGCAGATGCTCGCGCACGGTGACCGGGTTGGCCATGGCCAGTTCGTCGTTAAGACATACCTCGGAGCAGCCCAGTTGAACCAGCTTGGCCACCATGGCGGACAAGTTCTCGTAGTGGCCGGCGTCCTCCCCCGGATACCCGAAGGCCGCCCCCACATAGGCGCTGGTTTTGACCGCGTTTGCCCCCGCAATCTCGCATATGGTGCTGATCCGTTTGAGGGTCTCGGCAATGCCCCGGTTTAGGGTCGAATAGCTCAACCGGTCGGCCAGAAAGACCCACACCGAGAGTTCATCGCTTTTGCAGGCGATCGCGCTGCGGCATCCCATCTCGTTTGGAACGAGCACCTGCTTGATCCTCTCCTGCCCCCCACCGCTTTTGGCGCGCTCGATACCGGCCAGCACCTCCACCGCATCCTTCATTTGAGGCGCCACTTTGGGATGAACGAAAGAGGCGACCTCAACGGTTCGGAAACCGCTCTCAAAGAGCATGTTCACCAGGGCGATCTTCTGTGCGGCAGGGATATAGCGCGGGTGATACTGCAACCCCTCCCTTGGCCCGATCTCAATCAGTTCCACATCGCTTCTCATGAACCTTGATACTTTCGGCCGATATCCGGCATCGAAAACCTCAAATTCGCGCCCGCCCGGAAGACTTCCCGGCGACCACGGGTAACATCCGATGCGGTTCACTTAGGCAAGAACCGTTCCAGCCCCACGTTCGGTCCCGGGCGGGAAGCCAAAAGGGCGGCGCGCCAGCCGGTTTCGGCCAGGAAAAGCAGTCCGCCTTTCGGCCTCACATACCATTTGGGCGATTCTGCCGGGTGGCCGAACTTTCTTGGTCCTGGCCCGGGGGTTGCCTAAGGCGGCGAGGTGGGCGGCGTCGATTCCTGCCCGGTTTGGACTCTAAAGTGTATACCAGCGGTAACAAAAAGAGGGTGTGTTACCTTTTGTACACAGGGCGAGTGTGTGGGGGGTCAGGAGATGGAGTGTTTTTTGAGCTTGAGGTAAAAGGAGCGGCGGCTGAGTCCCAGGGCTTCCATGGCCCTGGTCCTGCTGGGGTATCTTTTGAGGATGGCCTCGATCAGGTCCTTTTCGAAGGCGTCCATGACGGTTTTATAGAGCAAACCGGGCCGGAGGTTCTCCGGTTCCCGCCCGGAGGCGGGAATCCGCCGGTCGAGCTCGGCTCTACCTTCGGATATCAGCAGGTAGTGGGGCAGATCGGCGGGTTCTATCACGTCCGCATCACACATGTTCAGGGCATAGCTCACCACGCTTCGCAGCTCTCTGGCGTTGCCCGGCCAGGGATGGGCAAAAAAGATGTCCATCGTATTCCGGCTGAACTCGACCTGCCTTTTGTAATTTCGGCAGAGGGCCGCAAGGAAATGGGCGGCCAGCAACTCGATATCCCCGCCCCGCTCCCGCAGGGGCGGCACGTGTATGGTCATGGTATTCAGGCGGTAATAGAGATCTTCTCTAAACTTTCCCTCCAACATCATGCGGGCGAGGTCCCGGTTGGTGGCGCTCAGGATGCGTGTATCAACAGGTATACACTTTTGATCCCCCACCCTCCGGAACTCCCCCTCTTCGAGCACCCGCAGGATCTTGGCCTGGGTGTTGAGTTCGAAATCGCCCACTTCATCGAAAAAAAGGGTTCCCTTGTCCGCCAGATCGAAGAGGCCCTTTTTGCCTTCCTTTCTTCCCCCGGTGAAGCTGCCCGAAGCGTAGCCGAACAGCTCCGATTCGATCAGCGTGCCGGGAATGGCGGCGCAGTTGATGCTCACAAATTCGAGACCGGATCTCCTGCTCGATTCGTGGATGGCCCGGACCAGCAGTTCCTTTCCCACGCCCGATTCCCCGGTAACCAGTACGGAAAAGTCCGCCCTGCTGGCCTTGTAGGCCAGATACAGGGCGGCCCGGAAAGGGCCGGAGGTCCCAACGAGCTTGTCAAAGGGCGCGGGCAGGTCGGCGGCCCGCGCTATTCCGGCATCCAGGCAGGATTCCACGTAGCGCTGCCTGGCCTGGAAGTCCGCTTCGGCGGCCTCCTGGTGGACCATGTTCATGATCGTAACCGAGCAGGCGAAGTCATCGGGCGAAGGCAGGAGGAGCACCGAGCAGGTCACGCCCCTTTTGAGGGTCTCGACGTATTTTCTGACGTTGACCACCTCGGTGCGGTTGGCCATGGCCTTCAGGGTGAGGGAATCCGCTTCGGTCTCGGCCAGTTTTCGGCGAACGAACTTCTCCGCGGGCAGCCCCATGATGCGGCAGCAGGCATCGTTCGCGTAGACCACCGTACCGTCCCGGGAGGTAATGAGGACGGCGTCTCCGATGTGTTTTAGAATATGGAATTCGCCGTCCGACAAAACGGTTGGAGTGAGGCGGTTTTCCGGATTGTGTTCCAAGCCCGGCCCCTACTTTCCTTTGTAGACCGGTTTTCTCTTTTCCCGGAAGGCCGTGAGCCCCTCGGTGCGGTCTTCGGTGGGAATCGTGACCCAGTAGGCGTTTGATTCTATGGCCAGCCCGGACTTGAGATCTACTTCCAGGCCGTAGTTTATGGCGAACTTGGCCTGGGTGATGGCTACGGGGCCGGCTTCACAGATCATCCCGGCCATTTCCAGGCACTCGTCGATCAAGCGCTCGGAAGGGACCACCTTGTTTACCAAGCCGATGGAAAGAGCTTCGGCCGCGTCGATGCGCCTGCCGGTAAATATCAGCTCCTTGGCCTTGGCGCGCCCCACGATGCGGGGCAGACGCTGCGTGCCGCCCCCGCCCGGTATAATGGCCAGCCGGGTTTCGGTTAGCCCCATGGTGGCGTTCCGGGAAGCTATCCGGATGTCGCAGGCCAGGGAGAGTTCGGTCCCGCCACCCAGAGCGATCCCGTTTACGGCCGCGATTACGGGTTTGTTCATGTACTCGATGAATGTAAAAAGCTCGCGCAGTGTGAAGATGAATTTTCTAACCTGGTCTTCGGGAAGAGTCGCCCTCTCTTTAAGATCCGCGCCGGCGCAGAAGGCTTTTTCCCCTGCTCCCGAAATAATGATGACCCTTACGTCCTGGTCCCACTGCAGGGCTTCGACCTTTTCGGCCAGCGCCCGCAGCAAGCCGAAGTTAAGAGAATTCATCATTTCGGGCCGGTTGAGCCTCAAAATTGAGATCTTTTCCGATCGTTCTTCCAAAACCAACGGCTGCTCCATATTTCCTCCTTTTGTGCTAATCAATGGATTTTACTTGCGCACCGCCACAGCGAGTGTGAAACCAGCTGGCAAATGAGGCCTGTGAGTAAACCATTTTTGCTGCAATTTGTATACTATTTTATATACGGGCGGCGTGCCGCCGCAGCCGGGATCGCCTAGGAGGCTGTCCGAGAATCGTTTCCGGGAGATGCCTTGCTTTGTAGGAGCGGGGGGGGGGGGGGGGGCGGGGGGGGGGGGGGGGGGGGGGGGGGGGGGCCGCCCGGGGCGGGCGCGCGCGCGGGGGGGCCCCGGCGGCCGGGCGCGGCGGGGGGGGGGGGGGGGGGGCGCGCGGGGGGTGCCCCCCCCCCCCGCCCCCCAGCCCGGGCCCCCCCCTCAAGGTGCCGCCCGCCCGCCCCCCCCCCCCCCAACACAACACAAAGAA
>JARLHP010000293.1 GCA_031292195.1 Syntrophobacteraceae bacterium
CGGCACGGGCAATGCTTGCCCGTGCCACCCGGGGATTCACTATGATCAGAGATATCTTGCTTGATGGTTCTGATCTGCGACCCCTCACGGGGTCGTCGTCTTCTTTTTCGTTCCTTTCCGGGGGTATCGGCCTCACGGCCTCAACCCCCGGCTAATGGCTTTGATCCCTTCGGGATCACGATCGTCGCTCTAAAAGAGCAGCACCGATTCCAGTTGAGTCGCTTATCAACAACCTTGCCGCCCCCTCACAGGTTCCGACAGCCCGGTTTGCGAATTTCTCTCAAGACACAGTCTCTACGCTTAGCCCAACCTACAGCCCGATCCTACGCCGGCTCGTGGATAGGCGCTGTGGGATGGAAACCCATCTGTTTGACGCGTCTTGAACGCGACTTCGGATGAGAGACAAAACGATGGACCGGCGCGGGGCGGGCTGAATGCGGCGCAGCCAGCTGTAACCTTTTTACGCCTGTAGAAGAAAGTTCACGAAATGGAATGCAAGAAAGAACAAAACAGCGCCAGGTGCGGTTGTACTTACAGCGGATGCCCTAAAAACGGTCTTTGCTGCGAGTGCATCCAATATCATGTGAAAAACCGGGAGCTTCCCGGGTGCTGCTTTCCTCCCGATGCCGAAAGGACTTATGACCGATCCTTCGAGCATTTCGCCCGGCTGGTCGCGGCGAAAAAAGTTTGACCGGTCAGCTCCCCCGTTGATTAAGGCGCCTATCCCTTGATCCGATAGTTCCTCAGACTTCTCTCCACCGTGATATCCTTTCGGATGGTCGATGTAGTTCCACGTCGCGCTCACCACCCGCTTTAAAACCCTTATGCTGAGCTTTGTCGCAAGACGCGCACCACCGGACAACTTTTCCCATCGACGCGGTATTTACCGGGCTGCGGAAGGCATTTTCATTTTTTTGCCCCCCCGGTCAAGTGATTTGTCATTTCTGCCGATATGTATTTCACGCCGGAGGTTTTGGCGTGACGCCCCGGGGCGCCCTCCCTGTCCACATGCTTATTACCTGAGGAAAACAAGAGATGGAACGACCGGCAAACCTTTTGAGGCAGTTCGATTTTCAAGTATTGTGGTTCTTCCTGGGTTTGATGTTATTGAACTGGCCCATTGTTGACATGTCCTGGCTGGAGCAGCCTCGAAGCGCCTATATCTGGCTTTTTCTGGTCTGGGCTTATCTCATTTTCGTCCTATTCCTGATCGGCCGATCTTCAATCAGGAATAATCCTCCTCTCCAGCAAGGGAACGAACCATGTTCGACCCGGCAGTAACCAGCTCGGTCATATGGGGCTATAGGGGGTATAGCTAAAATAGACTTTTGCGCCACCGGCGCCGTCGTTCCGGATCGCGGGCTGCAAGCCTGCGATCCAGATCCTGCGGGGCTCATGTCCCCCCACCCCCTGCTCTTTTGACCTTCGCCCTGTCGATGACGCAGCCTTAACTCAACGGCATCGAGTATGGCCGCGTCGGGTGGGATTCAATATGATCAGAGATATCTTGATTGATGGTTTTGATCTGCGACCCCTCACGGGGTCGTCGTCTTCTCTTTTGTTCCTTTCCGGGGGTATCGGCCTCACGGCCTCAACCCCCGGCTAATGGCTTTGATCCCTTCGGGATCACGATCGTCGCTCAAAAAGGAGCAGCAGCTCAAAAAAGAGCAGCACAGTTGAGTCGCTTAACTCAACAACATTGACCCCGGGCCGGCTTTTCCTGGATTCCGGGTGTCCTGTGGGAAGCGAGGTAAACGGCGGGCGTCCCGTAACCCTGCGAACCGGCAGGCACAACTCCGGCGCCAGGTCCTGGACTTCACACTGAGGATTGCCTTCCCTGCCCCTCTCGCAGCACAAAATCACGAAAACAGGTCCGCAGGTTGCTGTAGATCCCTTTTCGGCTGTTTGTGACGTAAATGGAATGGCGAACGTGGAAAACTTCGTTTACAAGCCTATGAACCGCCCAGTCAGGCCCCTGCTTTCCTTCGCGTTCCAACCCCCCCGCCAGCAGAGGCGCCAGCTTGTCGCTCATGCGCAGTTCGGTATCGACCAGCAAAACCGCAATGGACGGGCCAAGGTCTTTCAGCCGTCCCAAAAACGCTTCCACGGCCTGCAGTTCCACGCCCCGGGGCGGCGAAGACTTCACTTCCACGTAGACCAACCGTCCGGCCACAACCGAGATGACGTCGTAGTCCCCGCCCAGCCTGGTATTTTCAAGCTTGACATTGAAAATGGCCGGGGCGAGAAACTCCCGCCTCAGAGTCTCACAGACGAACCATTCGAGTGTGGGGCCAAAGCTTGGGACCTTCCGCAGGAGACGGTAGCCCTCAGCGGCAAGCGAGACTATACCCAGCCCGGCCAGCGCTTCCAGGTAGGACCCGACGGTGCGAAGGGAACAATATCGGGTGAGCGCGGACCAATCGTTTCCCTCCGGGTTTTGGATCAGGTCCCTTATAAAAAGCCGGAAGGAGTACCGCTTCATCATTGCGTAGAAACGGGAAAGCGACGAGTCGGTGATGGCGGACGGGAAGAGAAGTTGAACCCCGCTCCCGTGGCTCATCACCGGAAATCCGAGTTGCCACAGGTGATGCTCGACCGGGTGTCTTGTCAGGCCGGAAAGCGTTTGGACGCTGCGCTCCAGTCCATCGATTCTTTGGCCAAGCTCGCCGATCCGCTTTTCCAGAAACTCCAGCCGGTCCATTTGATTTGTTTAGAGCGTTCGGACGGCTACGGGCTGATCCAGCCGGACCCTTATTTCATAAACGCCGCCCGAAAGGGCTCGGTCCACCGCGAAGCCCAGTTTTTCAAAAACCCCGAAGGCCGGCTCATTTCCAACGGAGACGTATGAAATGAGGGTCTTTATGCCTCTTGCGGCGCCCCTTTGCGCCATATGGCGAATCATGGCAGTGGCTACACCGCCGCGCCCAAAGTCGGGGTGAACGGCAAAATCGAGCTCAGCCGTGACCGCATCCTCATCCAAGTGATAATGGGCAAGCGATATGATCCTTCCGGTATCCTTTTCCCCGGCGAAGCCCAGGACGCACATCTCCCGGTGATAATCGGTGTTCACAATGGCTTTGACGTCATAGAGCGGATAAGCCTTTAGAAGAGTGGGAAACCGCAGGTAGGCCTCGGTGCGCGGCAGTGAATAGAAAAACTCCTTCACGGCGCGCTCATCGATCGGTTTGGAAGGCCGGAAGAACACCTTTCCCACTCGCGGCAAATCATGAGAATGCTCACACTCGTGAGGATAGATGGCGCTGGTTCCAGCCCAGCGCTTGGCATCCTTATCCAGGTAATTGATCTTTCCGGCGGCTTCCATGAGTTCGTCCCGAAAGTCCGGATGAGCTATGGAGATGAGCGCCAGCGCGCGCTCTTTCAGACTCTTGCCCTGTAAGGCCGCCACCCCGTACTCCGTAACGACGTATTCCACGCCGCCGCGCGTGGTGACCACCCCGGCGCCTTCCATGAGAGCCGGAACGATCCTCGACCGGGAGGAGTCAAATGTCGTGGAAGGCATCACCATGATCGCTTTACCGCCCCGCGACCCCTTGGCGCCCCTCACAAAGTCAATCGTCCCGCCAACTCCGCTGTATATTTCATAGCCCAACGAATCCGCGCAGACCTGCCCGGACAGATCGACTTCCAGGGCTGAATTGATGGTCACCATTCTGTCGTTTTCCCCGATAACGGCGAAATCGTTCGTGTAATCGACCGGATAGAGGGCCACCATGGGGTTGTTGTCCACGAAATCGTAGAGTTCGCGGGTTCCCAGGCAAAAACTTGCCACAATTTTTCCGGGATGCAGGGTTTTGCGGGCGTTGGTTATTGCCCCCTTTTTCACCAGGTGAAGGTAGGCGTCGGTCAGCATGTCGGTGTGGACGCCGAGATCTTTTTTGTTTTCCAGCGCGTAAAGCGAGGCAACCGAAATGCTTCCCACCCCCGCCCGGATGGTCGAGCCGTCTTCGACCAACCCGGCCACGTGCCTGCCGATATCCAGGGCGATCTGGTTCATGATCGGCAGCCTCACTTCCAGAAGCGGTTCCTCGTGCTCGACGAACGCGTCGATATGGCTGACGTGGATGAAGGAATCTCCAAGGCTGCGGGGCATCATGGGATTAACCTGGGCGATCACATACCGGGCGGTCTGGGCGGCGGCCTTGGTAATGTCGACCGCTATCCCGTACGAACAAAAACCGTGGTCGTCGGGAGGCGATACCTGGATGAGAGCCACGTCGATCGGCATTGCTCCGGAGCGGAAAAGCCCAGGGATATCCACCATATTTATGGGGGTGTAGTCGGCTCGGCCTCCGGCCACGGCTTCGCGGTTCGCCGAGGCCACAAAGAACGACTTGAGCCGGCACTGGTCAAGGCCGGCGTCGGTGAACCGGGGCTTTCCGACGGTGAGGATGTGCAGGACTTCCAGGTCCGAGAGCCTGGGCAGTTTTGCCTCCAGAGTCTGGGCCAGGCACTGGGGCTCCCCGCACCCGGAGCCCATGAAAACTCTGTGCCCGCTTCGAATTACAGCGAGCGCGCCCGAGGCGTCTTTCTTCGCCCCCTCATAGAGCGAACGCCATTCGCGGTTGATGTGTGAAACTGAACGTGGAGAAGCTGTGATCAGATCGGAGGCCATGGCGAATCCTTATCAGCCGGCGCGGTGGGCCGCCCCAGCCTTCCCTGCCCTTACGGCTTGCCCGCTCTTTTTTCGGTTCAAAAAAAAGATCAGGACAAAGGCCGCGGGGACCATCGCAATGCACAACACCTGTCCCATCGTAAGATAATGGAACACGTAGCCAAGCGGCGGCGGATCCGGTTCTTTGAAACATTCCACTATAAACCGGAGGACGGCGTAAAAGAGCAGAAAAAAGGCCACCATCATGCCGTCTTTAAACTGTCTTTTTCTCAGTCGCCACATTATGATGAAAAGGAGCAAACCTTCTGCGAGTGCTTCATAGAGTTGTGAGGGATGACGCGCAACCGCCCCCCCCGCCCATGCCGGCGCGTCTGGAAACACCATCGCCCAGGGAACATGACTGGGGAGGCCCAGCAGTTCGTTGTTTATGAAATTACCGATCCGCCCCAGTCCAAGCCCGATCGGAGCGGTGACGATAGCCGAATCGGCAATGACGGCAAAGGGTATTGCCCTGCGCCTGGCAAAAAGCCACCCGGCGATAACGCACCCGATGAAACCTCCGTGGAATGACATTCCCCCGTGCCAGGTCGCTATTATTTCCAGCGGATGGTGGACATAATAGCCCAGGTTGAGGTATTCGTAGAAGAGGATATAGCCGAGCCGTCCGCCTGCGATCACGCCTATCGCCAGATAGAAGATCAGGTCCTGGGCCGTCTGGCCGACCAATCCCACCTGCTTGGAGCGCTCCTGCTTTTGAATCAAAAGATAGGAAGCGATAAAACCAAGAACGTACATTACCCCGTACCACCTCACGTGGATCGGACCGATCGAGAATATGACCGGATCAATATTCGGATAAGGAATCATGTGATGACCTCCACAACCTGGAAGGCTATCATACCAGAAGATCGGGGTCAATCAGTGGCAGGCCGCCGGGCAGGGCAATCGCCCGAAACTTCGCTTGACACGGTGAATTTATGTGGCGATTTGAAACGTGCTCAACCTAAACCTTCGGCCCGGGCGGACCTGGAGAAGAAAAACAGGAGGATCGATTCATGCACGACACTCACGAGAAACACCATGGTCACCACGAGGAACATTCGCACGAGCATGCGGCCGCGAAAACCTCCGATGAACCTCCGGAGACCAGCAGGCTGCGCAAGATGGTGGAACACTGGATAAGTCACAATGAGGACCATGCCGGCTCATACAGGCAGTGGGCCAATCGGGCCAGGCAGGCCGGATACGGGGCGGCCGGCGATATTTTGGAACAAGTCGCCTCTGAAGTTGTCAAACAAAATGAAAAATTCGCGGAAATAATTAAAATTATCGATTCCTCCACATAATTTAGGGAGACAAGGATTGATAACGGGAGCCGTCCTTGCCGGAGGCAAGAGCCTGCGGTTTGGGAAAAACAAGGCGTTGCAGACGTTCAGGGGCAAACGATTCATCGATCTTGCCATCGAATCGTTGCGCCCGTTTTGCGACCCGGTCATGGCGGTTGTAAACGAGATCGAACCCTACCGGGATACGGGGGCGATGCTGGTTCAGGACATAATTCCGCGCCTGGGACCGCTTGGAGGCATCTATACGGCCCTGCTCTTCAGCCCCTGCGAATGGGTTTTTGTAAAGGCGACCGACATGCCCTTCCTGGTTCCGGAAATGGCCTCTCTTATCGTTGAGGCTGCAAAAGGCAACTTCGACGCCGTTGTGCCCAAAATGGGCGAATTCTTCGACCCCCTGCTGGCGGCATACAACCGCAGATGTCTGCCTGTCATCGCGCGCCAGCTCCAGGGGCCCGCAAATCTCCAGGTGGTGGCTTTCTACCGAAAAATCAGGCTCAAGACCATTACCGAGACCGAGTGGCTCAAAGTGGACCCGGAGGCTCTCAGTTTCAAAAACGTCAACACCATGTCCGACCTGGCTGAGATAGATGGAATTGAAAGAAGCTAGAGAAATGGCAGTGGGACTGGCCGCAAAGCCGGTCCCCGAAACGGTCGAACTGGGCCGGGCGGCTGGACGGGTGCTGGCCGAGTCGGTCCGCACGCTATGCGACATGCCGGCAAACCCACTTTCCAGGTGGGACGGTTTTGCCCTGATCAGCTCGGAGTGCGCTCAGGCATCTCCCGAGCGGTCGGTGATTCTGCGCGTCGCCCGGGAAGAAACGACGGCCGGCAAAATCCCCCCGAAGGCCGCCAGTGGAACGTGCGTCAGGATAATGACCGGAGGGGTGCTTCCCGCCGGCATGGATGCGGTGGTTCCCTTCGAGGAGGCAGAGCGGTGTGAGAAGGGCCTCATTTTCACCGGCCCCGTTCTGTCCGGCGCGGGGGTAATCCCACCCGGCAGTGAAGCCCGAAATAACGATGTCCTCCTGCGGGAAGGCGACGTGCTCACACCCACCCGAATCGGAGTCGCCGCGGCCACGGGCAGGCAGTCGATTCGCGTGGTGCGCCGCCCGAGGGTGGCCATCCTGGCCACCGGCGACGAACTGAGGGGCTCGGGACGCGGCGACGAATCCGTCTCCATCTTTTGCAACAACAGCCTGCTGCTGGCCTGCCTGGTCAGGGTTGCCGGAGGGGAGCCGATCGAACTGGGAGTGGCGCCCGATGATCCCGGGGTGATATATTCCCGACTGCAAAACGCGCAAGCCGATCTGGTGATTACTACCGGAGGAATGGGCAAGGGAAGCAAGGATTTCATTTCCGAGGTATGGGCAAAACTGGGCCTGGAAATTCGCTTCGACCGGCTCAATATCGTGCCGGGCAAAGGCAGCGGGCTGGCTACCGGCAATGGAAGAATTTTCCTCGGCCTGCCCGGGACCCCGGGGGCTGCCAGAATAATTTTCGAAGAAATTGGAGCGCCGGTGATTCGCAGCTATTTGGGTCTTAATTTCCCGCCCGATTTCGCGCTGGAAGCCGTGGCCATGCGGCCGATGGAAAAAAGGGAAGGCTTCTACCGTGCACTGGACGGCGTGTTGGAAATGCGAGAGTCGTTTTGCGCTTTCCTGCCGGGCAGGCCGCAAAGCGGCTGGCGCCCACCCATGATGTCTTCTTTTAGAAACAATCCGGCCTATGCCCTTCTGCCGCCCGGCGACTCCCCGGTAGCCGAAGGCCAAAGAGTGTCGATAAAAATCCCGGACCTTCCCCTGGCCAGCTGGGCCATATTGATTTCCGGCGACGCCGCCGGCAGGGGCGCGGTTTGACCTGCGTCCCGTTTAGGTTTGATCTGAAAGCCCAAATCTGGTATCCAGTATCGGTACCTGTACGCGGGGCGAACGCCCCCATTCAACCTTGGCATCCGGGACGGCCCCGGTTTCGGATTGCCCGCAGCTGAAGGCCATTATGCTCAAGGGAACCGCAATTGAAACCGGCTATTACAAAATTCTCGAAAAGCGTATAGTTCCAACACTGATAGGATGGAACCTCACGCCCAATCACATCACCTGCGGCGGCTTTTTAGCCAGCATGCTGGCAGGACTTTCCTTCGTTTATTCGCCGTTTCTGGGAGGAGTGTTAACACTCTTGACAGGCCTGCTCGATACCCTGGACGGTTCACTGGCAAGGGCCACCGGGCAGAGCAAAAATTTTGGCGCCTTTCTCGATTCCGTGCTGGACAGGTACACCGAATTCATAATCTACCTGGGCATCTGGTTCTACTTCTATCGCCATTACGCCAGAACACATTATCTGCTGCTCATCCTGCTCATTCTTTTCGGTTCTCTCATGGTCAGCTATACCCGGGCCAGGGCCGAAGGGCTGGGTGAAAGATGCCTTGGCGGGGCATTCCAGAGAGGAGAACGGATCATACTGCTTGGCGCCGGGGCAATCCTGAATCCGCTCCTGAATCTAATGGCCTGGGGCTTCTCCGCTGCCTGGGCCACGGACCTGGCTCTGAAAGGCGTACTGATAGTTCTGGCATTGGGCACCAACCTTACCGCCATGTGGCGCTTCATGCATGTCCTCAATAATCTCAGAAAGAAAATCTAACGCTCGTCCTCGCGGGAAGTGGGGAGTGCAGGAGACTGCCGCGGACTCACAGAGGATTGGCGGACTTCTTTAACACCACCATGTCGTCTTCTCTGTAAATCTCGAAAGAATCGCCCACCTTGAAGCCCAGCATCTCGATCAAAAGCGCTTTGTTGAGCGTGACACTTCCGCTTTGGCCGATAGTTCGGAAATTGCCGGTCTTTATCACCACGGTGGGATTGGACACCGGCTGTCTTTGGCGTTCCCGCTTGCGGAAGGGAACTCTATCCTGGTTTTGCGGGACCGTAATGACAGGCGCCTGGTTCATCTGGGTGATTGCGGTGGCAGGCCTGTTGAATTCGACCTGGGGGATTTCCCCTAGTTCCATGAGTCCTTTAAGGTAGAGATCCTGGACCTCGCTTTTAAATCTCAAGCCAAAGACTTTTTGGACCGACTCCAGCGACCTGCCGTTTCTGATCTCGTTTACAACGAGTTTTGGATCGATATTCTTATACTCGATCTGCATACCTTTCCCTTTTCGCACAAGGGTGCGCCATAAGAAAAATTAATAAACTCCCCCCGATGGGAGGAATACTTCACATCTCTCGACCTAAGAACATTGGAATTACGGGTTTCTTGAAACCTGCCGAATCAGGCCTGAAGGCTCGATTCTTTTTCAGGGCAAAAAACTTTCTCTGGGGAACCTGGATAAACCCTAAATAGCCGCATTCTCGTTGTCAAGGAGGCGATCCACCACTAAATGAAAACGGTTTTGCCAGAAAGGAGAAATCCTCCCGGAGAGAGGGTTTCATTATATCAGGCAAACTGAGCGTGAGTATATGATTTTGAGGCCCGCGTCAATTTTTTTCAACGCCCCGGCGGTTGTTTTACCGATAATTTTTTCCGACCCGCCGCCGCTTCTCACAGACCGAAGCTCGGTGGCCCTAAGAGCGGCAAAACCACTTTGGTCGTAAAAGGCCCCTAGTGAGCCCAAACTAGGCGGTTTTGCCCGCTTTGGGACTTGTTTTCACAGAAGACTTGCCCTCTTTCCGCTCGTTGCCCAAATCGAGCGCAACGGCAGCCTCGACCATTTTTCGTTTCTTTTCCTCCAAGAACTTGACCAAGTTGGGAGGAAGGCCTCTTTTCTTGGCCGCTTTGCTCCGAGCTTTAGTCAAAGACTTGGCCGAAAGAGGCTGTTTCATGGAAAATCCCCACTTTTGCTTGTACTCTTTAGGCGTAAGGTTGTGCTCGCTGAGGTGTTTGGAGGTCAGCTGCCTCATCTGCGTTCCGCACTCCAGGCAAAAAATCCTTTCATCCTGAATGGATTCCCGCGGTTGCCTTGGCGCCGGCCCGGTCTCCACCACAGGCATCGCCCCGGCAGGTTCGCCCTCCAGTAACAGCCCCTTCTCTTCAGCTTGCCGCATCCTTTGGAGAGTCGAGAAGGTCTTGATCAGAGATTGCTCGATCTGTTCGGCCGACAGCTGTGCCACCGACGCTTGGGCCTGAACGATCTCCGCCGCAATGTCCAGAAGTTTCTTCATTTTTCGCTCCCGACAAAAACAGCCCAATCGCCGGATGTCAGTTGGTATTATACCTAATTATTTTCAGGTTTTTTCTCCTAATAGGAAAAATAATAGAGCAAGTCAACACCTATCGTTGGAAAAAATCTCAAATCTGTATTCGGTCGATCGACACCTATACTTTAGCGAAATAGTGATGAAGATATCGGTTAATTTCAAATAGGCCAGAAATGTCGGTTATTATTGGGGGAGAAAATTTCAAAATACGATTACACTGCACTTCGTTTCCAACGGAACCCTCCTTTTTGAGAGAAAGTGAGTCGATGTGGCGAAACCGGCATCCGCCGGCGCCTTTCCAGAAGAGGTTTGTCCCAAAATTGGTCATTACGTAACACGGCCGTCACGCAACCGTAACACAACCGGCTGTAGAATCGCGGGATGCTACCTCCCCGGTATGTCGGAGGTGGGGGTCAAACAGGGGTCCTTTGTTATTGGTTGTCGTATAATCGTAATCCCGGATCACCGGCCATGGGGAAATCCATGTTATACTGCCGGTCTAAAGAGCCTACCCCAGCGAGGGACAGATGAATCCGTCGAAAATTCTGGTTGTGGAAGACGATCACGATATAGCGCAGCTTTTGGCCATTACGATGAAAAAAGCAGGCTTCGAGGTGGCGCTATCCGAAAACGGCTATGATGCCCTGAACCTGATTCGCAGGCAGCCGCCCGATTTACTCATCCTGGATTTGATGATTCCGGGGATCGACGGTTTTGAAGTCTGCCGGGAAATGAAGCGCGAACCGCGCACGGCCGACGTTCCAGTCCTGATCCTGACCGCTCGCGGGGAGGAAATAGACCGCGTTATCGGCCTGGAACTCGGGGCGGATGATTACGTCGTAAAGCCTTTCAGCCCGCGGGAACTGCTTTTGCGGGTGAGAGCAATTTTGCGCCGCTCGGGCCATGAATACCATCCCAAAGCGATCTTCAATAAATCGGGCATGGAAATAGATTTCGAAGCGCACCGCGTCAAGATCGAAGGGCAGGAAATCGTTCTTACCGCAACAGAGTTCAAACTGCTCTCGGAGTTGATAAATAACCTGGGAAAGGTTCTAAACCGAGAACAACTCCTCGACAGAGTGTGGGGATATCATTTCGAAGGGTATGCCCGCACGGTGGACACTCATATACGCCGGCTGCGGCAAAAGCTGCTCTCCTGCGCGGACTGGATAGAAACAGTGCGCGGTGTGGGATATAGATTTCGGACTTGATATGCGCCCTGAATTTAGACTCAAAATCGCTCTTCTGCTTCTTGTGTGGACCTTGTTCTTCACGGCCCTCTTCGTGTCGGCCCTCTACCGCAACAGCTGCACGGTGGACAACCTGGCCGTCGTTCAATACGTCGTCATAGCCGCCGGTTTTTTCCTGGCCCTGACGAACCTCATTTTCCTGATAAGAACAAACCATTCGGTGAGCATCCTGGCAGAGGCCGCCGATTGCATCGGGCAGGGCAAAGTAAGGGCCCTCGCCCAGTTCTACCCCGGCCAATATCTCTATCCCCTGGCCAAATCGATCAGAGAAAACGCCGAGCGCGTCGAATCTTTCATCCAAACGATCACCGAACAAAAATCACAGCTGGAAAGCATCCTGGACGGCATAGAGGAAGGGATCCTGGTGCTCAATTCGGCGGGCAGGATAAATTCCTCCAACCGCGCGGCCAGGAGCATGTTTTCCTCGGTGCCCGAACTCAAGGGGCGAAGGCCCCTGGAATTGATTCGCATCCCGGAACTCCAGGCGGCCTGCAACCGGGTGCTCACAAACGAGATACATTCTTTTCACAGTGAAGTGAACATAGGAGCGGCCCGTTTCTATCATGTTCATATCGTCCGGGTCGAACAGTCGGCGGGTGAATACGGCGCGATCATAGCCCTCCATGACATCTCGGAGCTCAAAAGACTGGAAAAGGTCAGGCGGGATTTCGTGGCCAACGCCTCCCATGAATTGCGAACCCCGCTCACTTCCATCAAGGGCTATACGGAAATGCTGCTCTCGGATGAAAACGACCCGGAGGTACGCAATTCCTGTCTGGAAGTCATTTTGAAAAACACGGACAACATGATCAAGATTGTAAATGACCTGCTGCAGTTGGCAAGAGTGGAGGACTACCACAGTACCAGCGACATCGGGCCGGTAAGGGCCGGCGAAGTCCTGGCCGAAGCCTTGAGAGCGTGCGCCCCCCTGGCCGAACAGAGGAACGTGCAGATTCAAAACGATCTTCCGCCGCAAGGACCGTTAGTGCGGGCCGATTTCGATCAACTGGTGCAGGTGTTTCGCAACCTGCTGGAAAATGCGCTGAGGTATAGTCCGCCAGGAAGCAAGGTGGAGGTTTTTTGTCGTGAGCAGGGCGGCAAGGTGACGATAGGAGTGGGCGACTGCGGCCCCGGGATACCACGGCAGGACCAGCAGAGGATATTCGAACGGTTTTTCCGGGTTGAAAGACACCGGGGTAAAGAGGCCGGCAGCACGGGGCTGGGGCTTGCGATCTGCCGGCACATCCTGCGAAACCATGGCGGAACCATCTGGGTGGAAAGCCCCCGCCGGGGCATGTTTTCGGGATCAACCTTTTTTTTCACGCTTCCGGCGGAGAAGGAACAAATCCAGCGCACAGACGCGGAGAGCGCGGAGAAAAGCGAGGGACCGATTCACCCATCCACCGGCCTATGATTTGCTTCTTTTTTCCCATTCACCGATTCACCGGCCACCGCCGGGGCATGTCTTCGGAACAAATCCTCCGCAGAGACGCAGAGAGCACGGAGAAAAGCGAGTGAGCGATTCACCGGCCTATGATTTGCATGTTTTTTCCCATTCACTGATTCACCCATTCACCGATTCACCGGCCCTTCATCAACATTGATCTTCCCGACAGGATAGTGTACTTTTCTTTTTCCCAAATTTTTCCTAAAAGCAAATTCGAGGTGAACCAAGGTGATACTGCAATTTCCTCCGAACGGACGGCGAGAGCGCTCCGGCCTGGTAAAGGCCGGACGAGAAATAGAAGTGGAAAGTTTTCGGATCATCGACGAGGAGATGGGCCGGCATTCTTTCGCAAACGATCAGTGGCAGATAATTCGCCGGATCATCCATACGACCGGCGATTTCGACTACGCCAACAGGCTGCGTTTCACCCCGGATGCTGTCGCCAGCGGGATCGAAGCCCTGAGCAAGGGGGCCCGCATATATGCCGACACCAGGATGATTCAGGCAGGTCTTTCTCCCTGGCGCCTGGAATGGCACGGCAATGAGGTGGTATGCCCAGCTTCCAACCCGCGGAGCCTGGAGCTGGCCCAAAAAAACGGGGTGACACGCACGCTTGCGGCCTTCCGCGATTGCGCCCATGATCTGGACGGGGCCGTGGTGGCTGTTGGAAACGCGCCCACAGCGCTTTTGGAAGTGATACGACTGATCAGGGAAGAGGGGGTGCGGCCGGGTTTGCTGATAGGAGTCCCGGTGGGGTTCGTTCGGGCCGAAGAGTCCAAAAACGCTCTGCAGGAAGTCCCCGAACAACCTTCGATAACCGTTTTGGGCAGAAAAGGCGGCAGTTCGGTCGCCGTGGCCATAATCCACGCGATCCTGGAACTCGCCGAAAAGATCGATGCCCGTTAATACCCCCCAATGCGACGGTGGTAAAAGCACACAGAGCCCCCCCGGACTGCGCTCCGGTTTCAGTTCCGGAACCGCTGCCACGGCTGCGGCCGTTGCCGCTTTGCGCTGTCTTATCAGCGGGGCCTCAGCAGACACGATAGCCGTGCGGCTGCCCTCCGGGGTCTATCTGGCGGTGCCTGTGGCGCGGTGCACCGTCCATGACGGGACGGCATGGGCTTCGGTAATAAAGGACGGCGGCGATGACCCCGACGTTACCAACGGGGCGGAGATCAGGGCCGGAGTCACCCTTTGGGGTCATCCCGACAGTAAACCTGCGCAGGAATTGAAGCGGCGGGAAATTGTCCTTTTGGCAGGCCGGGGAATCGGCACGGTCACAAAGCCCGGCCTTCCGGCGCTTCCCGGTGAGCCGGCCATAAATCCCGTGCCGAGGCAAATGCTTGCCGAAAACATCACGCTCGAACTGTTGCGTTCCGTCAAATCCGAGTTCGAAGAGGCTTTGAGAAAGACTTCCTCTCCCGGGCAAAGGCGTCAGGCACAAGGCGGAATCAGCGGAGAAGTGGAAGCGGCCGCGGGCAAATCCGCCCTTCGCCTGCCTCTCCATGAGGCTGCAAACGACTCCCGGGTCTTTGATCCGCCCCATGACTTCTCGATCATGGTTGAAATCGAGGCCCCCAAAGGAGAAGAACTCGCCCGGCGCACCCTCAACCCCCGTCTGGGGATAATCGGGGGGATCTCCATCTTAGGCACCACCGGCCTGGTCAGACCGTTTTCCCACGAAGCCTACGAGCAGACTATCCAGGCCGCTTTGTCCGTTGCCGCCTCCAATCGCTGCGATACCGCGGTGCTCAGCACCGGGGGAAAAAGCGAGCGCTTCGCCAGGCAGCGGTTTCCCGAACTTCCCTCTGAGGCATTCGTACAGATCGCCGATTTTTTTTCCTTTGCCGTCCGTGAGTCGGTAAGGCTGGGTTTTGCCGGGATTATCCACAGTATCTTTTTCGGCAAAGCCGTAAAGATGGCCATGGGACATCCTTACACCCATGCGCATTCCGCGCCGATGGACCTTGAATTCCTGGCGCTGCTCGCCCGAAGCCTCGGCCATGATGACGAGCTGTGCGCCAAACTGGCCGTGGCCAATACCGCCAGACATGCGCTGGATATCATTGCGGACAGAGGCTCCCGGGACATAATCGAGTCGGTCGCCCGCAAGGCTGCCGAACAATCAGCCAGCCTTGCCGGCGGAGCCTCTCGGATAAGGCTGCTTCTTTTCGATTATGACGGTAAGCTTCTTGCCGAGGCAAAGGCAGCGGGAAGCGAGGAGCGGGGAGAAGGAAGCGGGAAGAACCGCGTCCCCGATCTTTCCAAACGCCACGAGGAGCTGCCTTGAAACCCTCCGAATGGAAGCCCCCGGTTATCGCCGTCATCGGCATGGGCGCCGGTCCGCAATGGTTGGGGGGACTGGCCCTGGAGTGGATCGGGGCGGCCCAAATCCTGGCCGGAAGCGCCAGACATCTCGCGCAGTTTGACGAACATACCGGCGAAAAACTCTTTTTCAAATCCCCTCTTTCGGATAGCGTGGAGGAGATCGGCAGGGTCTCGAACACCAGACGGATTGCTGTCATTTGCTCAGGAGATCCGCTGTTTTTCGGGATCGGGAAAACACTGGCCAAAAGGTTCGGCGGGGAGCGTTTGGTCATAATCCCCAATATCAGCAGCGTTCAGACGCTTTGCGCCGCAATTTGCGAACCATGGGATTCGGCCGAGGCGGTAAGCTTTCATGGGCAAAGAGGCGAAGGGGACATGGAGCGCGTCCTGGAGATACTCCAAAGAGGCCGCAAAGCAGCGGTGCTAACCGATCCCCAACACACCCCCCAATGGATCGCGCGCGAACTGATCCAACGGGGAGAGTCCCAATGCCGGCTGATCATCGGTGAAGACCTTGGAACCGAGTCGGAGAGAGTCCGCTCGTTTTTGCCCTCGGAAGCCGCCTGCCTGGAATTTTCCCCCCTGAACGTCCTACTCGTCAAACCCGGAAGCCAAGTCGCCGGGGCTGACCTGGCCGGCGCTCCCCAAAGGGTATTCGGCTTCACCGAAGATGCCTTCGAGCGGGATGCCGGGATGATCACCAAGATGGAAGTAAGAGCGGTGGTGCTCGCCTCACTGCAACTCGAACAGGGGCAGGTGCTCTGGGACCTTGGGGCCGCGACCGGTTCGGTTTCCATCGAAGCGGCCAGGATCGCGCGCCTGCAGCAGGTTTTCGCCATCGAAAAGGCCCCCGCAAGGCACGCCAAACTTCTTCGAAACCTGGAAAAATTCGGAGCGTCCCGGGTGAAGGCAATATGCGCGGAGGCCTCGGGCGCACTCGCAGCCCTTCCCTCGCCTCACCGTGTATTCATCGGAGGAAGCGGCGCGGACCTTGGCGCGATACTCGACACCGTATCACAGAGGCTCCTTCCCGACGGTATAGTGGTGCAAACGGCGGTGTTGCTTCAAACCCTGGAGAGGTCCACAGCCTTCTGGAAAAACCAGGGGTTCGAAGTTTCCATCGTTCAACTCCAGGTGAACCGTTCGGTTCCGACCGGGAAGGAACTTCGGCTGGAGGCGCTAAACCCGGTTTTCATCCTCTCCGCCAGGCGCAAGTGCGCGGGTTGACACGCACCTCACGTATTTTGCCTGTCATCCTTCAAAAGGCCCATAGGACTTCTCATACCTTTGGCAAAATTCCTCCCAGCCGAACCTGTGCTCCTGGGTCCCGTAGTGTGCGACCGAAAATGACGCGGCTGTTGCGCCCATCCGGCAAGCGACCTCCCAGGGAAGCCCCATCGAAACGGCCTTGAGCACCCCGGCGCGAAAAGTGTCGCCGGCCCCGGTCGGATCGATGACCTGGTCGGCCGGCACAGCCGGGATCAAAGACTTCTCGCCCCCCTCCTCGATTACAGCGCCTTCCGAGCCCCTGGTGGTGATTACCACCTCCACGGCATCATGGAGATCGCTCATGGTCCAGCCGGTCATGCGCAGAAAAAGCGAGAGTTCATAGTCGTTTGAAATAAAGCAGAGCGCCCCCCAAACAGCTTCCCGCAATTCGTCCCCATTCCAGATATTGAGGCTTTGCCCGGGATCGAAGAAAAAGGGCGCGCCGGCCAGCCTCGCATTTTCCGCCAGGTTCATCATGTCGGTTTTGTTGCCCGGCCCGATGAATACCACGCTCGATGAGTCCAGGGCGGGCAGTTCGGCCTCAAAGGCCATGGCGCCGGGATTGAAGGCGGTTATCTGGTTGTCGTCCAGATCGGTGGTAATGTATGCTCCGGCCGTCAGAACCCCGGAGACCGGTTTTATGTAGGATAATGGCAACTTGTTTTGAGCCAGCCATTTTTCATACCGCGCGAAATCCTCGCCGCAAGTGGCCACGATGCATGGCGACTCGCCCAGAACAGCCAGGCTGTAGGCAATATTGCCGGCAGTGCCTCCGAATTTTTCGACCAGCCCGTTTATATTGAAGCACACGTTCAGAACGTGAATTTTGTCCGGTAAAATATGGTCGGCAAAACGACCGGGGAAATCCATGATGCGATCATAGGCCAAAGACCCGGAAATGAATATATTCATTAATTATACTCCTGTATGTTCGGTTGACGGACCATACCTTATTCGCCGCGATTTGGAAACCTTGAAAGTGGGGGTGTACGGTTGACGCAATTGAATCATCCCGCCCCTTCTGGTAAAATAAAGTCTGTTTCCGATTTGGAGCACATTCCCATCTCGAATACCCCGTACCTGTGAAGGAGACAAAATGAGAGAAGTAGTAATCGTTAGTGGCGCCAGGACCGCCGTGGGAAATTTCATGGGAGCGTTAAAGGACGTCCCGGCAGCCCAGCTTGGAGCTATATGCATTCGTGAGAGCTTCAGACGCGCAGGCCTCAAACCCGTAGCCTCTGAAGATATGATGTCTTTTACGCCGGACACGCTCAAGGGCGCCGGTCTGATCGAACTGGAACAGAAATACCGCCAGTGGGATGAATCACATCGCGAAATCGAGGTCGATGAGGTCATAATGGGCAACGTGGTCCAGGCCGGACAGGGGCAGAACCCGGCCAGGCAGGCCACCCTCTACGCCGGTATGCCCAAGGAAGTCTCCGCTTTTACAATCAACAAGGTCTGCGCCTCGGGCATGAAGGCAGTGGCGCTGGCCGCTCAGGCCATAGCCGCCGGTGACGCGGACGTCATCGTGGCGGGCGGCATGGAAAACATGAGCAGGATCCCCTACGCCATGCCCGCGATGCGTGCGGGCGCGCGCATGTTCAACGTCGAAGCCGTCGATCTGTTGGTCCACGACGGCTTGTGGGAGCTTTTCTACGGCTACCACATGGGCATGACGGCCGAAAATATCGCCGAAAAATACGGGATCAGCCGTGAAGAGCAGGACCAAATGGGCCTGGAGAGCCACCAGCGCGCCCGGGCGGCCATCGCTTCCGGCAGGCTGAAGGATGAAATCGTCCCGGTACCCCTTCCAAAGTCCAAGAGCGGCCCGGCGGTCTTTGAAGTCGACGAACGCCCCATGGATACGAGCCTGGAGAAAATGGGCAAGCTCAAGGCCTTTTTCAAAGCTGGCGGCACGGTTACGGCCGGCAACGCCTCCGGGGTAAATGACGCCGGCGCGGCGGTGCTGGTAATGTCTCGGGAAAAGGCCGACAAACTGGGACTAAAGCCCCTGGCCCGTATAAAATCCTATGCGGCGGGCGCAATCGATCCGGCTTACATGGGCCTCGGCGTTATTCCCGCCACCCGTCTGGCTCTTAAAAAAGCCGGCTGGACCATGGACCAGGTGGAGCTTATCGAACTCAATGAGGCCTTCGCCTCCCAGGCTATCGCCTGCATGCGCGAGTTGAACATGGACTGGCAAAAGGTGAACCCCAACGGTGGCGCCATTTCCATCGGGCATCCCGTCGGGTGCACCGGCGCCCGGATCACTTACGGCCTGGCCATGGAAATGAACCGCCGCAATTTGAAAAAGGGGTTGGCCACCCTGTGCATCGGCGGCGGCATGGGATTCGCCCTCACCCTGGAAAGAGACTAACCGCGTCGGACAAAAGCGCGGGGGGGGGGGGAGAGCCCCCCCGCGCGCAATCCTGTTAAGACTGCGTCATTGACAAGGCGAAGATCAAAAGAGCGGGGAGCTGAGCCCCCCGCACCCCCGCGGGATCCGGATCACGGCGGCTGTGCCGCACACGACGAGCCCGCGACCGGAACGTTGGCGCCGATGGCGCAAAAAACTGTTCCGCCAGGCTTTGAGTCATCAACATTGGCCCCCGCCCCTCCCGCCTCCAATGTTGTTGAGATAAGCGACTCAACTGAAATCAGTGCTGCTCTTGTAGAGCGACGTTCGTGATCCCGGAGGGATCAACGCCATTAGCCGGTGGTTGAGGCCGTGAGGCCGATACCTCCGAAAAGGAACGAAAAAGAGGGAGACGACCCCGTGAGGGGTCGCAGATCAGAACAGTCAATCAAAATATCTCAAGGTAGAAGATTAGATTAGAAGATTGGGATCAAGTCTTGCGTTATACATCAGAAAAAGTGATATTAGTAGATTTGACCCACTTTCGTGTATAACTCCGCTTTCTTGGAATAGCGACAAGAATATCCCCAACCTGTGGTACACTATGGAACGTAAAGTGTCAGCGGCGCGTAGGTTTAAAAACTGTCGAGGAAAAACCAATGAAGCTGATGACCGATGAAGAAATAGTACAGGCTTATTATGCACAGATGGAACGTAGAAAACAGAACCAGCTCAAACCGAAACCAATGAACATAACTTCAACCAATATAGACAAACTGATTGAATACCAGCGAGATTTTATCATCGGTTCGTATGATCAGTTTCTGCGCTTCGGCGGACCCTGTGTCTATTTTCACCTTCAATGCCTCGCGGAAGGGGAAAGGAATTTCCTCTCTCTGAGGCACATGGAAATGCTTTATGCCACCCTCACCGCCTGGGGCATGCATCGCATGGGCGATTCGGAAAGAACAAAGACTAAATTATCGGAATGGGATCGCTTTTTCGAATCGTTTCAAAGAAATAAAGAGATTTTGGGAAGAAATCGGGTAAACAGCATGTTGGAAATGACTTCGGACCAATACGCCAGCGCGCTTCGGGAATTAAAAGCTCTTTACTTCGATCTCGATTTGACTGAAGCCGATTCAACGCTCGTTGTTAACTCCAAAGCGTTGTTTCACTTATTTCCCCAATTCATTCCGCCGATTGACAGGCAGTACACCATCCGTTTTCTCCTGAAAAGACCGGACCAATGGATGACGCCCGATAAAAAGTTTAAGCCGATCATGCTTCCCCAAGGAAAGGCAAATCAATTTGCGTGGTTCGTGGAGACATGTAACGTATTCAAGGGCATACTTGATCGCCTCGATATAAGCTACGTGGCTGAGGAACAGCAGAAGCATCACGTCACGCCCCCGAAGCTTGTTGACAACGCAATCGTACATTACGTCAGAAAATTATCCGGAAAAGTCGAAGACGCAGACTAAAAACAGAAGGGTATATTTCCATATTTATAAATCCGAAAACTCCCGGTGCGCCATCTTCGCCAGTTCTTTATCGACATGGAAATATAGGGACGCCCTTCCTGGGCATCAGAAAAAGTGATATTGCAAGACCTGACCCCAATTTCCACCAATTTCAACTGATCTGCGACCCCTCACGGGGTCGTCTCCTTCTTTTTCGTTCTTTTCCGGGGGTATCGGCCTCACGGCCTCAACCCCCGGCTAATGGCTTTGATCCCTCCGGGATCACCATCGTCGCTCTAAAAGAGCAGCACCGATTCCAGTTAAGTCGATTAACTCAACAACATGCCCCCTCACCCCCGCAGGCCGGAACGCCGGCGCCGCTTGTTATTACTAAATCAACCAGCCCCTGGCTGCGCAAGATGACAGTTTTCCGCGGAAAGTTGACGAATTTTGTCATAACTGCCGGATATGGGACATGGGAAGAAGGCCCAGTGACGGTCAGTGTGAAATATCGCGCCGGAGCACCCCGATAGATTACCGTTCCCCCCCCATCGGCTTATCCCCATCGTGACTGTTGGCATCCCTCTTGCTCTATTGGCAGACACCCGATTCCGACCTTTGCCGAAGAAAAGGAGAAATATGAGTATGGCTGCCATGATGAGAAATATAGGCTTTATCATTCTCGCTTTCACGCTGGCGCCGATGGGCGTCCTGCATGCCGGGGGCCTGACAGTCACGCCGAAGAAAGCTTCGGTGGAGCTTGGGAAAACCGCCCAGTTCACGATTACGGCCACCAACCCGTCAGGCGGCAGCCTCACCTGGTCGGTAGCGGGCATACATGGCGGCAATTCCACAGTAGGCACGATCAGCTCAACGGGACTTTACAGCGCGCCCGCATCTCTTCCTCGGCAAAATCCCGTAAAGATCTCCGCCAAAAGCGGTGGGAAGTCTGCATCCGTACCGGTCCGCCTTCTCACGCACGGGCCTGCGATTACTTCGGTTTCACCCAATCCCCTCCCCGTCGGGAAGGTCACAATTACCATCAAGGGTTCGGGTTTTCTGAAAAAAGCCGTGGTGCTCGACACCTCTCAGGGCCGCCAGGTCACTCTCACCACAGTGTCGGTGAGTCCGGAAACGATCGTGGCCAAGGGCTATCAAGGGCCCTCGGCCTCGGCATCTTTTTGCGTTCTGAACCCGGGGTCGGTAGTCAGCAACTCCCTAACGGTCCCGATAGCCTTCACGCTGAAAGTGGTGCAGGGGAGCGGGAGCGGCGCCTACGCGGCGGGCAGCGTGGTCAGGATCACCGCCAACGCTGCGGCGGCCGGGCAACAGTTTTCAAAGTGGACCGGGGCTGCCGTGGCCGACCCCACAAAGGCTTCCACCACTCTTACCATGCCGGCCGCGGATACGACCGTTACCGCGAACTACGCTCCCCTGCCCGCGACCCATAAGCTTACCGTGGTAAACGGAGCGGGGAGCGGCGCCTACCCGGCGGGCAGCGTGGTTAGGGTCACGGCCAACGCTCCGGCGGCCGGGCAACAGTTTTCAAAGTGGACCGGGGCTGTCGTGGCCGACCCCACAAAGGCTTCCACCACTCTTACCATGCCGGCCGCGGATACGACCGTTACCGCGAACTATTCGACACTGACATCCACACTTCAGCTCACCGGCGCCACCCTGCCCAACGCCACACAGCTCAAGCCCTACACTGCCCCGGCCCTTACCGCCACTGGCGGGACGCCTCCCTACACCTGGAGCGTAACGAGTTCGGCGGACACCCTGCCCGAAGGCATGACCATAGGTGCTTCTACCGGAGTGATCTCCTCAACAGCCGTCGGGGGACAGGGGGGATATTACTTCCAGGTTCAGGTTGTGGACGCAGCCAATCATACAGCCACTGCCGGTTTTGTGATAAACGTTGCCGGCGACAGCACGTACGGAGGATGTAACATTTTCCCCCCGAACTCCATTTTCCACCACCGGGTCGACCTGTTGCCGGTCGACACTTCTCCGGCGGCGCCAATCTACAGTGCATATCAATCCAGTCACCTCCGGGTGTTTTTCGGAAATGACGCCGGCCCGCCCAATGGAATTCCGTTCATCAGGGTGCCCTGGAACCAGCCGAGCGTGAACGTGACATTCAATCAATACCCCAGCGAGTCAGACCCCGGCCCCTACCCGATTCCGCCCAATGCGCCCATAGAAGGAACGGCCGACAGTACGGGGGACAGGCATGTTCTGGTTTTGCAGATGGCGGGAAACGGGCAACCCTGCAAATTGTACGAGACCTGGGAAACGATTGCCAATGGCAACGGAACCTGGACAGCGGCCAACGGGGCCTACTGGGATCTTGGCAGTAACGACCTTCGGCCGTTAACCTGGACCTCCGGGGATGCTGCGGGACTGCCTATAATGCCCTTGACAGTCAATTACGACGAGGTGTCCAACGGAACGATCAATCACCCGATCCGCTTTACCGTAAACCACATGCTGGCCAACTTCGTGTGGCCGGCCAGACACAGTGCGGGAACTGGAACCTGTACCGAGTCCAATGGATCGACATTGTATAATAGCTTGATAAGTCAGGCGACTCCCCCGGCATCCTGCACCATGACCGGTCCCGCGGGAGAAATCTATCGATTGAAAGCCAATATCGATATTTCGGTATGCTCCAACAGCCCCCAGGCCACCGCCATTCTCAAGGCGATGAAAGAATACGGGATCATTATAGCCGATAACGGTATGACCGGCGGGTTGATCGGAACTCCCGACGCGAGATGGGACAATTCCGACCTGGCGTGTCTTACAAATTTTACCCTGAGCCAGTTCGAGCCCGTCAATGTGAGTTCTCTGCAGATAAAATCCGACTCGGGCCAAACCCCCAGCACTTCTTCGGGCAACGCCGCTCAGCCGGGGCTGCCGCATTGACAAGGCGAAGGGCAAAAGAGCAGGGGAGCGTCTCCCCCGCGCCCCCCCGGGATTTGGCCACACGCGCTGCGCGCGCGCCGCACACGACTTGGCCCGCGACAGCAACACCCGCGCCGATGGCTTCACCTGCCTCAGGTATTGACCCTGCGGTGTCCGCTGTGTACTATGAATGAAAGCGCGGTGGTTTTCGAGGCACTGAAAGGCTTAGTACTGGATAGATAGGGCTGGGAGGCTCCGCGACGCCCATTCCTGGTGGTTCTTCCCTCTCTACATTCCGAACTTCGATAGATGGGCTAAAGCAAATGTCGAATCAAACCGCAAAAGAAGCGTTGCGCTATACCTACGAGGATTACCTGGCTTTTCCGGATAACCCGCGATGCGAAATCATCAATGGGCAAATCTTTGATATGACCCCCTCCCCAACGTCAAAGCACCAGCGTATTTCAGTAGAAATAACCTGGTTGATAAGGAACCATCTGGGGGAGTCGGGCCGTCGCTGCCAGGTTTTCCATGCTCCCTTCGATGTTGTTATTGCCGAGGATCAAGTAGTTCAGCCTGATGTAATTATAGTGTGCGACCTGCAAAAGATTGAAAGGACCCATTTGGCCGGCGCTCCCGACGTGGTTTTCGAGATTGCCTCTCCTTCAACGTCTCTCAAGGACCGTCGAGAAAAGATGGAACTATACGAACGGTCGGGAGTCGCTGAATATTTCATTGTCGACCCCGATGCCGAGTTTATCGAGAAGTTCATGGCAAAGGATGGAAAGTACGTCAGGGTCGGGATTTA
>JARLHP010000006.1 GCA_031292195.1 Syntrophobacteraceae bacterium
CATGTATCCGAAGGGAATCAAGATCACGGATGAGGAGTTGCTACAAGTTAACATCATCCGCGATGAATTCCATGGGGAATGGAACTATGAGATACATCCAAACCCCTCATGAAATGTAAATGTTATTACGTTACACTCCCTAAGCGATGACGGCAGCGGAATTCCGGAAGATATCAGAGCCAAGATCTTCGACCCCTTTTTTACGACTAAAGACGTGGGCAAGGGAACGGGTCAGGGTTTGGCCATTTCGCATTCGGTCATTGTAAAAAAGCATGGCGGAACGATCGACTTCGAGTCAAAGTTGGGTGAGGGAACTACTTTCATTATAAAATTACCGATTTGAAATGAAAACCGGGATGAAAAAGAAAATACTTTTCGTAGATGATGATGCCAACGTGCTGGGCGGCCTCCGCAGAATTCTTCGAGGCATGCGCCCGGAATGGGATATGGAGTTTGCCGAAAGCGGCCAGGAAGCCCTGGAGATCCTGGCGGGCAAACCCTTCGATGTCCTGGTGACGGACATGCGAATGCCCGGTATGGACGGCTGCCAACTGTTGGAAAAGGTAAAAGAGCTACACCCCCAAATCGTTCGCATCATTCTCTCCGGCTATTCCGAAAGAGATTTGGTTTTCAGTTCGGTGGGCCTTGCCCACCAGTTTCTTTCCAAGCCCTGCGATGCTGAAACGTTAAAGACCACCGTCTCGCGCGCCAGCGCCATGCGGGAGTTGCTCGAGGATGAATTTCTGGTAAAGATCGTCTCCAGCATCGACTCACTTCCCAGTGTGCCCTCGCTATACCAGGAGGTGATCGAAGAGGTTAACGCCGAAGAGGGTTCTCTCGAAAAAGTGGGCGAAATCATCTCTAAAGACGCCGGGATGTCCGCAAAGCTTCTCCAGCTGGTAAACTCCGCTTTTTTCGGTCTTCCGGCAAAGGCCACCAGTGTCCTTCGAGCGGTCAACCTCCTGGGGATTGAAACCATCAAGACCCTGGTCCTTTCCGTAAAAATCTTCTCTCAGTTCGACCAGCCCGGGTTAATCTCCGTTTCCAGATTGTGGGAGCACAGCCTTGAAACCGGTATGATCGCCAGAAGCATAGCCACGCAGAAAAACCTCGTTCAAGCCGGGATCGACGAGGCATTCACCGCCGGACTGCTCCATGATGTAGGCAAACTCATCCTGCTGGACAAACTGCCGCAAAAATACGCGGAAGTTTCGACTTTAAGCGAAACCGCCGGCCGCCCGGTCTGGGAAGTCGAACAAACCGTGCTGGGGACCACCCACGCACAGGTCGGCGCCTATCTATTGGGTATATGGGGGCTATCCGGCTCACTGGTGGAAGCGGTCGCCTTCCACCACTGTCCCGGCAAGTGCCCCAACACCTCTCTGAGCACACTTACCGCAGTGCACCTGGCTGACTATGCCGAACACGCCGCTCGCGGCGAGAACGGCGAGGACAGACTGGACACCGATTATCTAAAGAAGCTGGGGTTTTCCGACAAGCTCTTCGAGAACTCCACCAAACGGGGCAAATCGCTAGAAAAGGGGCTTCCTCATGGCTGCCAGAATTCTTTTTGTTGATGACGACGTCAATGTACTGGACGGGTTCAGGCGGCAATTCAGAAAAACCCTGGCCATGGACACAGCTCCCGGCGGCAAGGAGGCGCTGGAAGTCCTGGAGCAGGGAGGCCCTTTTTCGGTCATAGTTTCAGACCTGCGCATGCCGGGAATGGACGGGATTCAATTTCTTTCCCGGGCGCGGGAAACGGCCCCCGAGAGCGTGCGAATATTACTGACCGGCTATGCGGATCTGGAAACCGCCATCGACGCGATCAATCAGGGAAATATTTTCCGGTTTCTGACCAAACCCTGCAAACCCGAAGACCTCCTCAAGACGATCTCCGATGGCGTGAGGCAATACGATTTGATCACCGCGGAGCGCGAACTGCTCGAAAATACGCTTCGAGGAAGTGTCAAAGTGCTCTCGGAGATACTCCAGCTGGTCAACCCGGAGGCCTTCGGCAGAGCCTCCCGCATAAGGCACTACATGCGCGCGGTCGGCAAAAGGATGCGCGTCGACAACCTCTGGCAAATCGACACCGCGGCTTCCCTCTCCCAGATTGGATGCGTGATTTTGCCCCAGGAAGCCTTACGGAAACTCTACCTCGGGCAGGAACTAAGCGGCGAAGAGTCGCAGCTTTTCTCCATGCATCCCTTTGTTGCCTCGGACCTGCTGGCCAATATTCCGAGGATGGAGTCCGTTTCGGAAATTATCGCCTTTCAGCAAAAGAATTTCGATGGCTCCGGAGCTCCGGCTGACCCCCGAAAAGGCGAAGATATTCCCCTGGGGGCGAGAATCCTGCGGGTTGTTCTCGATTTTGACACACTGCTGGCCAAAGATCATGACAAGCTGGGGTCGGTGGAGCAACTCAAAGCCAGAACGGGCCTCTACGACCCCCTGGCGGTGGCGGCCCTGGCAGAAGTAATCAAAACCGAGGAATCCTTCACCAAAGCGTCGCTTAAGGCCTCGGAGTTGCGGGACGGCATGGTCCTCTACGGCGATGTCGTCCTTCTAAACGGGCGGTTGCTCGCCCCCAGGGGATATAAAGTCAACCGCACGCTTCGCGAGCGCCTCAGAAGCTTTGCGGAAACCCACGGCATAAAGGAGCCTATCGCGGTCCTGGTGCCTAAGGAGCCTCCGGAAAACTCCGGCAAATAGTGTTTCGGGATTGATTGGAGGTGGCTCGTTGCGATCTTTCCGGCGGGTGTGACCCTGTTCCACTAAAGTTCGTGGATGAAATGGATGTGCTGAGTGCTGTGGCGGGAGAGCGAACTGCGCATGGAGGAGAGCTGTGTGAGCTATTCCGGGCTTGATCACCGGCCCGTATACGAGCGATAACCGGCCAACGCCCCGGTATCTATGGCCGCCGTGAAACCAAAGATTGGCGTCGGTCCGCCTGATCACCGGGTAGATTACTTCCCGCTGCCTACCCTATGCATACATCAGTCGTCCTCTGGGCTCAGGGACAGTTCGCCCGAGTTCAAGCGCGGTCTCGACCCACTCCCGGATCACCACTTCCGCATTGGCCACTGCCTCTTGGTAAGTTGCTCCATCCGCGGCACATCCGGGCAACTCGGGGACCTCGGCAATGAACGCCCGATCCTCATCGCTCCAGTAGATTATCACTTCGTAGCGCAATTCATTAGCCATTTTGCTCTTGACCTCCAAGGCGGTATTTAATGATTACTTGCCTGATCTGCTTGACTTGATACCCTTTAACCTTGCCACCATCCTTTGGCTGCAGATTCAGTATTTCTTCGACGCCCTCTTTGGTGAATATGTGGTGACTCCCACGGATGCGCCGAATGCGTTGAACTCCTTCACTGTGCCGGAGAGCTATGTAATGTCCCGCTACTGCCAGGGAAAAGATCTCATAGCAATTTTTTGAAATCATCAACGCTAAGCCCGGCATCATCAGCGATACCGCCCATGGTATATGCGTTGGTCGGATTATGCCGTGTGATGGTAATAATTCGAGCGCCATTCGACATGACGATGTGCTTGCCCTGCCGGACTACGCTACAGCCAGCCCTTCAAGAGCACGAACGGCATCCAGATGGTTAATTCCGGGGATTTTACCCATCTCCTAAATAGCGACCTCTATCTCACGGACTTCAGCACCCGTGTATAGGTCGCTTATGGCCATCAAGTACTCGCTAATCGCATCTCGAATATTCTCAATGGCTTCTTCCTCTGTGGCTCCCTGAGACCAACAACCCGGAAGTCCCGGTACGGAAACACTGTACCCCTGGTCGGAATGCCTCAGTACTATCTTGTACTTCATATCCGAGATCCTCCCCGCTTATCCGGATTAGGGTCCTTTTTGAGGAAGTGCAACCCGCCGGCGTTCAACCGAGCGAACCATCGTCCATTGCAGTCTCGATTTGCATGGTAAGGATGATTGTAACATGGACCCGGAACACGACTCGATTATACTCCACACCGAGCGGGAAAACCATGCGTTGAGAAGCTCAATAACTTGCCGGAGTCAAAAGGTCTTCTCCGGCTCGCTCAGGTTCTAAAGGCGCGGTCAACCTCCCGGGGATGGAAAGGATCAAGACCCTTATTCTTTCAGTAAAAACCGGCCCTGTCCTCTTAGCCCAAGTTTAACATTTTGAGATCCAAAATGGTCGTTTGGCGCTTGCTGCGTCAGAAAATACCAGTAATTTCAGGAGGACCATAGTCAAGAGCCTCAATGTAGTGCCATGTTTTTTCGATCTCTATTGACTTCTCCGACCAAATCGTGCATTTTGTGCTTGCCATGTATATTCGACAGACCAAGACAAGCGCATCTGCGTCAGGGGACCCCTACTACACCTACCGCCTCGTTAGCTCCGAGAGGATTGGAAGCAAGGTGCGGCAGCGGACCTTATTGAACTTGGGAGGGGCATTTTCAGTTCCTCGGGAGATGTGGCCGAAGCTATGCGCGAGGATAGAGGAGATCCTGTCCGGACAGCTCTCTTTGCGCCCCGAAGACGAGGAAATCGAACAGGCGGCTCAGCGCTACGCCGCCCAACTGCTTGCCTCCCGGCCGAATGCCCGGGAGAGTAAAAAGGAAACGAGCGGCGATTTCCACGAAGTCGATGTCAACTCACTGGAACTTATAAGACCTCGCTCTGTGGGGATAGAGCACATTGGACTGGCGTCATTGAAATGGCTTGAGCTTCCCGGCGTGCTCAAGGCGGTTGGCTTTAACGGCGTGGAAAGCGCCGTGGCGATCGGCAGCATCATAGCCAGGATGGCCGAACCGGGGAGCGAGATGGCCACTTGGCAATGGCTGAGGGAACGGAGCGGCCTGGGAGAACTTATTGATTTTGACTATGAGAGCATTTCCCCGATGCGG
>JARLHP010000294.1 GCA_031292195.1 Syntrophobacteraceae bacterium
ATGCCGCCTTCAATCCCTGTCCCGCATACGGTCCGCCGCTCTCTTACCTTGTCGCAAACGGTGACGGGGCCATCGGTGGAAACCCGGCTGTAGGTCCCTATCTTGTGGGCAGCCCCACTGCCCCCAGCGCCTACGAGGCCGGCTGGCGGGATACCGCCATCGCCTATCCCGGACAGGTGCTGAGACTGCTGGTGCGCGTAACACCCACCTCCGTGCCTCAAAAAGCCGGCCAATCCTACGCGGGAAAAAACAAGTACGAGTTCGACCCGACCGCCGGCCCCGGCTACGTGTGGCACTGCCATATCGTCGATCATGAAGATAATGAAATGATGCGCCCGGACAAGATTTCCAAAACGGCGCAGTAGTCCGGTGTTCTGTCCTCTTTGCGCCGGGCCGCTCCATGGGGGCGGCCCGGCGTATTCTTACTCCAAAGCCCGGCGAAAACATCAGGAGGTAATCAATGGGGCGTTTGGCATCAATTCTTTTCTCCACCTTTTTCCTCTTCTCCATCTGTCAGGCCGCTCAAGGGATTCCACCGAGTACCCCCGTGGATAGAAACAGTTACAGCCTGGGATATACCTTCGGCAGGAACCTCCGAAGCCAGGGCTTCAAATTGAATACCGATGTTCTCCTGCAGGCCGTGCGCGACGGATTGGAAGCCCAAAAGCCCGCCATGAGCGAGGATGACATTCGTGAGACCCTCAATAAACTCGACGAAACGATGAGAATCGCCCGCAAAAGCCGCTCCGAAAACCTGGCGGCCAAAAACCGGGAGGAGGGCAAGGCATTCCTGAGCGCCAACAAGAGCAAAAAGGGAGTAAAGACCTTCCCCGACGGGCTGCAATATAGGGTCCTGGTGGATGGCAAGGGGCCTGTCCCCAAAGCCAACAGCAAAGTGCTGGTCAATTATCGTGGCTCTTTGCTCAATGGCGCCCTGTTCGACAGCTCTTATACCCGCGGCAAACCAACCGCAGTTAGTGTCAACGGAGTCATCAAGGGCTGGAGCGAAGCCTTGCGGCATATGAAAACCGGCTCGAAGTGGGAAATCTTCGTCCCCCCCGAACTCGCCTACGGCCCGCGGCAGTTTAATTCCATTCCACCCGAGAGCACCCTCATATTCCAAATAGAACTCATTAAAATCGAGAAGGGAGCCGACCCTGATAAACATGCGCCTGTATCCGGCATGGAGCGGAATCAGGGGCCGAAAAAATAGAGGGATAGCGGCCAATCTCTTCAAAGTGACCAATTCCTTGATGCGTTGAATCTCAAAAGGAGGAGAAAACGGCATGAAAAAAGGTAAATGGCCTAAAAGAGCTTTATGGATACTGGTCCTTGCAAGCCCGGCTCTTCTGGTTTTTTTCGCGGTCCTCTCCAGTGCGTCCACTCCGCGGTCCACTGCCTCCCCGGAGGCGATGGGGGCATCGAATGGCTATGTCGTCCTGGCCTGGAACAACCTGGGTATGCACTGCATCGATCGTGACTACAGCAACATGAGTATACTTCCGCCTTACAACGTTCTCAGGGCGCAGGTCATTAAAATCGGCGATCCTCCCCGGTTCGTGACCAGCGGCATTACCGTTTCCTATAGCTTCCCGGGCAATACCCAGTCCGTCACCAAGACCAACTTCTGGACCTATGCCATGAAACTGTTCCATCTGAGCGCACCGCTGCCTCCAAACGTCGGACTGACCGGCAAGGGGCTCACCGGGACCCTTGACCTGGTTCAGGACCCGGTCTTGGGGGAATACTTCGAAGCCGCGGGCATTCCGCTTACCGAGTATTTCGATAAGGACAAGAAGCTCAAACACCCCTATCCCTTCCAGTTGGCAAAGATCACCGTCCGCGACGCCCGGGGGCAGCTCCTGGCCAAAACCCTTACCGTAGCCCCCATCTCCTCCGAACTGATGTGTGTCATGTGCCACGCCGATACGGCCGACGCCACCACCCGCTACCCGATCAAGCCTACGGGCAAAGTGGAAACCAACATTTTGGCCCTGCACGATTACCTCAATCAGGCAAACCCCTTGGCGCACCTAAACGGAAAATCGCTGCTTGCCTCCCAGCCCGTGCAGTGCGCGGATTGCCATGCCGATAACGCCCTGGGCGCCCCGGGGATCGCAGGCATCGAGAGCCTCTCTTTGGCCATGCACAACCACCATAACAACGACTGTTTGGCCTACCCCGCCACCTGCGTGTCGGACGTTACCCCCGATACGACCAGCGGATGCTACAACTGCCACCCCGGTCCCAAAACCCAGTGCCTGAGAGACGTCATGTCCGAGCAATATGCCTTCAACTGCACCACCTGCCACGGGAACATGGCCATGCCCGCCTCGCCGGGGGCCTTTCATGAATCGACCTGGGCCACGATGGGTGTCGCCCCTTCCATTACCGCGGGACGCAAGCCGTGGCTCGAGGAGCCCAAATGCTCGGATGCGGCCTGCCATGGTCCGGGGTATGCCATGGATCAGCCGCTTTTCCAGAATTCGCGGGGTCATGGAGGCATATACTGTGAGGGATGCCACGACTCCACTCACGCCATCGCCAAGAGCCGCGAACCTAACGACGCCATCAAATTTGTGCAGCTCCAGGGGCAGGCCGGCTCGTTGCGAAAATGTACGGTATGCCATAAGACTCAGCCCGCATCGGGTTTTCAGCACTCCTGGGCGCACTGAACCAAACAAGGCGCGGCAAAGCTTGCGGCCCGCCGCGCCCTCTTGGTCGAACCCCGAAATTTCCGCGAAAGCCCCGAAGCGCCACCCGCTGCACAGCCTTGCTGTTCCCCTGGGGCGTCAAATAAATCCGGAACGTGGCGCAATGGCCGTAACTGTGGTAACCTCCCGGTCAAATCAACCCTTGGGGTTATATGAAATCTCCTGTTCGCTTGAAAAATGTCGACGATGTTCGCGACCCGAATTCGCTCCTCGGTCACCGGCCTTTCATTTTGTTCTGGTTTGCACGGGTATTTACAGCCATCGCCTTCCAGGTTTCCACCGTAGCCGTGGGCTGGCAGGTCTATGCTCTCACCCGAAGCCCATTTGCCCTCGGCATGGTCGGGCTCACCCAGTTCCTGCCCATGCTCGTCCTGACGGTTGCCGCCGGACATGTGGCCGACCGCTATGACCGGCGTTTGATCGTTCGAACGTGCCAGGGGGTGATGGGATTGGCGGTGGGGCTTCTGGCCCTCGGAAATTTCACCGGCTCTGTTCATACCGCGCAAATATACGCCGTCGTGGCCCTTATCGGCGCATGCCGCAGCTTCGAGCATCCCACAATGTCCGCACTGCTGCCCGGGCTGATCGAAGAATCGCTTCTGCCAAAGGCAGCCGCCAGGATGGCCTCCGCTACTCAGACCGCCTTCATCATCGGCCCGGCTTTAGGCGGCCTGTTATATACCGCCGGCCCCACAGCGGCCTATACCGCCGCCGCCTCGCTGTTTATCTCTGCTGCGGTTTTTTCCACCCTCATACCCACCGGGCACATCACATCCTCGCCCGCCAAAGGTTCTAATTCGCTCTTTTCCGGCATCACTTTTATCCGAAGCCGCCCCGCGGTGCTTGGGGCCATATCGCTCGACCTTTTCGCTGTTCTGCTCGGCGGGGCGACCGCACTGCTGCCCGTCTATGCGCGTGATATCCTGCACACCGGCCCTTGGGGGCTTGGCCTTTTGAGGTCGGCCCCGGCCCTGGGAGCACTCAGCATGTCCATCATCATCGCCCGCTGCCCCATGCAACGAAATATCGGGCATAAGATGTTCGCCGGAGTAATCGTTTTCGGAATTGCAACCATCATTTTCGGCCTGTCGACGTCGTTGATCTTGTCCATTAGCGCCCTGGTCGTGCTCGGTGCGGCCGACGTCGTCAGCGTGGTGATTCGTATGCCTCTTGTCCAGCTTGCCACTCCGGATCCCCTGCGCGGACGGGTCAGCGCCGTCAATTCCCTTTTTGTCGGAACGTCAAATCAACTGGGTGAATTCGAGTCGGGAGTGACGGCTGCCCTTCTCGGCACAGTTCCCGCCGTGTTGATCGGCGGACTGGGAACCATCGCCGTTGCGCTCGTCTGGATGCGTCTTTTCCCCGAGCTTCTCCAGACCGATAATTTCGCAATCTGGTCCAGCTTGCCATTCCGGACCCCATGCGCGGACGGGTCAGCCAGGCTAACGAACAAGTAGACTTCTTTCTTTGTGATCTCTGCGGTGGATTTCTTTTTTTGGGCGATAAATTTTTTCGGCCGCCTACTCGTGCCTGAAACAAAAAAGCCGATCCGGTGGGGCAGACCGGTCGGCTTTTGGGGAGGAAAAGAGTTTTCGTTTTGCTTTTGAATCTAAGCAAGTATAATGCCAAACCCTGTAATAAACTTTTTATCTTGTACTAACCGATACTTACCGCATGTTCGGCCCAAAAATGCCAATCCGAATCACGCCTTAATTCCGTCTATATTTCCCACAATAGCGCCATAATCGCGCCAGGGGATTTCGCGTGCCTTTCCACTTTCGCAAGTGTAGAATTTTTCGCTTTCGGGGTGCCGGGTTTTCTCGCTGATTCAACTCAGATGGAACTATGAGGAAAATACGACAATACGGCAAAGATGCGTTTGCCTCGCTAAAAATTTACAATTACCGGCTATTCTTTCTCGGGCAGATGATTTCCTTATCCGGCACCTGGATGCAGACTGTGGCCCAGAGCTGGCTGGTTCTGGAATTATCGGCCTCGGGCATGGCTTTGGGGGCGCTGGCCGCCTTCCAGTTTCTCCCCGTGCTGCTCTTCGGGGCTTGGGGGGGAGTCCTTGCGGACCGATTCTCCAAACGCAAAATCCTTTATTTCACCCAATCGGTTTCAGCGGTGCTGGCCATACTACTGGGAGCCTTGGTGGCCGCCAGGCTCATTCAGGTCTGGATGGTTTATCTGCTGGCGCTGGGCCTGGGGCTGACGAATGCTATCGATAACCCGGCCCGCCAGACTTTTGTTTTCGAGATGGTCGGAAAAGATTACGTAAAGAATGCCGTTTCGCTCAATGGAATTCTTTTCAATACCGCCAGGATTATCGGCCCGGCTGTTGGCGGCATCCTCATCGCCGCCGTGGGATTGGCGCCCTGCTTTTTCTTGAATGGCGCCTCCTTTGTCGCCGTGCTGCTGGCACTGTTCCTGATGGAGACCAAGAGTCTTTTTCCCGCCCCCGTGGCGGAAAAGAGCAAAGGACAGCTGCAGGAGGGCCTCAGGTATGTCAAATCCGTACCGATCTTAAGAGACACGATTCTCATGATGGCCATCATCGGGACTTTGACTTACGAATACACGGTGTCCCTGCCGCTCATTGCAAAATTTACGTTTTCAGGAAACGGTTCCACTTACGCCGAACTCACCGTGGCCATGGGATTGGGCTCCATTCTGGGCGGTCTGGTTGTTGCCGGCCAAAAGAAATTGAATGAGCGGATGCTCATCGCCTCAGCTTTCTTTCTGGGGCTTTCGACCCTTTTCGCATCCCTGATGCCCAGTTTCAGCTTGACGCTGGCGGGAATCTGTCTGGTAGGCTACTTTTCCACTAATTTTATTCCGAGGGGTAATGCCCTTTTGCAACTGAACAGCGAACCCGGGATGCGGGGCCGGGTCCTCTCACTTTGGGCCATAGCGTTTTTGGGCTCTACTCCCATCGGCGGCCCGGTCGTGGGCTGGATCGGAGAATTCGCCGGCCCCCGGTGGTCCCTGGCAATCGGGGGGGTGGCGGCGATCCTTGCCGCAGCGCTGGCCTACCGGACCCACAGCAAGACGGATCAGGCCTCGTTTCCGGCCGGCAATCCGGACGAAAGGCCCGGGCAGTGACCATACCGGGCAAGAGCAGCCCCGGTTACCGGGTACAAAGAAGAAGGCAAGCGCTTCGGGGGGCCATCTCAAACCCGATCCGGAAAGAGTTCGGCCCCCTTCTTAAGGCATCGCCCGGGCTACAAAAGTGGCAACACTTTCGGCGCCTCGCTGAAAGAAAATAAGGTTGCCCGGGCATCCACAAAATAAAAGGTGATGAAGGTCTCATCCTCGGGACCCTTCGGGTAGAGCCGCAGAAGATGGGGCGCCTCGGCGAAAACCTGCGCTTTGGCCTCCCTGCCGGCATCGAAGGCGATTTTACCCCGCACTCTCAGCCACGTGTTGTCAGCCCCCATGTCCGATATCTCGATTTCCGGGTTGGCAGCCAACTGCTTGTAAACATCCTTCGTGGTGTTGGTGCAAAAATAGAGCAAATCGTTCCTTTTCATAACAAAGCCAAACGGCCTGACCCTTCCTTGGCCTTGGTCAACAGTAGCGAGGTGAAAAACGGGATTAGCCTTCAGGTATTCATAAGCACTGTTCAATTTGTCCTCCTCTCAACCGGGTTGCCACTACGATTGTTTTCCTTGACAGGATTCGTGACGGAAGCAACCGGGCCCCTGCACACCATAGCCCGGCAACTCATACCCCTCTGGCACGCTCAGCGGCCTCCTGTTTACGCTTGCACTCTATGCACAAGGTCGTGACAGGCCTGGCTCTCAACCGTTCCAGCCCAATATCGTCACCACATTGTTCGCACTCTCCGAAATGGCCTTCTTCAATTTTTTGGAGAGCCTCCTGGATCTTTTTCACCAGCTTTCGCTCCCGTTCCCGAAGGCTCAGCGTAAAATTTCTGTCCGATTCGGCGGTTGCCCTGTCTGCGGGGTCGGCAAAATTGTCCTCCGATTCGGTAAGGTCGGCCGTGGTCTCCGCCGCCTTCGAATATAGGTCGTCCAGACTCTTTACGAGCAGGTTCCTGAAATACGCTTGCGTTTCTCTATCCATCCAAAGCTCCGCAGGGTTAGGCTCAAAATTTTCATAAACAAAAATACTTCTATACCATATCGCTCTCGCCACGATGATAACGCACGCTCCGGCAGGAGGCAAGAATAAGGCGGCAACCCGGCGCAAATCCACAAGAGAACGGGCAAATTGGTTCCACGCCGCGCAGGCTGTGTAATCACCTCACCCAGGTTTCGGTTTGGCCAAACAGTGAAATTCCCAGATAGCCCCTCAGCTTCAGACGATTTTTTCCATCGAGCCAAATCTTGCAGCTATACTTGTGGCCATCCTCCGGATCGTAGATCGTTCCGCCTTCCCATAGGTTTTCGCCGTCATAGCGGAATCCTTCGAGAAGCGGCAGGCCGAGCAGAGTGCGCTCTCTCAGCCGCGGATCGGGATTGTGGGTATCGAGCTTGGGGCGGCCGGCAACACCGTCCCCGTCTGTGGCAGAGTAGTTCGGTTCGCGCATATGGGAAATCTTCCCACAGTATTCCATCCCGCATTTATAGATCTCAAAGCGCGTGTGATGATTCTGCGTACTCCAGACGCCGAGAATCCCGTCGCCCTCGGCGCCACGCGCCAACGAACTCCCCAGCAGGACCACAAATACCACCGATCCGATAACCCAGGCTTTCATGATGTCTCTCCAATCTTGAATTTCCGCGCCCTTTTCGGCGCCGGGCAATAATAATGCCCGGTATACTTTAAGGCAAGAATGGCAGAATAGCCCGTCCGGAGACGCCTTTTCACCGGCGGAAAAATTTTGAGAAAATCCTGATCGCCCGGCGGGCGATGCGACTTCAAGAGAAGATTTTCAACCGATCTGAAAGTCCAATTGCGACCGTCCCCGGGGTTTTTCTTTCACCGGGCACTGTTCTGTTCTAAGATATAGCTTACCTTATATTTTTTTGGAGGCTGTTATATATCTTTCCTTCCACGACGGAGGCACAGATGAGAATAATTTATTTTTCGTTCCTTATGGGCGCATTGTTTGGATTTCTCTCCATTGCCCAAGCCCAACAAAGCATTGCTCCCCCACAAGCCGCCAATTTCATCGGCCGGGAAATGACGGTGTGCGGTCCGGTTTCCAGAACCTACTATGCACGCGATGCAGATCGGCAGCCTACAACTCTTAGTCTCGGGGGAACCTTTCTCAATCAGTATTTCGCTGCGCTGATCTGGGGAGCCAACAGGGGGGAATTTAAAAAACCGCCGGAAAGTCTTTATGCCGGGAAACAAATTTGTGTCACAGGGACGATAGAAGCCTATGGGGGCAGCCCGGTAATCATGGTCGTAAGCCCAAAGCAAATCGAGGTAAAATAAAGCAAAATGGCTACCATGATGAAATCCGGCGCGGTGCCAATTAGAGGCGGGACCCGGCTCCTTCTAGCCATCCTGATTTCAGCCACTTTCACCCTGAGCGGATGCGACAAGCTCAGGGAGCTGGCTCATGGGCCCCAAATTATCAAAAAACAACAGCAGGAAATCACAGCTCTCCATGCCGGGATACACCGCCTGCAGCAACAGTTGGACGGGGTTCGGCAGGACCTGAAGACTCAAAACATTAATATCGATCAGAAGTTTACCGCTCTTGATTCCTCCTTAAATTCACTGGCGACAAAGTATGCCGGACTTGACTCCTATGTAAACGAACATAAAATATCTGTCTTCCAGAATGATTCAAAGAGTGTTCAAAGGTTGGACACTAATTTGGGATCCTTTTTCGTTTCCCTGGATGGAATAACTGCAAATCGCGATCATTCCCAACTCACCCTGCAGGTCGGAAATCCTTATATGTTTGAGATTTCAGGATTCTCTTTGCATCTAACCTATGGCGTTGCCTTCGATCCAAGCGGACATGTTTCTTATGATGACTGGCAAAGATCTTTGAAATCAACATACGAACCCTTTAAAGAACATCTAAAACCCGGCCAATGGAATAAAATCGAAGTATCGCTGGGAAAAACGAACCCTGACGAAGTTAAATATATTACCGTTACAATGGTGGTTGATAACGTTGTATTAAGGCAAAAATGACACCCGGAAAACCGCCGCTTTCCGTCCACCCGTTGTAGAGCGGATTTTTGCGTCACCTGCGCACTATCCATGGACGGTTCGCTCCTCGCTTTTTATTCGTCCTATTCGTCCTATTCGTCCTATGCTTCCTACGAGTCCTATGCCTTCCAATCCTGTGCACTCCACCCAAAAGCCCTTAATCCCCTCCTCTGCGTCGCGCTCCGGCTTTGCAAGCCACCCGGCGAAATCTCCGGCGCCCTGGAGGCTCAATGGCCAAGCCCTGAGTCAACAGCATTGTTCCGGGCGGTTCTAGTGAAATCCGAGGGCGCTGTCGGTCATGCTCACAGTTTGTCGATTTCTGTAAACGAACCCGGAAGACAAAACGTCATAGACTATAAAAGGCAGATTGGCCGGTTTTTACCCCAAACCCTTGGCCGGCCATGTCCGACCAGGTTTTAAGGAGAACGATCATGAAACGTTTATTTGAGGCCCTTTCGATAGTTCTGGTAACAACTGCCGCTCTCATGCTGCTTTCCGTGCCTGCCTATGCCTACAGGGGCGGAGGAGGAGGAGGCGGCGGCGGCCACGGCTATTCCGGTGGCCACGGCTATTCCGGTGGTCATGGCTATTCCGGTGGCCATGGCTATTATGGAGGCCGTGGCTCTTACGGAGGCCATGCCTATTATGGAGGCCGTGGCTCTTACGGTGGCCGTGGATACTACGGAGGGCGAGGTTACTACGGTGGCCGAGGTTACTACGGTGGCCGTGGATACTACGGTGGGCGAGGTTACTACGGTGGGCGAGGTTACTACGGTGGGCGAGGTTACTACGGTGGGCACGGTTACTACGGCAACTATTACGGCGGGTGGGGTGGTGCTGCATGGCCATTCTACTGGGGCTATTACGGCTATCCTTATTATGGGGGATACTACGGAGGATACAACACCCCCTATTGTTATGGATATTCCTGCGATCCCAACGGATACAGCACCGGCCTCTACTATTATTATTAACGGATGAGATGTCTTCCAATGCTCCTGGCGGGGGGATCATGTCATTGTCGTTGAGCATGCTAAAATAGATTTTTGCGCCACCGGCGCCGGCGTTCCGGTCGCGGGCTACGTCCGGTGCGGCACTGCCGCCCCGCGATCCGGACCCCGCGAGGGTGTGGGGGGCTCATGTCCCCCCGGTGAGTAGGCCGGGGGAATCTCACCCCCAGCCTCTCGCAGAACGGTGCGGGAG
>JARLHP010000035.1 GCA_031292195.1 Syntrophobacteraceae bacterium
TCTTTTGACCGGCCGCCGTCTGCCGGCCGGTCAAAAAAAGGAATTCCCTCTGTGCCTCAGTGCCTCTGTGGTGGATTTGTTTTCGGTTCATAAACGCCACGGAAATCTCATCCGCAGGCGCAGCCTTTTGACCGGCCGCCGTCTCCCGGCCGGTCAAAAAAGGAATTCCCTCTGTGCCTCGGTGCCTCTGTGGTGGATTCGTTTTTGTTCTCAGCGGTAAATATCTTTCCAGCCGGCAAGGAATTTTCCGGCAAGTCTCCGCATCCTTTCTGTAACACGCTGATATCTCAATATCTTTTTCTTTCAGGCGGTTGGTATCAAACTTGCTCATAAGTAGAACCGGGTGCGTTGACGTTTTGTATCGGACACAGGAGGGTAGGATATGCGTCTGAGTGGAAAGGTGGCTATCGTGACCGGGGCCGCGCAGGGTTTGGGCCGGGAGTTCTGCCTGGGGCTGGCCAGGGAGGGGGCCGGTGTGATGGCGGTGACCCGCAAAGACATGGACAACCTGGAGCAGACGGTGAAAATGGTTCGCTCCCTGGGTGGGGAGGCGGAAATGATTCGAGCCGACGTTTCCTCGGAGGCCGATGCCCAAAACATGGTGAAGGAGACTATCGACCGGTTCGGGCGGGTGGATGTTCTGATCAACAATGCCGCCATCTACGCCGGCATTAAGAGGAAGCCTTTTTACGAAATCGACCTGGCCGAATTCGACCTGGTGATGAACGTCAATGTCAAAGGGGCCTTCATCGCGACAAGATCCGTCTTTCCGTTCATGAAGGAGCAGGGGTACGGCAAAATTGTCAATCTGGCCTCGGAGGTCTTCTTTACCGGTTCGAACGGTTTTGCCCACTATGTGGCCTCCAAGGGAGGAATAATAGGTCTTACCCGTGCGCTGGCCATCGAACTGGGACCGCATCAAATCTGCATAAACTGTATAGCCCCGGGGTTTACGGATACGGAAGCCAGTCGTGGTATCGCCGATGTCGGCAAGTACGATGTCTCCAGAACCCCTTTGAAAAGAATGGAGAAACCGGAAGACCTGGTGGGCGCCGCGTTGTTTCTGGCCTCCCCCGACAGCGATTTTATCACCGGTCAGACACTGCTCATAGACGGAGGTCGAGCCATGCATTAAAGGCAATAGAAGCCGTTCATGCCCGGATTTGTCGCCACACTGCGCATCGAGGGGTTTTCCTTATTCCTGGTAATAAGCGAGTCTTCACCCTCACCTCTTCCTCAGGCCGAAAACGGAAATTATCGGCATAACGCGGGATAGTGAATGGAATGGTTTTTCCACCCCGGTCCAATTCCCGGCGGCTTTTACGGGCGAGATCCCGGTCTCATGGTGAGACCGGCCACAACAAACACAATGAGGAGAGGGAGTATGAAAGTCTACGACGTCGTTCCCGGTTTGGAATTCGATCCGGAAAGAGATTTTGCCCAGTCGCCGGCCTGGTTTCTCGACGGCACCCATTCGGTTCCCCCCTGGACCCCCATGTTTGGTTGGTTTTGGATCAATTTCTGCCGCCACGGAATGCAGTACGGGGCGGAAAAACTGAGTCTTCCCACGGTCAAAGGCTGGGACTGGAGGTTCCATAACGGAGGGGGGTACCTGACCCTGATGCTGGTCAACAGCGAAGAGGAAAAGAAGGCAAGAGAAACTGAGTTTCGAAAAGCCATACTCCCTTTCATTGAAGATTACGACGGCCTGTGGGGCGGATTCGTACAGGAGATGCTGGGCCGCTACGAAAATCTCAAGGCCCTCGATCTGCCGGAGGCCTCCAATATCGATCTGCTGCAGAATTTCGAAGATACCATCAGCACCTGCCGGCGCATGTGGGAAATCCACATGTACATGATGTACGGCACCTACACCGCCTATATACTCTTTGAGAACATGTGCCGTGATCTGGCCGGAATCGACGACACCTCGCCCGAATTTCACAGCCTGGTCTCCGGGTTCGACAACAAGGTGTTCCAGGTGGACCGCCGGCTTTGGGAGTTTTCCAAAAGGGCGCGGGAAGAGGGGTTGGCCGACCTGGTGGTGCAGTGCGGTCCCGACCAAATCCGGGGCAAACTGGAAGAATCGGTCGCGGGCAAGGGGTTCATGCGGGATTTCATGGCCTTCATGAATGAAGACGGCTGGAGAATGCAGCGCATGTCTGAAATCAACCTGCCCACCTGGGTCGAAGACCCCACTCCCGCTCTGGTAAACGTCAAACAGTTTATCCAGAAAGGCGGCGGGTTCAATCTGGACGAAGAGAGAAAAAAGATTACCGAACAGCGCAAAGCGGCTGAAAAGACCGTGTTGGCCAAGATTCCGCAGGAACAGCGAGGCTGGTTCGAACGTCTCATGGTCCTGGCTCAGAAAAGCGGAGTATTTAGCGAAGAACACGATCATTACCTGGATCTCTACACGCATGCCATGATGCGCAGGAGCGCCCTGGGGCTTGGAAACCGTTTCGCTCAGAAGGGGGCTATCGACCGGGCCGAGGATATATTCTTTCTCATTCCGGACGAGGTCAGAAGGGCGGGGCTCAATCCCGACCAGTTCGATCTGCGCTATATCGTAGACCGCAGAAAGTCCGAGTGGAACGAATGGCAGAAAACCCCCAACCCGCCGGCGTTCCTGAAAGAGGGTTTCGACCTGGAGATGGCCATGGGAGTGCTGGTGCGCTCCATGGACCCCATCGCCCTGAAGGTCGTGGTGGGCTCCATGCCCCAGGTTCGCCCCGAACTGAAGGCCGATCTCTACGGCACCTGCGGTTCCCCGGGGGTGGCCGAAGGGACAGCCAGGGTGATCATGAGCGAGGAGGAACTCCACCTGATCGAGGAAGGAGATATCCTGGTGGCCGCCAGCACCTCGCCCAGTTGGACCCCCGTCTTCTCCATGATCAAGGGAGTGATCGTCGACCGGGGGGCCAGTCTTTCCCATGCGGCGATCGTGGGCAGAGAATACGGGATACCGGTTGTGATGAACGTTTTCGAAGGCACCACCAAAATCAAATCGGGTCAAAAAGTAAAGGTGGATGCCAATCTGGGCGTGGTATTCATTTTGGATAAGTAGGATTTCGTCTTAGTCGCGGCTCCAGTTCCCTGTCCGGGGCTTAAAGCCTTTGGCCCCGGACAGTATCTCCAGTTCATCGGCTCCAGGGTGCCTGAGGTCGAACGGGTTAGCCGGACCATGCGGGTTTTGTTTTTGGCCAAAAACCGCGACCATGATTCAAACCATGCCTGGATTCGGGAAGGAGATGAATTCATGAGTAAGAAGTGGCTTTACTGGTTTGAGGAATTGAATAGCGGTCATTACGAACTGGTGGGGAAAAAATGCGCCAATCTTGGGGAAATGACCGGGTTGGGGATGCGGATACCACCGGGATTTGCCGTGTCGGTGGACGGGTATGAACGGTTCATGGCCGAAACGGGCGCCGGTGAGTTGATCCGCCAATTCGTCCGGGAAAACAGCGACGAGTTGAAAAGCGTCAAAAAGCAGATGGAGGCCAGTCGCGTTATTCGCAAAATCGTGGAATCACAGGAAATGCCTCCGGACATGACGGAGGAATTGTACCGCTATTACGATGAGTTGAAGCAACGGGCGGCGGCCGACGAAATTGCGGTGGCTGTCCGTTCCAGCGGCGCGGTGAGCATGCCCGGGCAGATGGAGACCTATCTGAACGTGCGGGGCAGGGAAGCGGTTGTGCGCAAGGTTATCGAGGTGTGGGGAAGCGCCTTCACCACCCGGGCCATTGCCTTCCGGATCGAGAAGGGAATGGCCATGGAAAAGGCGCCCATCGGGGTGGCCGTGCTGAAGATGGTGGAGGCCAAGTCGGCGGGTGTGGTCCTCACCGTGCTGCCCACCATAGGGGATACCTCCAAGATCGTGGTGGAAGGAAACTGGGGGCTGGGGGAATCCGTTGTCAGCGGAGATATCAACCCCGACCAGTTTATCGTCGATAAACAGAGCGGTTGCGTGGAGTGTACGGTCAACAGGAAGACCAAGATGATCGTCTACAAGGATTCGGGCACGGCCACGGCCGATGTGCCCGAGGATCTCCAGAGCAGACGGTGCGTCGATGAGGAAGAGTTAAAGGAGATCGTGCGAATTGCCACCGAAGTCGAGTCCTATTTCCAGTGCCCCCAGGACATGGAATGGGTCCTGGATCACTCGGGGAGCTGTCCCCACAACCTTTACTGGGTACAGGCGAGGCCGGCCAAGTTCTCCAAGCCCATGGAAAAGGAATCCGAATACCTGGCGGAACTCATGACTCGAATGTTCAAATGTTAACCGCTCTGCGCAAGGAGAAGCCATGTCCATCCTGTTTGTGCAACATTGGGACGTGATACCCGGTAAGTTCGATGAATACGGTACGTTCATCTCGAACTATTACAATCCCGGCTTGGGGAAATTGGGCATTCGGCTGGTGGGAGGCTATTACGTGAAGGTGGGGGAAGGCCCCAGGGTGGTGGCGGTTGCCACCGTCGATGAGGCCGACAATCTGCGGCGCGCCATTTCTTCACGCGAGTATCGCGAACTTTCCGCCAGGTTGTCCGATCACGTGTGGAAATACAGCAACAAGATCTATGTGCCGGTAGGACGCACCGAGAAGGCGCCCTACGTGATTCAGACCGGAGTTTTTAAATTGACTCATTATTACAACGTCCTCTACGGCATGGAAGAGGAGCACGTAAAGTTTGTCCGGGAAGAAGTAATACCGACCATGGAACGACTGAACATTCCCGTCACCGGGGCATGGCGGATGGCCATAGGCAGCGGCCCCCGGATGCTTGCGGAGTGTACGGGCAGGAACCTGGCGGTTATCTCGGAGGCCATCCAGAACGACCACTACAGAAAGACGGCCAGGACCCTGAAAAACAAATATACCACCGATTACAGCAGCAGGATACTGGCGCCGACCGGAAGGATTGAAATACCGTATCTATTAAGTGAAATGATGAAAAAATTCTAACTGCTCTAATACCGCACATAGGTTTACTCAAGTGTGCAAATGACGGTGGTGTGGTATGTCCCGGCAAGATGAGCCGCAGATCGTTTCAGGATAAGAAGAAAGGGTTTTTATGATTCCTGAAAGGCCGATGTTCTGGGGAATAGATTATTCCTGGCTGTTTTACGTAATAGCATTTGTTGCCATATGTATATTTGCGGTTGGTGTTGGCATTCATATAAGCGTATGGCGCAAAAGCAAATCAAAGAGCAATACGTCCATTTCCTGGCAGGCCGTAAAGCAGTCACTCTTGGAGATTGTCTCCGGCGCCCGGCTGTTTAAAGGCGATATAGCCGCGGGTACGGCTCATTTCCTGATGTTCTGGGGATTTATCATCCTGCTGATCGGCACCTCCCTTCTGGCTGTGCATGGACATGTGTATTCGTTTCTAACCGGGACCACCTATCTTGCTTTCGGATTTTTCATGGAAATCGGCGGCTTGGCTTTACTGGTCGGGATTACCTGGTCGCTGGTGCGAAGATATGTGCAGCGGGTCCCAAGGCTGGAGCGCAGGCTGGAGGACGCGGTCGTTGCCCTGTGGCTCCTGGTGATTGCCTGTTCCGGCTTTTTGCTGGAAGGAGTAAGGCTCGCGGCCCAAAGGCCCGGGTGGGACGAGTGGACCGCGCTCGGCCCCATGATCGCCGGTTTTTTCCCGCAGGCCGCCGCCCGGTCGATATACCCCGGCCTCTGGTGGGGCCATGGGCTTCTATGCCTGGCTTTCATCGCCGCAATTCCTTACACCAAGCTTTTTCACCTGGTGGGGGCCCCCGCTTCTTACTACCTGCACCATTCCCCGGTAACGCTTTCCCCGGACCCGGAAGCGGCCTTCGAACCCGGCGTGCAGTGGGACTTGGCCCAAAGGGCTTTCCTGGACGCCTGCACGCGGTGCGGGCGCTGTGTAGAGGCTTGCCCCTCCGCCGGGGCGGGTGAGCCTCTGGCCCCCCGCGCCTTCGTCCAGGCGGCCCGCCAGTCGCTGTGGCGGGAGGAGCGGCCGGCCGGAGACATCCGGTTCCTGCTGGACCTCGACCCGGTGGAGGACAGGTCCGCCTGGTTTTGCACCACCTGCGGGGCGTGCCTGGAGGTATGTCCGGTCTACGCCGCGCCTTTTGAGGCCGTCGGGAAAAAGCGGGCCATGCTGATCGAAGAAGGTAAGGGAGTCCCCGATCTCATGAACCAGACCCTGGAGAGACTCTTTAATTACGAAAACCCCTGGGTTTCCTCCAAAAGAGACCGGGCCGCCTGGGCTAAGGGGCTCGACGTCCCGGTCATAAAGGCCGGCGGGAATAACGAAGGGTTTTGTTACTTCGTCGGGTGCACCACCTCCTTTGACGACAGGGCGCAGGCCATAGCCGTCTCCTTTTCCGCCCTTCTAAAGCAGGCCGGCGCGGAGTTCGGGATTCTGGGGGATAAAGAGCCCTGTTGCGGAGATATCGCCAGAGTGGTGGGCGAACTGGGCCTGTTTATGGAGAAGATGGAAAACTGTACGGAGCTTCTGGATAAATTTTCGGTAAGCGATATCGTTACCTCCTCTCCTCACTGCTTTCATACCTTCTTAAACGAATATGGCGATTCCTCCTTCCGGGTGCGCCATTACTCCTCGGTTTTAAAGGAACTGCTGGCCCAGGGAAAGCTGCGGCCGCAAAACCGGGTAAACGCTACGGTGACCTATCACGATCCCTGCTACCTCGGCCGTCACAACCGCATCTTCGATGATCCACGGCAGGTCATCCGCTCGATTCCGGGAGTAAAACTCGTGGAAATGGAGCACCACGGCGCGGACAGCCTCTGCTGCGGCGGCGGAGGGGGAAGAATGTGGCAGGGCCAGGATATCCGGGGTGAAGCCAGAATGAGCGAAATCAGGATCAAAGAGGCGCGCGGGACCGGGGCGGGAATTCTGGTCACCGCCTGTCCCCTCTGTTTGATCATGATGGAGGATGCTTTGAAGACTGTGGGATATGAAGGCGAGATGAAGGTGATGGACTTAAACGAGTTGCTCCTGCAATCGCTTTCCAACGGATAATTAACGACAAGGAGGATTGGCTGAGATGAGCGAGATACTGCTTTTGGTTGAGGCCAAAGACGGAGCGTTGGACAAAAAGAGCCTGGAACTTATGCAGGGCGCCCTGGGACTTGGCAGGCAACTCGGTGTGGCGACGTGCGCGGTGGTGGCCGGGAGCGATACGGCGCGGCTGGCCGAGTCCGCGGCTTCTTTCGGGCTGGACAAGGTCTACCGGCTGGAGCATCCCCTGCTCGCGGGCTTCCAGCCCGATGCCTGGGTAAAGGGTCTTGAATGGCTATGCGGCCAGGTGAACCCGGGGATCTTTCTTCTGAGCCACTCCTTTGTCGGAAAAGAAGTGGGGCCCAGGCTGGCCTGCCGGTTGAATACCGCCCTTACCACCGACTGCCTCGGCTTGTCGGTTGATCCCGGAGACGGCCTGCTGGTCCGCACCAAGCCCATCTACGGCGGCAACGCCATCGCTTCGCTAAAGTGTGAGGGCGTTCCGCAGATGGCCACGGTTCGAAAGAACGCCTTCGAGCCGGTGGGGGAGGCGCAGTCCGCCAGCGCCATCGTCGAGATGGTCCCGGATATCGGGGAAGACGCCATCAGAGTGAAATCCATAAAGATGGTCGAGCAGGAAGTGGTCGAGCTGGATAAGGCCAACGTGGTCATATCCGGCGGAAGGGGAATAGAGGCCAAAGAGGACTTCGACATGCTCGAAGCCCTTGCGGCCGCCATGAGCAAGTCCCACGGCAACGTGATGATCGGGTGCAGTCGGCCGGTGGTCGACAAGTGCTGGATGTCTTCGGACCGCCAGGTGGGCCTTACCGGAACGATCATTGCTCCCGACACCTACATCGCGGTGGGCATATCCGGTGCGATCCAGCACCTTGTGGGGATGATCCGGTCCAAAAAGATCGTGGCCATAAATACCGATCCGGGATGCAACATGTTCAAGGTGGCCGACTACGGCGTTGTCGGCGACTACAGGGACATAATCCCCGCCCTGGTGAAGAAACTGGAGGAACAGCGATGAAAGAGCCGCAAATCATAGTGTGCGCCAAACAGATACCCGATCCGGAAGCGCCCTTTTCAAACGTCACGGTGAATGTCGAGAAAAAGCAGGTGGCCGTGGACGCCCCCGACGTCATTAGCCCCTATGACGAAAACGCGCTGGAGGCCGCGATCAGGATTAAGGAAGAACTGGGGGGGAAGATAACGATTCTGAGCATGGGCCGGAAGGTCTCCGACACGGTGCTGAGAAAGACCATCGCCGCGGGGGCCGACGCCCTGGTGCTGCTGGAAGACCCGTTGTTCGAAGGACTGGACAGCGGTTCCACCGCCCATGTCCTGTCGTGCGCCATCAAAAAGATCGGCGACTGGGACCTGGTTTTGACCGGCCGGCAGGCCGGCGACTGGGACTCCGGGCAGGTCGGGCTGATCATGGGAGAAATGCTCGATGTTCCCTGTGTAAGCCTTGCGCGCTCCATAAAGATCGACGACGGCAAGCTCCTGGTGGAAAAGTCCGTACCGGTTGGCTACGAGATGGTGGAGGCGTCTCTCCCCGCCCTGGTGACGGTAAGTAACGAAGTGGGCGAGCTGAGGTATGTGGCCCGCAGTAAGATGCTGGGGCTTCTCAGGCGACCCATGAGCATCCCCAAGTGGAACTCGAAGGATCTTGGCTGCGATATCGACAGGCTGAAGAAGCTGCAGCTCACGGAGCTGGTCCCGCCTGCCGACATGGGGCGGCAGTGTACCCTGATAGAAGGGGCGGCGCAGGATCAGGCCTGCAGGCTGGCCGAGGTTTTGAGCGAACTGAGATAATTTTCCAACATTTAACGGAGGACATGAAATGTCGGACAAAGCTTATGATGCGATAATTATCGGCGGCGGTCATCACGGAACCACAATCGCTCCTTACCTGGCCAAGGCCGGCTTGAAGGTCGGGGTTTTCGAACGTCTGGACCACCTCGGTGGGGGCGCGATCACCGAAGATCTACCTTCCCCCGGGTTCAGGGGAAATTTCTGCGCCCATTTTACCCGCTACTATGGGCACCCGGCCTACAAGGAGTTCAATCTTCGGGAAGAAGGGCTGGAATACACCTTCCCGGACACCAACGAAGCCATAGTGTTCGATGACGAGACCAGCTATGTGGGCTACGCCGCCTTTACGGTGGACGATCCGGTGACCGGGCAGACCCGGTTCAATGAAGAAAACGTCAAAAAAACCTACGAACAGATTGCCCGGTTTTCCAAGGTGGACGCCGAGACGTACCTGGACCTGACCGAAAAGTACCGGTCCAAGTGGCGCCCCGCCTTTCACAAGCACCGCTATTCGCCTCCCACTCCCTGGGGTGTGCCCGACGCCCTGGAGGAGCTTTGCCTCGATCCCGCCAGCGGCCTGGACATCTCCATGCAGTACATGACCGCCAAGCATGTGGCCCGCTACTTTTTCGAAAGCGATGAACTGAGAATCATCACCCTCCGGGGATTTCTCACCTCCTGGGGTGTTTTTCCCGACGACGTGCCGGGTCTCAATATCATCATCGCCACCATTCACCTCACCCTGGGCTGGGAAACGGCGGCCATCGCCAAGGGCGGCACGGGCGCCATCACGTCCGCGCTGGTTTCGGCCGGAACAAAACTGGGGGTCGACTACCACATCAATTCCGAAGTGCAAAGAGTGCTCATGGAAAACGGCCGGGCCACCGGCATCAAGCTCATGGACGGTACGGAGATTACCGCCAGACAGTTGGTGGTCTCCGACAACGCCTCCCCCCAGCTCTTCCTGCGGTTGATAGGAGAAGACAGGATAACCACCCATATGAAGCGCATGGCCAGGTCCTACCAGTTCGACCGCGGAGAGCTTTTCTGGGGAACTGTGGGGGTCCATGAACTTCCCAACTACAAGGCCGCAAAGGACAACCCGGACGTAAACTGTACGCCGCGAACCTACTTTGCCCCCAAAGACCTCGCGTTCATGGAAGATAAGTACATGCACGAGATTTTTCTGGCCGGCATGCCTTCCAAGATGTTCATCCTGACCGCGCCCGATTCCATCTGGGACCCCAGCAGGGTGCCCGCGGGCAAGCAGTCTCTGCACGTCGAGGAATTCACCTGCCCGGCGCGCATATTTTCCAGGAAGGAATGGAAGCAGTTGACCGAACAGTTCGTGGACGTGCTTTTCGAAACATGGGCCGAGTATGCGCCCAACATGACCCGGGATAACCTGATCGTTCAGCGCATCACCAATCCGGTCGACATCCAGGATACCCACCTGGATATGAAGGAAGGCGGCTGGTGCGAAGGCAACTGCTCCGGCATCCAGAACGGCCGGTTCCGGGGCACCCCCGGAGGGCACAGGACCCCCATAAAGAGCCTCTACCAGTGCTCGTCGGGTACTTACGGCGGCCCCGGTATAGGGCGCGGCTCGAGCTTTAACTGCTACAAGGCCATAGCCGACGATTTGAAGCTGTGGAAGCCTGAATAGGGCGGTGATTAGTGACTAGTGACTGGTGATTGGTTAAAGCAACTGATCGCCAGCCATCTAGTCACTACGAGAGGTGGGCAAGAGCGAAGCGTTGCCCACCAACGGTGGGTACGGTGAACCCCTGCCCACCCTACGAAACTAACGAGTCACGAGTCACGAGTCACGAATCACGAGAGGTTCGTATGAAAGAGGTAAAGTTCACTCTGAACGGGATTGGACAGACCTGTGTGGTTGAAGACAAGCTGGTCCTGATCGATTTCTTGAGAAAAACTAAGGGATTGACGGGAACCAAGCAGTCCTGCGACCGCAAGGGCCAGTGCGGCGCCTGCACCGTGCTGGTCAATAAAAAGGCGGTTCTGTCCTGCCTGACGCCGGTTGCAAGCCTGGAGGGCGCCGATGTGATATCCATCGAAGGACTGGGCACGCCCGAGAATCCCCACCTGATTCAGGAGGCCTTCGCCATAAGCGGCGCGGTTCAGTGCGGCTTTTGCACCCCGGGGATGATCATGGCGGCCAAAGCTCTTCTGGACAAAAACCCCGACCCGGATGGCGACGCCGTAAAGAAGGCCCTGGCCCACAACCTTTGCCGCTGCACGGGGTACAAGAAGATCATCGAGGCGGTACAGCTTGCCGGGAGGTTTTTGCGGGGAGAAATAAGTCCCGCGGACGTGCGGCCCGAACCCGGGGCCGGGAATGTGGGCGTATCCCACCCGCGTCCCAACGCCTTGCTCCTGGCCACCGGCCAGGCCCTTTTTACGGCCGACATCCGTAAAGAGGCCGTTTTGGAACTGGCGGCCGTGCGCTCCCCCCTCTCTCATGCTCTTATAAAATCCATCGATGTTTCCATGGCCGAAAAAGTGCCGGGCGTGGTCGCGGTAATGACTGCCCGGGACATATTGGGCACAAACCGGCTGAAGGAAGATCAACCCGTTATCTGCGAGCGGAAGGTGCAGGTGATGGGAGACGCCGTGGCCGCGGTCATAGCCGAAACCAGGGAAAGCGCCTTGGCGGGCGCCGAGGCCGTAAAGGTCGAGTATGAACCCCTCCCGGTGATCTCCAGTCCCGAGGAGGCGTTGGCCGAAGACTGCCCCCGGATCCATGAAAAGATCCCCAATTTGTGTTTTACTCATCCTCAGATCAAGGGGGACGCAAAGTCGGCCCTGGCAAATTCTCATGTGGTGGTGGAACAAAGTTTTTCCACCCAGTGCATTCACCAGTCGCCGCTCGAACCCGAAGCCTCACTGGCCTATTTCGAAGAGGACGCCGAGGGGCCGCAGCTTGTGGTGGTGGGGCGAAGCATCAGTATTCACCAGCATCTCAAAACCCTCCAGGATGGACTGGGCTATGAGGACATGCGCTATTACCAGGCCTTCAGCGGCGGCCAGTTCGGCATAAAGGCCGATATCACGGCGGAGGGGTTGGCAGGGGCGGCGGCCCTGCATGTGAAGCGTCCCGTGCGCTACGTCTGCAGCCTCACCGAATCCATGTGGATAACCACCAAGCGTCACCCCTTCGACATGAAGGTGCGGCTGGGCGCCGACGCCTCCGGCAAGCTCACCGGCTACGAGATAGATTTCACCGTGGACAACGGCGCCTATGTCTCGGTCGGAAAGTCCATTGTCAATCGGGCCCTCTACATGCTGAGCGGCTCCTATGACATCCCCAACGTGGAGGCCCGGGCCAGGCTGGTCTACACCAACAACCCGCCCGGAGGCGCGGCCAGGGGGGCGGGGCCTCCCCAGGTCAATTTCGCACTCGAATCCGCCATGGAGATTTTGGCCGCCCGGCTCGGTTTTGACCCGCTGGAATTCCGCATCATGAATTCGCTCGAACCGGGGCAGTCGATTTCAACCGGGCAGGTCGTGGACGAATGGCCCTATCGCGGATGCCTCGAAGAAATGAGGCCGCACTACGAAAGGGCCAAACAGGATTGCGCCGCGGCATCCAATGGCCGGTTGAGACGCGGGGTGGGACTTGCGGGCGGCAGCTTCGGGATAGGCAAGGGAGGTCCCGATCGCTCCCAGGTGGCGGTCGAACTCCTGCCCGACGGCGGTCTTGCGGTTTACGGCTCGGTCTCCGACCCGGGCGAGGGCAATGACGCCATGCTCACCCAGATTGCCTCCCACCTCACCGGGATTCCCGCGGCAAAGATCCGGCTTTTTACCCGCGACACGGGCAACACTCCGGATTCCAGCTCCGCCTCCGGCAGTCGGGTTACCTACATGAGCGGAGGCGCCCTGGTGAACGCCATCGAGACCATGCAAAAAGCCATGGCCGAGGCGGACGCCAAAGACTACCATCAGCTTGTGGCCAGGGGGAAGCCAACGAAGTTTATGGGAACCAAAACCGCGCAGACCACCGCGCTCGACCCGGAAAAGGGTCAGGGGACGCCCTTCGAGTCACGCGTCCACGGGGTGCAGATGGCCGAAGTCGAAGTCGATATGCAGACCGGCGAGGTTCGCATTGTGAAAATGACCGCCGTGGTCGATCCCGGAAGGGTTCTCAACCCTAAAATTGTGGAAGGCCAGATAGAGGGAGGACTCGATATGGGCGCCGGAATGGCCCTTCGCGAGCACTACGTGCACGGCAAAACCCGCGACTGGGTCACCAGCAGGTTCCCCACCACCCGGACGGCTTTCGATATGGAAATCATCCTGCGGCAGACCCCGCGCAAAAGGGGGCCGCTTGGAGCGGTCGGAGTGGGCGAATTCGTTCTTCTGCCCACCTCGGCGGCAATAGTCACCGCAATCGGAAACGCCACGGGCGGAGAACGGATCTGCCATCTTCCGGCCACCCCGGAAAAAGTCCTCCGGGCCATGGGCAAGGCCTAAAGGGTAGGGTGGGTAAAAGCGGAGCGTTGCCCACCAACAGTGGGTGGGCACAAAAGCAGTGCTCACCCTACGACTCGCTGCCATGGGCAAGGTAAAGGCCTAAAGGGTTACTGATTTAACCACAGTCCTTCATGTTACCTCGGAACACCTCAATCGATGAAAATGTGTTCCAGGGGTTCTATTTTCAGAGCAGAGGCACAGAGAGGTTTCCGTTTTTGCCCGACCGGGAGACGGCGGCCGGGCAAAAACAGCCGTGCCTTCGGCTGATACACTCACTCAATTTGCGAGGAGTTCTGTTGCTTTTTTTCAGGTGATCACGGCCTCCGGGAGGCCTGCCCCGCGGGAGGAGATTTTGCCCGGCCGCCGTCTCCCGGCCGGGCAAAAAATAGTTCCCTCTGTGCCTCCGTGCCTGAGTGGTGGATTTGTTTTTCAATTGTCCGGCCGGTGACACTGGATTCCAGGAGGACCAATGGCTGCCGGTGACTCGGAAGGGGTGCGAGGTCCGATGACGAGGGTCATGGGCGGCGTTGAGATCCTGTTCGATGAAGAGGGGTTTTTCATAAACCCTGAAGAATGGACTGAGCCGATCGCCGAGATAATGGCTTCCGAGATGGGCATCGCCAAACTCGCAGATCGGCAGTGGGAAACGATCCGGTTTCTGCGCGGCTTCTACCTGGAAAACGGCAGGGCGCCGCTAAACAGGGAATTCGGCAGGCTCACGGGCTTTTCTCTTCTCGCGGTCGAGCGGCTTTTCCCCGGTGGTATTCGAGGTGGGGCCAGGCGGCTGGCCGGGCTGCCCAATCCGAAGAGTTGCTGAGGGACCCCTATGATTTACCTGGACAACGCGGCCACTACATTTCCAAAGCCCCCGGAAGTCCTCCAGGAGATGTTCGAGACTTACTCCCGGATGGGGGTCTCGCCCGGCCGCGGGAGTCACGACCTGGCCGTGCGCTGCGAGATGTACCTGCAAGGGGTTCGAAGGCAGGTCTGCAAATTTTTCGGGGGCGAAAATCCCGACAAAGTGGTGTTCGCCTGCAACTCCACGGATGCGCTGAATACCATTATCCAAGGGCTGGCCGAACCCGGGAGCCACGTGGTGAGCACCCGGCTGGAGCATAATTCTGTCCTCCGGCCTCTCCATCACCTGCAAGATCAGGGCGTCATCACCTTCGACCTGGTTCGCTTCGACTCCAACGGCTTCATAGACCCCCGGGACATTGCCGATCTCATCCGTCCTTCCACCAGGTTCGTAATTTTAAATCATGTCTCCAACGTCCTGGGGACCATCCAGCCGGTGTTTGAAGTTGGCCGGGTTTGCCGGGAAAAAGGTGTTCCGCTGGTGCTCGATGTTTCCCAGAGCGCGGGAGTGGTCCCCGTCGATATGCGGGCCATGAACGTCCAGGCGGTGGCCTTTACCGGCCATAAATCCCTTCTGGGCCCAACGGGCATCGGAGGTCTCGTGCTGGCGGAGGGGATCGAAGTCCGTCCGGTGAGGTTCGGGGGCACCGGCGCCGATTCCATCAACACCAGCCATCCCCTGGAGTATCCCTATCGGCTGGAAGCGGGCACGCCCAATATCCTGGGCATAATCGGCCTTTCGGCCGGAATGCGTTACGTCGAACGAGAGGGAATAGGCAGCCTGCACGGCCGCGAGATGTCTCTTGCCCGATTGCTCCGGGATGGCCTCGCCTCTATTGATGGCGTGAAGATGTATTGCGCCGAAAACCTGGACAACCACACCGGCGTGATCGCCTGCAACGTCGAAGGACTCGACCCCGCCGATTTTTCCGCAATTCTGGACGGCGATTTTGACATCGCAACCCGGAGCGGCCTTCATTGCGCCCCCCTGCTGCATCAGGACATCGGCACGAGCCCGCGGGGAGCGGTACGTTTCAGCTTTGGCCCCTTCAACACGGCTGACGACGTGGCGGCCGTTCTCTTGGCGGTCGGCGCAATTGCAGGCCCATAGGTCCCGGGATACCGACGGACCGCACAGGTGCTGGAGAAATTATCATGGCTGCAAAGACTTATTTGAATTATATCGATGGCGACTGGACACCTTCCTCGACCGGTGAAACATTCGACCTGATCAATCCGGCCACCTGCGAAATCATCGCCTCCGCACAGCACTCCGATCCCGCCGATATGAGTTGGGCGATCGATTGTGCCGAACGGGCGTTTTGGAGCACCAGTTGGCGAAATAATCCCGGGCTGCGCCGGGACGCATTTTTGAAACTTGCCGGCTGCGTTTCCCATAATCTGAATTTATTGGCCGACTTGAATACCGCCAACAACGGCAAGACGCTCAACGACTCCAGAACGGAACTGATGAAGCTCGTTGATCTGATAAGCTATTATGCCGGTTTGACGATGAATGTCTTCGGGCGGGCAATCGAGCCCGCCCAAGATGCCTTCTCCGTTTTGATTAGAGAACCTCTTGGCGTGGTGGGCGTCATTTCTCCCTGGAATTTCCCTCTGACACTGATGCTCAGGGCCGCAATCCCAGCGCTTGCCGCCGGTAACGCGGTGGTGTTGAAGCCCGCTTCGCTTACCGCCGCCATATCGATGGAATTTGTGGAACTTCTATCCGAGACCGGGGCTTTTCCAAAGGGGATGGTCAACGCGGTTACCGGACCCGGGCAGACACTGGGAGAGCTTCTGGCCAAAAGCGAAAAGGTAGGCATGATATCTTTTACGGGCGATAACTCCACAGGCAGGAGGGTGGCCGAACTGGGGGCCGTTACCATGAAAAAGGTCGCCCTGGAGCTGGGAGGCAAATCGCCCAACATCCTGTTTGCCGATGCCGATTTAAATAAAGCGCTGCCCACGGCGGTAAAGGCCGCATTCAGCAATTGCGGCCAGGTTTGCATGGCCGCCAGGAGGCTGGTGGTGCAGGACACCATATTCGACCGGGTGGTCGAAGGAATGAAAACGGCCCTGGAAAGCTTGATAGTGGGTGATGGCAGGGATGAGCGCACCCAGATGGGGCCTCTGATTTCCCGAAAGCAAATGGAAACGGTGCTCGAATACATTGAATTGGGGAAGCAGGAAGGAAATCTTATTACAGGCGGTTATCGTTTGCAGGGTCCGGAATATGACCGGGGGTTCTTCGTGGCGCCCACGCTTTTCACAGACCTTGAAAACGATTCCCGGCTGGTCCAGGAAGAAATCTTCGGGCCCGTTCTTATCGCCCAGAAATTTCACACCGAAGAGGAAGCCATCGAAATCGCCAACGGGACCAGGTACGGCCTGGCCGCCGCGGTCTGGACCCTTGACGTGAACAGGGCGATCCGCGTGGCCAAAGCCATGCAGGCCGGGACGGTCTGGGTCAATTCCTACAGGAAGACCTATTGTCAGGCCGAATTTGGCGGCTACAAGGAAAGCGGCGCCGGAAGGACAACCGGTATAGAGGGCATGCTGGAGTGCACCCAGCTAAAACATATCAATTTCGATTTGGCAGCCATGTGACAGCGTAAATTTCAGTTTTCGATCATAGAGAAAGATAGTGAACAGGGGGTGAATTTCTTTGAAAAGCACTGTTTCCTGGGGTACACTCCACCCCGCTCGCATGGCGCTTTTCCCCTTTTGAGCCGGTCACTGCTCCATCCTCCCTTGGGCGAAAAGGCCTATTTGCGTTCCTGCTGATTTCACCCAGGTCGAGTGTAGACCGCCATTCTCGGTCCAAAAGGAGACAACATGCCCATTCTGTTCACCCAGCACTGGGACGTGAGGCCAGGCAAGTACGATGAGTACGTTTCATTTGTCAGCACGGACTATAACCCGAACATGTACAGAATGGGGATACCGCTGGTGGGCGGCTATTACGTAAAGATCGGGGAAGGGCCAAGGATTGTGGCCGTATCCACGGTTGACGAAACCGACAACCTGCGCCGCACCATTTCCTCCAGTGAGTATCAGGCTCTTGTCTCCAGGCTGCACCAATATGTCTGGAAGTATTCGAACAAAGTCTATGTTCCTTCCGGCCGCATCCAGGAAGGCCCCTACAGGGTCCAGGCAGGCGTTGTGAAGTTCAATCATTATTACAACATCTTGCTGGGGATGGAAAAAGAGCACCTGCGGTTTGTGAAGGAAGAGTGCGTGCCGGCGCTCGCGGAATTAAAGATTCCCATGACGGGAGGCTGGCGGCTCATAATCGGTGAAGGCCCGACGATCATGGCCGAGTGTACGGCCCGAAATATCCCGGTCATAGCCGAAGCCGTGGAGACCTCACTGTATAGAAAACTGCTGAAACAACTTAAAAATAAATACGCCACCGATTACAGCAGCCGGGTCCTGGCCCCTACCGGAAGGGTGGAGGTGCCCTACCTGGTCGATCAGATGCTCAAAAACTTCTGATCGAAACCGTGCCGGGGGACTGGTTTTAAAAAGGGAGTGCTTATGCTTCTAAAGCCTGACTGTATCCCCTGCATTTCAAAAATGGCTCTGTCTTCGATCCGGTTGTTGACCGATGACGAGCAATTGCAAAAAGACCTGTTTAGCCGCATGCTCGAAATACCGGCGTTGCGGGGGCAGGCATGGGACCAGATAAGTCCGGAGGTGTTCGAGCCGATTATGAATATTCTGGTGGAGGCCTTTGGGGATGGCGATCCCTTCAAGGAGCTCAAACAGCGCCAGAATGCAAAGGCACTGGAACTCTATCCCGCACTCAAACAGGCCGTCGAGAGGGCCGAAGACCCTCTTTTTGCCGCCCTCAATCTGGCTATCCGTGGAAACTCGGTTGACGTGATGGTCACCGATCGTTCCATCGATGTGGAAGAAATCCTCACTCACGAACTAAATAACGTCTCTCTAAGGGAATCATTTTTCCGATTTCGTGAAAAACTGCAGAACACCCGCCTGTTGCTTTACCTGGGGGATAATTCGGGTGAGGTGGTTTTCGACCGGATCCTCATCGAAATCATTAAAAGTCTTTACGATCCCCGGGTAATCTTCGTTGTCCGCGGCGCTCCCGTTCTAAATGACGTCACAGTGAAAGAGGCCGCCGAAGTCGGGATGGACGCGACGGCCACGGTCATATCCAACGGCATGACCGGCCTTATCCCGGGCACTGTTCTTTCTCGCTGTTCTCCCGAGTTGAACGATCTTTTCGAGACTGCCGATCTGATCGTTTCCAAAGGTGGGGCTAATTTCGACAGCCTGGAAGAATTCAAGGACAGGTACGCCAATCTCTGGTTCCTGCTCGTCGCCAAATGCCTTCCCTACTCCAAATATTTTAATGTCGATATGCACCAGCCGGTGCTCGCCAATTATGAAATATAAAGGGTGTCCGCTCTTTTCCCTCCAGAGAGCCGTGGAACTTCATTCCGCAGCGATTCCCGCGCCCGCCGTTGCCAGTTTCGCCGCTTAGTTGTTCAACCTCGGAGAAAGTGCTTACTTTTTCAGGAGATTTGAGAACTCTAAGATTTCGGGAGAAGAAAAAAATGAATACGGACAAGGACACCTCAGACGAAATGATCAAGCGTTTGGAGCTGTCACTCGACAGCATATTTCAAAGAGCCGAGGAATTGAATGCCTCCTTTGAAAACAGCCCAAAACCGCGTCAAAAAAAGATTGTAGAGATATTACGCAAACACGGCATTCCCGCATGCGTGGGACCGTTCTTTGATAACTATTCCAGAATAAGCGCCGCCGGAGGAGATATCGAGCAATTCAGCCGCATAATGGTGGAAAGGCTCTCTTCCTACCTTCAAGAAGACCCCTCCAAGGTAGAGGTGCGATTCAGGGAAGCGATCTCGGATTACATTGAATGCGGGAGCCATGACCCGGCGGCAGGTGGGCAGCCCCGATCACGGCCTCAAGAAAGTAGACTGTCGCCTGGTGCCGGCGATCATTAGAAGTCCCTTTTACACACGGCGTTGAAAACATCCCTTGGCCTGCCCGGCGCCCGTCCAAGGGATATTCACCAATCGAGACCACCGGGGAGGGGGCAGGGGGGCAATTCCACACCACACTCCTTCATGTTGCCTCGGAACACCCAATTTAATGAAATGGTTCGGGGTGCAGCTTGTCCTGCTTCTTTTTAAAGGTCCGCAGGTTGGGCTGTAGGTTGGGCTAAGCGGTAGCGCAGCCCAACAAGAACTTTTCTGAGCGGAATTCGGGTACGGCCTGATGGTTCCCCGATGATTCAGGCCACCTGGGAGGGGGCAGGAAGATGCCAGTACACGATGATTCACTAGCTTTCGAGGCGCCAGGCTCTTTGAGAACCGACGAGGGGTGCTTTTGTTTTCTGCATACTGGGGTATTCCACGCTGGAAATCCGGGCATCCCCTGATGGGTACCCGATGATTTCAACCACCGGGGAAAGATCGGGTTGGCCTGCGATGATGAAAATGCCCCGGCCCCGCATTTGTTTAAACGCGTTGCACCGGACCGGGATATTTGGCCACCTGTATATCGGCCGTCAATAGCGTTATGCCCTCGACAATGGCCTGCGCGACGAGCAGGCAGTCAAATGGATCTTTATGGATGGACGGTAGGGTCATGACGGCCACTGCGTGCTCACTGAGGATCGGCGTTTAAGGTAGCCGTTGTCCAACAGGGCGCGTCGCAATATCCGTGGATCGACCTTGAAATCTTCGCGGCCCAAGCCACATTTGATTATGATTTTCCACAAACTCGCGACGCTGAAGAACAATTCGTTTTCAGGTTCGCTCATCACCGTCCGGGCATCCATCGGCAGATGTTCAACACCTTGCGCCGCCCATAGCAACAGGTGAGTGTCTAGCAGCAACTTCATTCGTCCTCTTCAAACATCTTCACGATTTCGGCTTCGCCCATCCGGTCGAAGTCAACCGGCACGCTAATTTGTCCTGCCATAAAGCCGAACCGTTTGATCTGGGAAAATTCCCGGGCCTTGAGCGGAATAACTTTGACCATTGGCTTGCCAGCCTTGGCGATGACGAACGGCTCGCCGTTGGCGGCTTGCTCCACCAGCCGAGATAAATGGGTTTTGGCATCGTCAATGTTGTCTGTCCGCCTAAGGCCACCCCAATGAGACTTAGTTCGATAAACTTAGTGTAGTATCATTCAGCGCCAGGTCAAGGGCTGCGAACCGTTCGAGCTCAAACTCGCGAGCCACAGCCCTCTCCGGCATGACTACAAGGGAGTGGGCTACGTGTACCGCACGCAAAATGGCCGTCCGACCGGTCTGCATATCGTCGGGGCCGCGGCGGCAACAACCCGGGAACCTCGGAAAATCTCCGAAGCGGGTCCAGGTCGATGCCGGATACCAGAACCTCTGCCCCGCGCAAATGTCAAATCACAAGTGCGGAGGGTATCGCTCGAAAGAGCATCCGGCGGAGGTCCTTTCACCAAGTAGCAAAGGGTGGTGATGAAGCCTCCTGATCCCTCTCCGATGGCTGAAGCCACCGTGGATGCCGCAGGCGCCCGTTTCCACACTGCAACACATGGGGGAGTACTGTGTGATCCGAGTCCATGTGGGAGGGATCGGGAGGGCGGCCCCATGAGTAGAGCGGCGGGGACCGGCACGAAAACAGCGGTAAAAGTGAGATGGCTAGTCAATGATTTCGGGTACTTACAGATATACTAAGACATGCATAAATAACCGAACGTCGCTTTTTGTCTCACGCAGAGCGTGACCAGGTGCGGTTTGGTCTTTGTAGGGCTGAGGTGCAGGCTTCCAGCCGCGATAGGGGCCCATCCTCGGCCTGATCCCAACCTGGTGTGAGGGCGTTTTACGGTCCTCCTATGTTCGGTAATCAATGACGGTCTTAGTAGGCCATTGGCTTTCATAAATGAAATCAACTCCTTGGTTTAGTTCATGAGTTGGAGCTGTTATCGACCAGGCCGCTAAGGTTGATTCGCCTCTTCTATCTTATGACTGAAAGCCATGTCTCTGAAGGAAGTGAAATCGATAACAATTTTGTCTTGCGGATCGCTTACATCACCACTCAACATGATTTCATCGGCAGCCTCGATGTAATGGAACGGAAAACTTATCACCATCATGTTGCCTTTTACTGCCAATCCCGGCTTTTGATCGGGCATTATGCTGTTTCCGGCCTTACGCTCGTATTCGGCTTCCTTTCCTCTGATCTTTATATCCATGCGGGTGAACTGTTTTTTATCCCATATCCTAAGATGAAAACGGTGCAGTAGGGTCGCGTTAATATCATCGGCGGATTGAAGTATAAGATAGGCGGACTTATCATTATACGCCATTGCCATCCTGATTATGTCCTCGGATGTTTGCAGTGAACCGGTCTTCTGATCCATGCGAACATCAGGAAAGGACGAAGGAGGCGCCCCGTCCCTGAAAAAGTTTGGGTCGTCCCCCACGCGGCTCATTTTCACATATGGATAGGCGCCGAATATCTCGTTAGACCGAACAAAGGAGAGGAGGTAGTTCTTCCATAAAAAGAGCTGGCTGGCATGAGAGTTGATAGCTCTTCCCTTTCTGGCGACTTGATCGGGCTTGAGGGGCAGTATCAGCCAGGATGCATCAAGAACGGACAATTCAGGGGGCAGTGTCAGGCCCGCTTTGGGAAGATACCTGGGAGGGGAGGGCCAATCATCCCCTTTGTGAACCAGATATGTGTACCACTCTCCATTATACCCGGTTTTGATTGCAGCATAGCGGGCAAATGCGCTCGTTGCCCAGTGGTCGTCGTGCAGGTCCCCGTCGTCAGGGTAAAAGATGATGTCCGGTTTCAGCGCCAGCATGATTTCCTGAAGGTTGGCCGCCACACTGGCGCCACAATACGGAGCATTCTTCAGGTATGAAAATCCGTATGGGGAATGATCGGATTTATTAAAGTCATTGTCTGCCCTGTAGAGGCGATCGCAATCCCAATAGTCATTGAACAGCGCCCGCATACCCCCATCCGGATAGCCCAGGAAGATAACACGGCTCTTGTCCAATCCCAGTTCGCCTATTGCATGCAATACTTCGTGCCGTCTGATATCTCCCATAGGCTCTTTTATAGACCGATTCCGCAAGTTCAGGAATGCTTCATAGGCTTTCGTGTCATGGGAACGGCTGCCATCGGTCAGCAGGACCACTGTAACCTGGGCATTCCGCCGAATCGCCTCGCAGATGAGACCTCCCGTCCCAAGGGTTTCATCATCGGGATGGGGAGCAAAAATCACTATTTTGTCGGTGTTTTTGATGTCGGGGAGAGGCTGAAACGTTATCTCACTGCAAAAGCAGTATCTATTATTCATACAGGCGAGGGCAGCTATAAAAAGGATTGTTGCGAATATGCCCCTGGCCACACTTTTGGTTCTGACCGGTTTATTTAGCATCTTTTTCCCTCTTGCGATGGGTCAACGCATTTTCCTGGTCTTCGTCCCGCTCTGGAACGCGATTACTAAGAAACCGAACATCGCTTTTTATCTCACGCAGAGCGAGACCTGGTGCAGTTGGTCTTTGTAGGAGCGGCTTCCAGCCGCGATAGGGGCCCTCCCTCGGCCTGAACCCAACCAGGTGTGAGGGCGTTTTACGATCCTCCTATGTTCGGCAATCAATGACGGTCTTAGTATCCGCAAAGGCTTTCAAACAAACATTGTAGGCCCCACCAGTGCCATCCCGCGTCGTGCCGCCGTCTGAACTGGTAAAGCTTTGCCCGTAACAAGAGCTGGCTAACGCAAAAGTACCCGCGCCGTCCTGTGCCGGAATGGGTGTATTCCAGCCAGGTGTAGTAAGCCTCACGACAACTGAGAAGGGTTTAGTAGCAGCCACTGTGGCGGGTTCCAGATGAATGGTGTTATATCTCGGCTTTCCAGTAGTCCCACTCCCGGTCCTGCCTGCCGCTTCTGGGCTGCCCGGGAGTGACATTGCTGTACACCCACATTGAATAGGTCGAGGCAGGCACAGGGGTATAAAAACTGACCGCCTTGATGGTGGAAGCGTTCGCGCTCGCCATGAAGATGTTGGCAAACCAGCCGGTATCGCCGTTGCCGTAGGAACTGGTCCGGCCGTACGGATCGTACTCGTAAATACGCGTGTAGTTGACAGATGACTCGACATTATAGAACTGTGCCCCCAAAACCAAAGATGTATCATAGTATGACATGTGAAAATAGCCGCGTTCACCCCAGTTTATCCCATAGCTGTTTTGGGCGATAAAAGCCCCGTTTCCGGGGGCTGGAGTACTGAAATTAGTTTTGTCGGGCTCAACATCCTCGGGGCATCTTGCCCGTCGGACCTCTCGAGGGCGGACCACGGTCGCCATACGTTCTCAAACCCGGTGTCACCCACAGCTTGATCGGTGAGCTTCAGGCGGTCCCGAGGAGAAACATTTATCCCTCCGATACGGCTCGCGGTGGTACTTCTGCTTTGCAAGGCGTCAGTTCAGTGCGCCAATCAGTTTGCACCATCCAAACTGTCCAGACCACCCCCCTGGTTCGCGGATCTCCACCTCTTTGGCTTAGACCTTTGATAAGCCGGCAAAAATCCCCACCGAATCACATTTTCCCGTCATCCATTTTTCCCGGGCTCGGCAGATTCCCCGTCGTATCTTCAGCGTTATCGGATAGGCTCCCAATTTACCAGAGTACCTTGTTTCTGGAGGTTTGGACTCCGTCCCAAATCGTTTGGAGTGACGAAATCGGCTACAGCAGCGGTTGCCGTAATTATTGACTTCGCTTGGGAAGAATCAAACGCATGCTTGGCAAGTAAGTAGTTCTGGAGGAAATCTGAATGAAGAGATGCCAACCCATTCGTTTCCAGAGGTGTGGTAACTACCGATGAAGATAGAAGTTCATCAAAGCTGCATGCTTTAGAGTATGCAAGATCAGCGCTTTTGACATGTATCCTGTATTTAGGATATGCTTCATCAAAACAGCGATAAACAAGTTCTGAACAAATCATTGGCTGCTTACCACACTTGAATATATTTGCAATAACATCTGCAGCGGATTCAATAATATTCCTCATTATCATATCTGCTATAGGAATATTTATATGCCGTGTAGAACATAATAAAGACAGCAGCAATATTTCTTCATAACCATAGCGATCATGTTCATTTTGGTAGAATTTTTCACGCGTAAGAACAGGATCGTACGGGAGGGAATGGTTCCCTATTACTATTCTTGAATCGTTATAGTACCTGAAGACGTCCACATATTCCGAACCGGCAATACTCTCGGATAATGGACGGTAGTTGAGTCCATCACCCAGCATTTCCGCCACATGAGGCGTTCCCTCATCAGACCCAACATAGAAGGCGGCATGATTGTAGGGTTCGCCATCCGCCATACGTATCATTTTTGAGATAAAAGAAGTTCCATGGAATAAAAGAACGTCACATGGCAGCAATTCACTGACACCGATTCTTTCCATATAGTCCCCTTCCACTGGTTCAAAACTGTGAGTCGCTGGAGTCAAGAGAGAAAAGCGCAAAATCAGGATATCTCATTCACACTGGTGCCGACTGTCTGCCCGGACCCGCCCTCTCGCCTCCCAGCGGGTTTGGCTTTGTCAAAGTTGGTGCTTTGATATTTTGAAAAGAAGTACCACGAAGGTGGTTCTTGTGGTAAAGGCAATGCGCTGTAAGATCTGCTTCGGCCTATTCTTAGATGGCGGTTCCCAGTACGCTCCTCGATGGAACGTGCCGATACTAGGAAAATCGATTCCTTCATTAATACAATATTCTGAATAAGAAGTGCAAGAACATTCTTATTAAATAATGCCTATTAATTCCTCATTTTGTACCTGGTCCTATTTTCCTGTAACATTGACGGCATTGTTCGACATTGGTTCGGCATCGACCATCCGATCTTATTTATCCGCCTGCCCAATGCGCTCCACTTTTGCGCCTTGTGTTTTAAGACTTGAAAAAAACAGCCGATTTGCGCCCACCTTACCAGGCAGGGTTGTGATGGTTGAGACCACCGAAGATGCCCCGGGCAATGTTTCCACACTAAGGGCTTATACGTAAATAACTCCACATTTTCTAAACGCAATTATTGCCGCAGCAAGGTGGAGCAGCGCTTCGTGTGATTCGGTGGACTTCTCATATCTAACGAGTAGCTTCCTGAA
>JARLHP010000295.1 GCA_031292195.1 Syntrophobacteraceae bacterium
CAATGTTGTTGAGTTAAGAAATCCCAAGCTTTTCCCGCCTGTCTGAGCACCGCTTGATCTGCGACCCCTCACGGGGTCGTCTCCTTCTTTTTCGTTCCTTTCCGGGGGTATCGGCCTCCGGCCTCAACCACCGGCTAATGGCTTTGATCCCTCCGGGATCATGATCGACGCTCTAAAAGAGCAGCACCGATTCCGCCTGAGTCGCTTAACTCACCAACATTGCCATATGTGGTCCAGTGGTCTGAACTTTCGGCGCAGATGCCTTCCTGAACGAAAAGTGGAAATACCGGGACTGATCCCGTCCCACATGATCCGGGACCACGTAGTATCCCCCAGGCAAATCGGGTGTGCTTCCTGATCTTCAGTCATCCTTGCCCCCTACTACCTGGTTTCGATCACGTAGTATCTCAGGGGCATCCGTCTAACCTGCAGTGCGTTCTTTGACGCCGCTTTTGCAGTAAAACTGAATACGTACTTAGCTTGGTCAGACCCAATGCCACAAAGGAAAGTTGCCATTTTCGCGACGGTTTGTTTCCTCATATCGATTGGAGGCGTATCGCAATGCTTTCTGTCACTTGCCTGCTTTTCCCCGAGGACGCGCCCTGCAGCGTTATATTCTACAGTCTGTACATTCGCGCCCCTTCTATCCCCCTGCCTTATCCCTGCTAAATTTATAGACGGCTTATAAAAGTTGGACTAAGGTAGCTGCCGTACCGGCCAGCAACGCGGGCGGTGCTCCGGATTTCCGTCATGGCTGCTAATTTCGTTTTCCTTTTTTTCCTGACGCCCGCTATGTCAGGCGCGCAGCAAATCACCTCGACCACCAGAGGGGGGTGCCGTCAAATCGGAAAAAAGTCTATCTAATCGACGCGCCACTTCTGTATTCTGCTGGAGAAATCGTGAGCTGCCGGGGTCTTCGGAGTACAAGGGAAGTTTTTCAAGCAATTTGGTAAGGGACTTGGATGACCGTATGATTCCTGGTGCTTCGGTGTTGCATCGGAAGTTTTTCTGGCAGAAAGCGTGTCGCAACAAGCAGTTTGGATACATAGCACAGAAGTTGATGCATTTCCCCGGTCAATATCTGCCGCGATGCGGAGTGAATCTCTCCAGCGAATAGGAGTCACGGATGAAATCGAAATTACTCTGTGGTGGAATCGGGATGATGGCGGTGGGCGCCGTTTTGGTGGTAATGTATTTTACCTCCGGCCCCAAACCGGGTGTCGGTAACTTATCCGTGAGGGTGGTCGCGAAAGAGAAGGTTATCACCGGCGCCTACAAGACTTACGGGATCAAGGACGCTCCCTTGCCTATGTGGCTTGCCAAGACCATTTTCCATAACGGCGCCACAGAACGCATTACGGAGCTTAAAGTCCGCTACCGGGTGCCCGAATATGCCGATTGGAGTTCCTGGCACGACTATGTAGCCGTGGATCCGGACCAGACCGTCGTGGACTTGTATTACCCGATTTTCACAAGCTCGTGTGCGAAACTTACCAGCCGCGCCCCTGCTGAACTTCAGATGCAAACCGAGTATGTCGATGGGGCAGGCAAGAAGCATCAGGCCTCTGAAACACGCCAGATATGGATGCTTGACCGGCATGAGTTCATATTTTCCGACCTGACCTCGGAAGAAAGAACCGCTTCTTTCCAGGATGAAAACACCTATGCCCCGCTGCTGGCTGCCTGGGTTTCACGTGGCGACGATGTCGTGTCGCGGCTGGCGTCCATTGCCAACAAGAAAGCCGGCGGGCTTGGTGCTGCGAGCAACGATGAAAGCTGCATCAAGGTGATGGCCTCGCTGTATGAGATAATGCGGACCATTCATATCAGCTACCAGCATCCCCCGGCGTTAATCGATGCGAGCCTCTCCTATGACATAAAGCTTGTACAAAGCCTTCAATACCCTCGGGACACTATCCAGAAGCGAAGCGGAACCTGTATCGATCTCGCCATTCTATATGCGGCTATGTTGAATTCCGTCGATATACAACCCTACCTGGTGGTAATCGACGGCCATTGTTTTCCGATGGCGAGGACTCCGAGCGGAAAGCTCATCGGCGTTGAAGCCACGGGTGTGGGGGACGGATACGCCAAGAGCATGGGTTTTGTCCAGGCCGTAGAAAGCGCGACAAAGACGTGGCAAAAAGTCGTTCCGTCAGGGAGAGTTGTATTAGTTGACCTGAGGCAGGATTGGACCAGCGGTATCCCCAACCCGGAACTGGAGCCGCTACCTCCCAACATTCTGGAAGAATGGGGTATTATGGCTCTGGTCGATACTCCGGCCAACGGAACCGTAGTGCCCGCGGTCACTCCGCCGACCACCGTTCCGCCCGCTCCACTGCCGGAGGTCCCTCAGCCCGCGCCCGGCCCTCCGGCGCCGACAGTAGTAATCGAGGGCCGGTGGGCCTACTCCCTTACTGCGCTCAATGGAAGAGTCGTCAACGGACAACTCGACGTCAGGCGATATAGAGGCGGACTTCGTATGATCGCTACAGCCTCTTACCCGATGCAGGGGAGGGACGGGATGATGCACCGATTCCGAGAAAAGAATTATTTCCAGGGCTTGATGCAGGGGCAAAATGTTGTCGCCGTGTGCAACAGCGCTGCTTATACGATGGATGGGGTGCGGGTCCCGTCTCAGGGACTGCCTCTTCGGCTCTACCTTGTGCTTGGCGATGGCGGACGAACCATGCAGGGTCGGGTTTCCAACAGTATGGGAATGAACGTGCCGATCCGTATGCTTAAAAAATAGACCTCGGAACCAAGCCTATTTCATGCCCGATTCGTCTTGGATGCAGCCTTTGAGGAGAACGACTATGGAAGAGTCACGAAAACACGCAATACTCATCGTCGCGGTGCTATGCATTCTGACCTTGTCTTTTTTATGCGCCTCGCCGAGTCCGGCTGAAGAAATCCATGCCCAATGCGTCTATACTGTTTCCCCTAGCGGCGACCTTACCGCCTCTATCAAACTCATTCCTCCCATGATTATTTATCAAAAAGTGCGGGAAAGCATCTCGAACCTGTACCTGGTCCTCCGCAAGTTTGCTTCTGCCCGCGCGGCCACGGAAGCCGTAGACCAGAAGGCCGACTGGGATGATTCCGGCCATACAATGACCTTTTCCATGAAGTTCCTCGGAGCGGGCCGCAATTTGGGCGATCACTGGGAAATCGATATTCCCGGTGGGACCGAGTTCATTAACCTCGACGAGTCAAAAAAGACTTTTTTCTTTAACGAAACCGCCCAGGCCGGCGAAATGGCGACAATCCGAGCAACCAGCAGGCTCATTGCTCCGGCAGAGGCGCGACAGCTCAATTGGGATTCTTCGCGCCGGGTGGTCACTTATGTCATGCCGCCGGCCAGGGGCGCTTCGGGCCGAAGCATATTGCTGCTCGCAGCGGGAGCTGTCCTGATCGTGCTGGGGGCGGGACTTACGGCGGGCTCTTTCTTTTTGAAGTCATGAGTGGCCAAGAGCCGTGTGAGCCGGTCCGGCGAGTCCAGACCCCGGACCGGGACTCTGATTTCGGCAGTACGCCGCATGACACTCAGTTACCCGGTTCGATCTAAACAAATGCAACTTCGAGCCTGAGGGATATTCCATGGTGGAGAGGATAGTTGGCTTTTAATTATGAGACGCTGACGGTGAAATATGCTCACTGGTCACCAAGAAATTTGATCAGTGGAAACCTCTCGGTCACGGTATTGACCAATCTTCGGTCGGCGGTCCATAAATCCGAATCCAGTTCCTGGGCCAGAGCCAGGTAGTGTGCGTCGTAGGTGGATTTGAGACCGCACTTTCGAGCAATCAAGAGCGCGCCTCGATGGAGAAACGGCTCTGAGATGACATCAATACTGAGTTCAAGCGCCAGCCCCAGGAATTGGTCTGCTTCCTCAACGCTGATTGTTGAGCTTACCGAAAGTCGGTGAAGCGCATTGGTAATCTCGTAGAAAATGAGCCCGGGAGCCATCGCGCCGACTTCGTCACGGCCCCATTGCTCCCAAAGGTTTTCCGCCCTCCCGCTTCCAGGCCCCCCAAGGAGTAATCGTAAAACGAAACTTGCATCAACGCAAACTATCGGTGATCTGGCCATCCCTTTGCTCCCTCGCATGGTCGATCATCAGTTCTATATCCGGTAGCGTCACTCCCTCTCTCATCAATCTGTCGTGAAGAATTTTCTTAAGAGTCCGGATTCTGCGGAGGATAATTTCCTGCCCCTCATATTTGCGCCCACTTTTCATGCGTCTGAATTCATCGAACGCTACGATGGCCACCCGAGGTATTCCCGACCGCTCTACAATGACCGTTTCACCTTGCTCAGCCGCTTTCCTCATCAACGTGCCGAGGTGAATTTTCGCTTCGGTTGCACTGACCCTCTTTTCCATTGTGCCTCCTCTGGATTGTGATATCCAGAAATTGATTAACTAATCACTTAATCAATTATTAGCTCCCTGTCAACAGGTGATGCCCGGTGGCAGGGGCGCTTTTCTCGGTCCTGCCGGCGCCCTTCTCTACGTCCCGGAGGGTTACCCCATGATGGAGACCACCGGGGGTTACACAGCGAATCCTTCACGGGTCCTGCGGAGTCTAAGACCCTGTGCACGCGCGGACATTCCATGCTCGAGAACCGGGAGATCTCCACAACCTCTGGATGGTAATGTCAGAGCGGTCGGGGAAGGCCTGTGGCCGCAAGCCCGACCTGTACGCTGTGGAGAAGTCAGACATCGGCGTAATTACCGAAGAAGGGGCCGAACAAGGATGCAGAAAATGCACCGGCGGAGGTCCCGGAGGGAAGGCCGGTGACCGAGGGAAATTCTGGCAAGACCGACTGCGACTTGCACGCAGAGGCAGGGGTAAGCATTGAGCGGAGTTGACAGAATACGTGAAGCAGCACGGAAGGATAAAGGACCTATAAGACACCCTTATCCAAATGAGCGGCTACACGTCAGGCACCCAAGGTAGGAGCCGTATGAGTTCCTCACGTACGGATCTGTGCGAGGGGTGCCGGGCGACCGGCATCCCTACCGCAACAGACGCCCGTCAGTTCAGAAAGCAGTCCACAACAGAACATATAATGTATTGTTATCTGATGCGTTTGTGCCAAATCCATCGTAGTTTTTGCCCGCGCCGTTAAACTCGTGGTACATCACATATTGTACGGACAGTTTGGTAAATACGTACTTCCAGGGCGCGAAGTAATCCATTTCCAGGATAACGCCGTTGCTGTCGGGATTTCCGCTAACGCTCCCGGTGCCCTGAGCTACAGGGTAAAGCCCCGAGTCGTTGCTCCCGGTTGTCGAAAAGAACCCGGCGGACCCGCCAAAGGTGCCGCAACTTTGAGTCCGATAGTAGTAATTCCCGTTGATTCTGAATGTGTCGATCCAATCAGACGGATTCGCAGCCATGCCTCCGGCAAAGCTGCCTCCGGCCAGATCCTGATTTTCACGAATGAAGGTACCTTGCACAGAAAAGGAATGCCTGTCTATAAGGTATTGATATTGAGCGTCGAAAGCAAAATCGGTAAAATGATCGGTTGGTGCTCCCCGTTGGCCCCCGACAAATGTATTGCCCACCAGTCCGTACGTTCCGATCTCTAAGGAATGAGCTTCCCATTGGTGCGTTAGAGCGATCCGCCAGTAAGGAAGGGCCCCGTCCACCTGCACGCCCAGAGGGTGGTTCCCGGCGCCAAAAGGAAGTGTTATGCCGTTTTCCGCGGTGCGATAGAGCGATACCGCTGCATAGATCTTGTTGTCCCAGTAGCCGTAAAGACCGGCGCCTCCAACCTGCGCACCCACGGCGTTATCGATCAAAGTGCCCGCGGCGGGAGCCGGGGCGAAATTGGATGCAGCGTAAGGAAAGCTGAAGGCCGGGGTAGAGTTCCAGACATCTTCCACAGTCGGGTTGTTGTTAAAGGTGGCCCCGTAAACAAAGTCCCTGTCGTGTATCGTAGTACTGTTGGCATATCGGATATCCACCGTGTCCATGGCCATCTTGTTGGCGTCGTTCGCGTAGGTCGCCTGAATGAAGGCGCCGAATTTATCGTAAATCTGGCCGGCGTAGAACACACTGAGTTGCTGTGGCGATCCGACTACGTCGTTTCCTGAAGACAAAGAGTGAAGTGACCAGATATTGGGCGGCAAGGTCCCTGGAGGCTGGGAAGCATTGGTGTGCGTATAAGAGTTTTGAGCCATCGCCGCAAGGGGAGGATAGCTTGGGCATTTCGCCATAGTTTTATTTATCACATACCCTGTCATCTTGAATACACGCCCGGTCGGGGTCAATTCGGGAAACATCGTGTGGCAGCGATAACAGTCCTGGCCCGTCTGCCGTGCAAAACTCGGGACAGCTGGAGCTTGCGTTGCGGTTAAAGCCGTCAGCAGCCCAATTATCACCAGAGACAAGATAATCTCGCCAGCTTTCCTGCTGTTCATCTTTTCCCCCCTTCAGCTAGATTCCAACGCCGGAACGATATCTCTCCGATAGCAAACTGTGTGTAGCCGCAGAATGCATAAAAAATCCTGCATTGGCAAGCAGTAAAACACTGTCGTGAACTTGACTCTTTCCTTTTTTTAAATTGTGATTTAAAGAGAAGTGAAGAAGATGAAGGCGTCAATGGCTTGAAACATTCCACTATCTAAGCGGGACACTTCGAAAAATAAGGAGATGGAATCATGAAACGTTCTTCGATCAAGTTTCAATTATTTTCAGTCTATGCCGCTGTCTTCGCACTTCTTGTTGTCGGGGTAATGACAGGTTCTCAAGATGCGGCAGCCCAGAGCGGAGGGGTGATAAAGGGCAAGGTTGATTCGCCTTGGGTCTCGCGCTACGAAGCTATTGTGTACGTAGACCAAGTACGGGGCAACTTTGCTCCCCCGAAGAAAAACCCCTTCATGGGCCAGAAAAATCTTGTTTTTAAGCCGCATGTGATGGGTATCGTGAAGGGCACAACGGTTGATTTCACCAATAACGACGACGTCGCTCACAACGTGTCTTCCCCCCACGGTTCGGCCAAGGTTTTCAACCTGGGGTTATATGGGGCGGGTGTCACCAAGACAGTAACCTTTGACAATCTTGGCGAGGTCCCTTTGCTTTGCAGCGTTCATCCGGAGATGTCGGCATTTATACTCGTGTTGCAGAACCCTTACTTCGCGGTTACGGACAAAGCTGGAAATTTCGAAATTAAGGGCGTCCCTCCGGGAAACTATCAGTTGAAGGTATGGCACGAGAAGCTCCAGACGAGCTCGCAGAGCGTGGCTGTGGGAGCAGGAAAGACTGCCACCGTGGAATTTAAAAACTTAAATAGACGATAAAATGGTCAGACCGGAGGAAATAACTTCCCTCCGGTCACACCATCGCAGCCTGAAACGCCGCTCGGAAAAGTTTTTCCAGCGGTCGCCAAGCATCTGCAGGGTTGTTTGGAAAAGGCAGCCATTCGGGAGCGCGCGATGTACAATGGAAAGTGCGGATGGAGTCATTTTGTGGCATGGCGTACCATTGCGGAATGCTAAAGGCAAGATGCCGGGTTAGGCCCATTCGGAGGAAGCCCGATTTTTAAGTTGATTCGGGTAAGCTTAGAGTCTTTAATATATCCGAGAAAAATAAGCGGATGTAGGGCGGCTAATATGGCTGAGGGTCGGGAAAAGTACAGTTTAATTAAAGAGATGCTGATTGCTTTCATCGGAGGCGGCTCACTGGGACTGGTCGTGCTGGTTGTGGCGATAGTCGTGGTCGAGTATCTCAAGAAATGAGCCGGCGGGCGGGGAGTTGAAAGCAGGGGTTAAGAAGCGCCAGCGGGGTATTTTTCTATTCTTTATCTGCTTCCCACCCAGACCCTTGCTTCCTGACGACCTGTAGGGGAGGGAATTCGATTTGTCCGAGAATAAATGCACAAGACGAAACTTTCTCGCCGGTGCGGGATGGCTTGCCACTTTGGGCACATTTGGCGGACTGGCTGTGGCTTCTGGGCGCTATCTGTTTCCCAACGTTCTCTACGAGCCGCCCCTGGAGTTCAAAATCGCCTCCCCCGAGGAATATCCGGAAGGCGTTACATTCGTTGCTTCCAAACGCATCTTCGTTATCAGGGAACAGAACTTGATCAAGGTGGTCTCCGGGGTGTGCACACACATCGGGTGTACGGTACGCTGGTCCGAGGAGCGCAATCGGTTTGAATGTCCCTGTCATGGGAGCATGTTTAGCGCAAACGGGGCTGTGACAGCGGGGCCTGCTCCTAAACCACTGCCCTGGTACGAAGTAAGTTTGGCCCCCGATGGCAGGCTCCTTGTGAAGGAGGATCAGATCGTTCCATTCCAGCATTCACTTACTGTGTAAGTGCAAGGGTCACTTGCGGGATCTTTTGAGGAAACCGACATGGCGTTAAGTACGCGTAATGAAACGTTTGAGAACCACTCGGCCAAAAGTGGGACTCCCGTTATCAGCAAATGGCTGGAGAACAAAACATTCGGGCTTGGCCTGATCAACATTACACTGTTTGTAATTTTGAACGTAACCGGCATTTTGCTCATGTTTTATTACTCGGCCGACACCGGGAGGGCTTACCAGGACATAAAGGACCTCCAGTTCGTGATAACCTTTGGGGCCATTTTCCGCAATATACACCGCTGGTCCGCTTACGCCATGATCGCACTGGTATTTCTACACATGTCGCGGGTGTTTTACATGGCGGAGTACCGCAGCCCCAGACAACTCAACTGGGTCCTCGGATGGGTTCTTTTTCTGTGTACTTTGATCGCGTCTTTGACCGGTTATCTGCTGCCATGGGACCAGAAAGCCTATTGGGGCATGACCATCATGTCGAACGTGATGGCTTCGGCGCCGATCATCGGAGAAAAACTCAAGTTCGTTGTACTGGGGGGAAACGAAATCGGCCAGAACGCATTGAGCCGTGCGTTTGATCTGCACGTCAAGATAATGCCTTTGATAATGGGTTTTTTGATAGCGTTGCATGTTATCAGGAACCGCACGGAGGATCTGATCGCAAATCCTCAGCTGCACGGTGATGCAGAGGGCAGCGCGTGGCCCGATCTTATCCGCCGGGAGTTGTCGAAGGTCTTTATTATTCTGATAATAATCATGGCGGCAGCGATTCTTTTTGGAGCGCCCCTGGAGGAGCAGGCCAACCCTTCGGTCACCCCGATTCCCGCTAAAGCACCCTGGTTTTTTCTGGGTCTGCAAGAGTTGCTGTCCTGGGGGGCCCCTTTCTGGTTTGCAATCGTTATTCCCACTATGGTGCTGCTCTTCGCTCTTTTGGTCCCATACATCGAACGCGGACAGACCGGTGGCGGCGTATGGCTTCACCCCAGCCGGCGACTTCAAAATATACTGTTTACCGCCTTTGTCACCGTGGCCATTGGTCTGATTATTCTCGGGGCGTTCTTCAGGGGACCGGGCTGGCGATTTTACTGGCCATGGGAGTCCTGGCCACTCCACTGAGTCGTATTGGTGTCGAATGGAGCAGAGGGTTTCATGAGTTTCTTCCAAAGAATGTTTCCTGTTTTTGCCCTAATAAGCTTTCTCCTGTTCATTGGGCTGGTGTGGAAAGACTATGATCGTCCTTACCTCGAATACCAGCGAAAATTTAAGGCCCTCCTCGATCAGAAATCCGGAGGATCGTCTAAACCGGTGGCATTCCGGTTCGGATATCGGCAACGATGGATTAAGGAACTGAGCCGCGTAGACCGATGCGAAACCTGCCATTTGGGTCTTGACGATCCAAGGTTCAAAGATGCGCCACAACCCTTTACGACTCATCCGGTTATAGCCGAACACGCCTATGAAAAGTTTGGTTGCACGGAGTGTCACGGCGGGCAAGGCCTGGCGACTACCGTGGAAGATGCTCATGGGCCGACCGAGAACTGGAATAAAGCACTCTACCACGACAACTTCATGGAAAATTCATGCTCCCTTTGCCATGGCGACTATCTTCAAGCCCAAGCTCCGGTTCTTTTCCGGGGGCAGACCTTGTTTTTCCAGTATGGGTGCCGGGGCTGCCACAAGGTGGAGGGAAAAGCGAGAAGCGTGACCGGACCGCCGCTTGACGGAATGCGAAAACGGGTCCAGCCCGACTGGCTCTATAGATGGTTGATGGGTCCCAGGGACTACTGGTCGCGGACCAAGATGCCGGACTCCAAGTTCAGTCCGCGGGAAGCTGCGGACGTCGCCGCATTTCTGCTGCAGGGACCGGGACCGGAAGGGCGGGTTATCTCCGGCAATGCCGGTGCAGGAAAGACCACTCTGCTTACATCACGCTGCACAAGCTGCCATACAATTGAGGGCAAGGGAGGCAAGACCGGTCCCGAGCTTTCCAAGGTGGGCTCCAAGGCATACCCGCAAAGACTTTTCAAGGTTGTCAAGGACCCGCATGCCTTGTGGTCAGAGAGCAAAATGCCGATCTTTGGCTTTGCAGACAGGGACATTAATGACATCGTAACCTTCATGTCCCAAGAATATAAGGACCTGGACCTGAACGAGAGCGATGCCGCCAGGCAGACAAAGCTCGTCGCAAGCGGCAGCAAAGAGCGTGGTAAGGAACTGGTTATTAAACAGGGCTGTGTGGGCTGTCATTCCAAGATCAGGGGGGTAAAGGAGATCGGTGAACTCGGACCCGACATGTCGACGTTCGGTGTAGTTCATATCAGCCTGTTGGATTTCGGTCATATAAAAGTGCCGTTCCAGGAACGAACCGTGCCCAATTGGATCTATAACAAGATCAAATCGCCCAGGCTCTTCAAGGAAGGCTTGAAGATGCCCGATTACCATTTCAACGCAGAGGAAACCACGGCAATAACGACCTACGTGCTCAGCCTGAAAGGAAAGGAAGTCCCCGCCTCGTATACTCTGCCCCTTGGCAAGGGGCCCACGGATTATGCGCCTCAGGGGGCGTTCGGAAAAATTGTGGACAAGTACCGTTGCCTGGTTTGCCATAAAATCGACGGTAGGGGAGGTGAGGTCGCCAATGATCTTTCCCAGGAGGGCAGCCGGGTCCGGCAAGCCTGGATCAAGAAATTCATGAAGGCGCCCGATACTATCCGGCCGATGCTGGAAGAAAGAATGCCGGCATTCAAAATCCTGGACGCAGAAGACGATGCCATCTTTGCCTATTGCCGGACAACGCTGGTGACCGACAAAGTGGAGGATCTCGCCGGGTCTGTAAGTAAGATGGCCCTGGGCGACCCCCAGCTTATCCACGACGGAGAAAAACTCTACTTTGGAAAATATCGCTGCAATGCCTGCCATCAAATTAACCAGAAAGGCGGAATCGTGGGACCCGACCTTACCGAGACAGGAAAGAGGCTCAGGCCCGAATGGGTGGTTTATTATCTGCATGATCCGAAGGCTTTCGTTACGCGTTCCGTCGAGCCTGTCTACGCATTAACGGACAAAGAGATCGAAGCTTTGACGGCATTTGTGCTCAGCCCTAAGCCCTCTGTTCCGCATTGACGAAGGAAAATCCATGCTGTTGAGATTGGGTCCAACACTCACACTGTTTGCCGCTCTTTCACTCTTTTTTTTGACCGCTACGGGGAGCAGCGTAGCGGTGGGCGCTTCGAGTAAAGAAGGGGCACAACCACCAACGTTTGAGATTCCGCATGAACCCGTGAGCAAATTGACGGCTTCAGAGCAAAGGGGTGCTAGCCTGTACGCATATTATTGCGCGGTGTGTCATGGGAAAAATGGCGAAGGGGATGGCTTCAATTCGTCTGAATTGTCCACTCCGCCGGCAAAGCATGACGATGCCGCGTTCATGTCCACCCTTTCCGATGCAGACATTGCCAAAGTAATCAAAGGTGGGGGGCCGGCACTCGGGCGGTCGGCCGACATGCCGCCATGGGGACGGGTCCTTGGCGACCGCGATGTCGCTTCTCTGGTTGCCTTCATCAGAACTCTATCGAAGAAATAGGAGGTTTTGCAGGCGGGACGCGGTCGCGATGCCAAAAATCGATATCCCATCGTTCTTTTCTTTTCATGGTCGGCGACAGCCAAGGTATCCCCCGCGGCGCCCATCATTTTAGCCTCAGTTCGCTGCCTCCCGCACTCTGTTCGAAGGGTCTTGAGGGTGAGTCCTGAATCGAGCATTGACTTTTCCCGGACCTTTTTTCAAGGTCAAGCGCGTTGAACAAGAGAGGAGATGGATGCGAAAGTCCGATGTCTTTTTTATCTGGGTGGGCATGAACCTGGTGCTTGCCGGTGCTGCACTGACGCATTCCCATACCACAAAGTCCCCCGTGCTGGAAGCTATCCGGCAACAGGCGCTGCTAGTCAAAGAGTTGGGCCTGACCGATTTGTGCCTTTCCACGGAGGCAAGCTATACAAGATTCCCCGCCGTCGCCGACCTTCATGCGCCCTTTCAGGATCACCCGGTATGCCTGGAGCATTTTCCATCCGGTTCGTTTATAAGCCCTCCTCCCGCGTTACAAGGCGGTTAGTATGAGTCGCATAGAGAGGCAGAGAAACATAATCGACTTTACTCTGTCGTCCTTGCTGCGGCGCAAGCGCAAGACCATCGCCCTTATTTTGGTCTACGTCCTTATAGTTTTCACTCTTGGGTCGGTGCTATTGTTTACGCAGGCAATGAAAAAGGAAGCGTCCCTTATCCTGGCCGGTGCTCCCGAGATGGTGGTTCAGAGAATGACTGCGGGGCGGCAGAGCCTGTTTCCCGTGGGCTACATAGATAAAATAAGGGCCATAAAGGGGGTTGGTGCAGCCAGGGGACGTTTGTGGGGATATTATTTCGACCCCAGGACGCGGTCAAACTTTACTTTCCTGGTGCCCAAGGTCTTCGAAGCCAAGCCGAGTGAAATAGTGGTTGGGAGAGGGATTGCGAGGAGCCTCGATACATCGGAGGATGATTTACTCTACTTCAGGGCGTTTGATGGAACGCGCACTGCCTTGAGAATAAGGGGGGTCTTCGATCATAGGTCCGAACTGGTTGCGTCCGATCTGATTCTGATTGGCGAACGCGATTTCAGGAGGCTCTTCGGTGTTCCGGAAGGCTACTCGACCGATGCGGTGCTCGAAGTCAAAAACAGCAAGGAACTGGGCATCATCGCCTTCAAGATCACCCAGGTCCTGCCGGATACCAGGCCGATTCGGCGCGACCTCATACTCGGCACATACGAGGCCGTGTTCAACTGGCGAGGGGGAATGGCGCTCGTCGTTTTGTCCGGGGCAGTGCTGGCGTTCGTCATTTTGGCCTGGGACAAGGCCACCGGACTAAGCGCCGAGGAGAGAAGAGAAATCGGTATATTGAAGGCCATCGGGTGGGATACCTCCGATGTGCTTCTCATGAAATTCTGGGAAAGCGCCGCGATTTCCATTACATCATTTTTCGCGGGGATACTGCTTGCCTACGCGCACGTTTTCCTGGCCTCAGCACCTCTTTTCGCGGCGGTGCTCAAAGGCTGGTCTGTCCTCTACCCTAAATTCAGACCGGCGCCCTTTATCGACTTCTATGATGTTGCGGTTCTCTTTTTTATAACCGTGGTGCCCTACGCGGCGGCAACGCTGGTTCCGTCCTGGAGAGCGGCAACGCTTGACCCTGACGAGGTGATGAGATGATGGCATTTGCCGGGACGTATCGTATGAAATTGCGCTCAAGTGAGTACCGATACATGTTGCAAAGCGCGGGCACAGGCGAGAGATGCGGGCGCCAAGGCTCCAGCGCCGAGCGGCACCTCGCGATCGGTGGGGCGTTTGGCGGGAATGCGGGGTTGCGAAGAAATCGCTCCCCCTTTGTTTACGATTGCATTGTAATTAATCTCGTTTTGGCGCTGCTTTTAACTTCGGTTTGCTTTGCGTTCGAACCGTTGAAGCCAACCAAGAAGGATAAATGCCCGGTCTGCGGAATGTTCGTGGCGAAGTATCCGAATTTTTTAGCCCAGATAGCTTTCAAAGACGGCTCGTACGCCATTTTCGACGGGCCGAAGGACATGTTCAAGTACTACATGAAGCTCCCCGTCTATAATGCCTCGAAAAAAAAGGAGGACATTGTGGCCGTTTATGTAACCGACTACTACTCCCTGAAGCCGATCGACGGACTTAAAGCCATTTACGTTGCTGGAAGCGACGTAATGGGTCCCATGGGACGGGAGTTGGTCCCTTTCGAAAAAGAGGATGATGCAACCGAGTTTATGGCCGACCATGACGGGAAGACCCGGCTAAGGTTCAACGAAGTAACCACCGATCTGCTGACAAGGCTCGATTCGTTTTAGGGAACAACGCTCCGTTATAAGGGACAAGGCCGGATTTTTCGGAATAGACAAAATGATAGCACTCAATCAGCTCAGCAAAGTATTCAGCGCGGGCAGGCCCAATGAGTTTGTCGCCCTGGAGGGGGTAACTCTGTCGATCCCCGCCCTGGCGCTTACGGTGCTAAAAGGGCCGAGCGGCTCGGGAAAGACGACCCTGCTCAGCATCCTCGGATGCATGGCAAGGCCCACCTCGGGCAGGATCATGATTGGAGACCGGGAAATCACGAGCCTGCCCGAAAAATTTCTCACTGCCATCAGGCGCAAAACCTTCGGTTTCATCTTCCAGCAGCATAACCTGATCGGAGGTATTACAGCGCTTGAAAACATAATGTTGCCGGCATATCCGGACGGGGAAAAATTTTCTGCCTTGAAGGCGCGGGCTTACGGTCTCCTCGATTTGTTCAATATGACCTCAAAGGCAAAATTCAACGTGGGATGGCTGTCCGGGGGAGAGGTGCAGCGGGTCGCAATAGCCAGGGCGCTCATAAACGATCCTGAGATCCTAATCGCTGACGAACCGACAGCACACCTTGACTCAGCGTTGTCTTACGAATTCATGGAAATCATGAAGGGGCTGAAAGAAAAGGGTAAAACGATCATTATGGCGAGTCACGACCCGATCGTCTATGAATCCGGTATTGTTGACTTTGTCGTTGCAATGAGAGACGGGAAAGTGATCCGATGATTTTCGACCCCGGCGTGCTCGCTCTGCTTTCAGGCTCGTTTCTGGTCGTTGCGACACTTCTGTATGCAAGCTGGTATGGAATCCGGATATTGAGACGCTGGGATCTTTGCAGCGGCAGCCAGCTTCAGCTCAGCCTCGAAAGACGGACCTATCTCATTGCAACCATTATGGCCTATGCGCTGGGATTCCAGCTTCTGTCCCTGTTTCTTTTCATCTCTACTGCAGACCGTCTTTCTTCGCTTTTAGCCGGCGCGATGTGCGCCGCAGGCGCCTTGAATGCAAACAAGTGGGGCTATCCGGCCCTGATCCTGAAGATAGTGAATTTTATGGCGGCCGGCGTATGGCTGATTATTAACGCAACCGATAACAGCGCCTACGACTATCCTTTGATAAAGAAGAAGTATATGCTTTTAGTGCCTATTACCGCACTCATATGCGTTGAGGCAGCTTTTCAGACCATGTATTTTCTGCGCTTGAAGCCCGACATCATAACCTCCTGCTGCGGAGCGCTTTTTTCGGCCGCCTCTTCGGGAGCGGTACGGGTTGCGGTCCTGCCCCGGAAGCCGGTTGCCGCCTCGTTCTATTTTTGTATGGCCTTGACCCTGACTACAGGCCTCTTTTCTTATACAAAGGGAAAAGGGGCCTATCTGTTCAGCCTTTCGAGTTCCGTGCTGTTCGGGGTCTCCATCCTTGCCCTTATCAACTACATTTCCCCCTATTTCTATGAACTGCCGACCCATCACTGTCCCTTTTGCATCCTGCACGGAGAGTATAACTTCGTGGGATATCCAATTTACCTGGCGCTTCTGACGGGAGGAACAACGGGGCTTGGAATCGGCGCAATCTCGCCTTTCAGCGGCGTGAAAAGCCTGCAGCAAACAATCCCGAAGTTCCGTAAAGAGCTCATCCTGATCTGCCTTTCTTCCTGGCTGGCCCTTTTTGCTATTAGTGCGTGGGGGATCTTGTTTTCAAATCTCCGGATGGATTGAGTTGCATGCCAGGAGTGATTGCGAACACGCCATGCGAGAAGGGTACGATGCACTCCCGGAGAGGGATGAAGGAACACGACGCAATTCTCAGGGAACAAAGCCTTCCAGTCCCCCGGGCCAACCCGAACCCCAAGATAACCATGGAAAACGAAACCAATCCAGGACCATGCGGGAGGGGGCGGAAATGGAATTTGCCGTTAAGCACATTTGGGAACTCGGGTGATTGGCGATCGTAATACGCTTCGTGAGTTTCCGGCAAGCCTGCATGAAATGAGATAGACAAGGGTCTATGATCGGCTGAAAATTCCATGAGGAAGGAAAAGGGCCGATGAAACCCGAGAAAAATTGCCAATCACAGACCAAGCTGCAGGCGGTTGCTGTCCTATTTGAACAATGGAGAAGCACTCGCAAGAAAAGGGACCCCATTCCGGAAAATCTATGGGAAGCTGCGGCAGACCTGTCCTCATCTTATTCCACCTGTCAGATCTCAAAAGCCCTGAGGGCCACCCAAAATCCCCCACCTGTGGCCACTTCAAAATCCCCCACTGAACGAGCCTGAGTTACAAAAAACCTGCTCCAAACGGCGACAAAACGTAAAAGCTCTCATTTGTTGAAATTTCACAGATGGGAGGCAGGAAGGATGAACGTTTTGAAGCCGGATTTGCAAACGACGATCAGGACATTGCTGAGCAAGGGCGTAAGTCAGCGGGAGATCGAACGAAAGACGGGTATCGATCGTAAAACCATCCGAAGATATGCCCAGTCGTTCAATTTGGCGACGTCCCGGGAGGGTGAGCATTCAAAATCCCCCACTGAACAGGATGTGGCCAGCGGGTCCGGGGAGTCGGGAGCGCAAAATCCCCCACCCCGGCCACCGGGTCTGGAATTTAAGGCGCCCAAGCTGGCCCGTTCAGCATGTGAAGAGCATCGGGAATGGATCGAGGAACAGTTGAGGCTGGGCCGCAATGCCATGGCGATCTACCAGGACTTGGTGGAACTTTTCTGCTTCACTCACCGGTATAACTCCGTAAAGCGATTTGTTAGAGCGCTCAGGGAAAAGGACCCCCGGCAGTTCGATCGGCTTGAATTTCTGATGGGAGAAGAAGCACAGCTTGATTATGGCCAGGGGGCGCTGACTCTTCACTCCAATGGGAAGTACCGGCGGCCGCGTCTGTTTGTAATGACGCTCAAATACTCCGGGCGGGCCTTTCGCAAGACCGTATGGAAGTCGAGCAAGGAAACGTGGTGCAAGCTGCATGAGGAGGCGTTCCGATACTTTGGAGGATGCTGCCAATATGTCACGCTGGACAATTGGAAGGAAGGAGTGATCAAACCCGACATTTACGAGCCTGACCTTAATCCGTTGTATGCCGCCATGCTTGGCCACTACAACGTGGTTGCCGATCCTGCAAGGGTTTGCGACTCGGACCGGAAAGGAACAGTGGAAAACGGAGTAAAACACACTCAGAACACCGCATTGAAGGGACGTAAATTCGACAGCATCAAGGCGCAAAACGAGTGGTTGGTGCACTGGGAGATCCGATGGGCGGCGCCGCGCATCCATGGCCGGGCCAAACGTCAAGTAGAGGAGATGTTCCACGAAGAAAAACCGTATCTTACCGCGTTGCCTCTCATGCCCTTCCGCTATTTTCAGCAGGAAAACAGGACGGTCTACGACGACGGAACGATCCAGGTTGGCAACTCATACTATGCGGCCAGTCCTGCTGCAATAGGATGTCATGTTACGGTACGGGTCTTTGATGAAGAGGTCCAGATCCTGGACCCTCGCCGGATGGAGATCCTTCGCAGGCATCCAAAGAGCAGGAGACCGGGGTCCCTCATGATGGAACCAGCAGACCGAATCTTCAATCCGTCCAGGGAAACCGACAGGCTCCTTGCCCAAGCCGAGACTATCGGCCCTCATACTTTCAAGCTATGCGAGAAATGGTTTAACGAGGAAGGCCGCAGCGGCCAACGCCGCATGTACGGCCTGGTGAATCTGGTTCGGCATTACCCGGTGTGCTGCATCGAGAAAGCGGCGCAACTCGCCAAGGATAATGGACTGAGAAGTTCGAAGGCGTTGCGGCGGATGGTGGAGAGCTTGGCGGCAGAGGCGCGGGAAAGAGAAACCGAACAATCAGACAAACTCACACAGAACCATCCATTGATTCGCTCGGGTGAAGACTATGCCGCTTTCTGGAATCAGCATGCCGCCAAGGCGGATTCCGCAGCTATACCGGTTCAAATCAAGCTCCCCGGTTCCAGACCTCCGGTCATCGCAGGGGGAGATATTCGCCGAGTCTGGCAACAGGCGAGCTGGCACAGGGTGATCGAGGTCTTTGGACTGTCCGATGTGAGTGTTGTCATGCAGGTTGGTATTTTTATCAGGGAAAGTGTGAATTACACAGTTTTCCTGGATGTTCGATCCATGCCCCACCAGTACCGTACCGATGTCACCGCGCAGCACTGCCCCCGCTCCAATGTAACAC
>JARLHP010000296.1 GCA_031292195.1 Syntrophobacteraceae bacterium
CTGCACGTCCGGTCCGACGAGGGGGAGGGCTCCATAAGCAGCACGGCCTGCACGCCTTTTGCCACGACGCCCGAAAGGGCAGATACAATGGAAGCGATGTGGCCTAAACGTCTTATGGCTCCCTCTCTACTCTACTGGTGGATTTGTTTTTGGTTCACCGGCGCCGGGTAAATTTCATCCGATCACCCGGGGGCTAATCTGACGCCAATTACTATGCTGTACCAGCCAGCGCGCCACCTTCAGGATCTTTTTGCCGTCCGAGAGTTCACCGGGTTCCGAGGAGTTCCAGAAAAATTCACATTCGTCGGGTCCAAAAAGTCGGCAAGGCCTGGACCGCAGCTGATAGATGGAGCAGAGGCCGCCGCTGGCGGAGTTGTCCTCCCAGAGGAAGGGGCAGAAACGATGGCCTTTGCCCAGGCCGTTTCCGAAAAACTCTTTCCAGCCCGCCGGTAATTGCGCGGGAAACGGGAAATCGTCCATTCCGCTTGCCACCTCGCAACAGAGGCCGCATTTGTTGCAATACTCCGGAACGGTGAGGTCTTGCGAGGTGCAGGGCAGGGATTCCGGCGCGGCAGGCAGGTTATCCCTCCAGCTTTTGACCTCCTTAAAGAGCGAGGCCCTCTGGCCGAGCATCCTTATGGCATTGACCCGCCTGGCGCGAGAAGAAAGCGAGGTCCACCACCGTTCGCCTTTTAGCCACCCCAGGTTGCGGAGCATATAGTAGAGCGGAAAGCCCGGCCGGCAGAGGAGCTTGACGGTGGAGTTGCCCGCCTTGGCCTTTCTTTTCAACGAGCGTTTGAGGCGGTTCGAATCAAATAATTTCTGGTTTTCCACTGCTTCTTTCGGCGAAATGCGGATAGTTGATCTCGGCTTCCGATTGCCTGAGGTAAAATGGGGCACTGGACACCGGGTCGTCGGATTCCCCCCTTAGAAACCTTCTGGCGGCAAGCTCGCCGACACAGGCCGCCCGGACTATATGGAAACAGGACGGGGGGGCGATCGCCAGCTTTCCAAGCTTTTCTTTTAAAAAATCGCCGTAGGGCGCCCAGCCGTCTCCACAGAAAATGATCGGTTCGGCGGGTCTGGCTGCCAGCATTGCGGCCAGTTGCGAAGGACTTAGAGCCGAATAGGGTAATTCAAGACTTAGACCGCCTTTTGCGTCCGGTCTGTAGAGAGCGCAATAGACTTCATCTTTTCTGGCGTCGAGAAGAGCGCAGACAAGACCAGCGGAAAAGCAAAGGGGCAGGGCCAGGGCATCGAGGGTGGAAACCGCCGCATAGGGTTTGCCCATCGTCCAGGCAAGCACCTTCAGGGTGGTCATCCCGATTCGAAGCCCGGTAAAGCTGCCGGGGCCTGCCGCCACGGCAAAGGCGTCGATGCTTGCCAGCGCCCACCCGGTTTCTTCCAAAAGCCGGTCGATGGATTTTAGAAGCCTCCTGTTGTGGGTCCTGGCCGAACGGAGTGTCCATTCGGCGCATAAGTTCCCGTTTTCGAGCAGAGCTATGCCCCCCGACATGGTAGAGGTATCGACCGCCAGAATTTTCACCTTATTTCGCCCACAAACCGCCCACCCAGGAAGTGATCAATGACCAGTTGAGCCGCATTAAATCATTGTAAAATACGACCACCATGAGGGACAACAGGGCTACTAAACCGACTTTCTGGGCGATTTCGATTTTCTTTAGCGACACGGGTCTGCCGAGGAGCGCCTCTATGAGGAAAAAGAAAATGTGGCCTCCGTCCAGAATGGGAACGGGCAGAAGGTTCAACACCGCCAGGTTGACGGAGATAACCGCCATGAAGTTGAGCAGGTCGACAAAGCCCTTCCGGGCCTGTTTTCCTGCCATTTGGGCGATTAGAATCGGCCCTCCCAGGGTCTTTAGCGGAATCACCCTCTCGATGATCTTGATAACCGCCTGGAAAAAGAGCTTGCTGTAGCCGTAAGTGTTGGCCAGGGCATAATAGCAGGCGGTGAACGGGTCCACATGCTTGACCATGAGTTCTTCGGCCGAGGTGATTCCGATCAGGGGGCGGGACTCGGTTTCCCCGAACAGGTTCTTAACCTTGCTTATGGCCGGCGTTATGGTAAGCGAAATGGTAGAGGCGCCGCGCTTTATGAGCAACTTGAGCGGGTGGGCGCCGTGGGCTTCAATGGACTCGGAAAGGTCATCCCAGGTCCGGATCGGCTTTCCGTCGATGGACACTACCCTGTCGCCGTTCTGTATGCCGGCGCTTTGAGCGGGGGAGCCGGGATTGATCGAACCAATGACCGGCGCCAGTTCGCGTACCCCCGAAAAGGCAAATATGAGGGTAAAGACCAGAATGGCGAAAATAAAGTTGGAAAAGGGGCCGGCAAACACGATGGCCAGTCGCTTGAGGACGCTCGCCTCGGAAAAAGAGGTTGCCTTCTCCTCGGGCGACAATTCTTCCTCCGCGTCCTCGCCGAGCATCTTCACATAGCCGCCCAGCGGGATGAGCGAAAGGCGGTATTCGGTGTTTCCCCGGGTAAATCCGGCTAATTTCGGCCCGAAGCCCAGCGAAAAACGCAGTACGGTCACTCCCGAACGTTTGGCCACCAGAAAGTGGCCCAGTTCGTGTACGAAAATGAGGACCCCCAGAACCAGCGCGGTAGACAATAGAATTATCAGCAAAAACGGCGCCTCCACTTCAATTTAGGATCGATTCCATCCAATATAAGAATCGGACCATGACCGAGCGCTATTTTTTTAGCGTATGCGCGTCGATAATTTTCGACGCCTCGTCCCTGGCCCATGCGTCGGCAGTGAGTATAGCCTGCAGGTCCGGCTTCAAACAAGGGGTGTGCGAATCCATCACTTGCCGGATCACACCGGGTATGTCGTAGAACGCGATTCTTTTTTCCAGAAAAGCATGCACTGCCGTCTCATTTGCGGCATTGAGGACGGCAGGGGTGGTAGCTCCCTTGCGGCAGGCTTCGAAAGCAAGGCGAAGGCAAGGGAATTTTTCCTCATCCGGGGGATAAAAATGGAGTTCCCTGATGCGGAAAAGGTCCAGGCTGGGATACGAGGTCTTCAAACGCTCCGGATAAGACATGGCGTAGGCTATCGGTATTCTCATATCCGGAATGCCCAGCTGCGCGATAACCGAACCGTCGACGTATTCCACCATGGAGTGTACAACGCTTTCGGGATGGATATGAACCGAGATCTGGTCTACGGGGACCCCGAAGAGCCAGTGAGCTTCGATGACCTCGAGTCCCTTGTTCATGAGCGTTGCGGAGTCGATCGATATCTTGGGGCCCATCGACCAGTTGGGGTGGCGAAGGGCGGCTTCCGGGGAAACTGTTTCCAGCTCCTCCCGGGTGGCCTTGATGAAAGGGCCGCCGGAAGCCGTGAGAAGAATCCTGCCAAGGGCCTCGCGGTGGTTTCCCTGAAGGGCCTGGAAAATGGCGCTGTGCTCGCTGTCGACCGGAAGGAGCTTCACCTTGCAGGCCGCAACGGCCTCGGTTACCAGTTCGCCCGCGGCGACCAGTGTCTCCTTGTTGGCCAGCGCAATGTCTTTTCCGGCCTGGATGGCGGCAAGAGTGGGCAAAAGGCCGGCAGAACCGACCATGGCCGAGACCAGCATATCCGCCTCGGGGATGGCGGCGACTGCGCAGTAGCCTTCCGACCCGTAGAGGATTTCAGGCAAGCGGGCCGACTTTCGGTCCAGAAGGGCTTCCAGAGCCCCGGCCGTCGGGGCGTCGAGAACCGAGACGATCCGCGGGGAAAACTCCGCTATCTGCTCTGAGAGAAGCTTCGCGTTGGAACCCGCCCCCAGGGCGACCACCTCGAAGCGGTCCGCAAAACTGCGCACCACGTCCAGCGTGCTGCGCCCTATCGAGCCGGTGCTGCCTATTATGGATATCTTTTTCCTGGTCATATTCCCGTCGTATCAAAACAAGCCCTGCAGACCATCAGCGCTCAACCGCAGCAGGGCCCACAGAACCGGAAAGGCAAAAAGCAGGGAATCGAGCCTGTCGAGTAGTCCGCCATGGCCGGGGAGCAGTCCGCTCGAATCCTTCTTGCCCGAGTTGCGCTTGATCATGGATTCGATCAGATCCCCGACCTGGCCGGCAACCGCCACCGCCAGGCTGAAAACACAAAGTGAGGCCAGTGGAACGTTTCGTAAAAAAATCAATCCCAGAACCACTCCTGTGACCAAGCTGGCGCAAAGCCCGCCCAGCGAGCCCTCGACGGTCTTTTTGGGGCTGACCGTCGGGTAGAGCTTGCGTGTGCCCATCTTCAAGCCGGTGAAGTAAGCCCCGGAATCGCCCGCAACGATAACCGCCAGAAGGAACAAAATCCAGTACCTTCCGTTGGGCCCGTCCCAGAGGAGCAGCACGAAGGAGAGCAGGTAGGGTACATAGAGCCAGGCAAACGAGAGCATGGCTATCCGGCCGATCTCGTCGCGGTCCAGGGGGGCGGAAATCATCATGAGGGTGAGCGCGGAAAACAGCGAGAGGAAAAGAGCGCTGTTAAGACCCGTAACTCCCCACCTGTACGTTAAATAGGGTATGAAGAGTCCGGCTGCATAAGAAAACATCTTCCATTTGGCAGGAAAGGCGACCTCCAGGAGAAGACCGTGCAGTTCCCATAAACCGATTTCAACGGCCAGGAGGACAAGCGCGAGCCCTACCCAGTGGGGGCCGGCCAGCACACATGCCAGAACGGGCAGACCAAGAAGAATGCCGGTAATCCAGCGCAGTTTGCTCGAATGCGATTTCGGAGTCTCAGACATTGAATTTTTACTATTTCCGTATGAAAATAAAAAAATTTAACCACGAAGCATCACGAAGGACAATCATAGGGCCTCCAGCAAGCCTTTACAAGCCTTCTATCGCGATCTGGAACCCGAGAGGGGAACATCGGCCGCGGGAGCGCGCTCGGGCGAGGGCTGGCTCTTTTTTCTCACCTGTTCGCCGGTGCGGCCGAATCGACGCTCTCTTCCCTGAAATTCCGCGATCGCTTCGATGAAATTGTCCTTCCCGAAATCGGGCCACAAAAGCTCCGTAAAATAAAGCTCCGAGTAAGCGATTTGCCAGAGCAAAAAGTTGCTCACCCTGATTTCCCCGCCCGTCCTTATGACCAGATCGGGGTCGGGGATCTGCGGGTCATAGAGATAGCGAGAGAAGAGTTCGGGGGAGAGCTGGTCGGTTGAGTACAGGCCGTTTGCGACGTCGCGGGCAAAGAGCCTGGCCGCCCTGGTGATCTCCTGCCTGCCCCCGTAGTTGAGCGCCAGGCTGAGGGTGAGGCCGTCAAAATGGGCCGTCTCGCTCTCCGCGGCCTGAAGTTGGGCCAGGTTGGAAGCCGGTATGCCTGTATCGTCGCCGATGTGCCGCACCCGAACGCGGTTTTTGACCAGTTCGGGCAGTTCGGATTTGAGGAACCTGTGGAGCAGCTCCCAGAGCGCTTTTACCTCTCTATTGGGCCGGTTCCAGTTTTCCTCCGAAAAGGTATAGAGCGTCAGGTACCGTATACCCAGTTCATTGCAGCAGGTCAAAATACCACGCACATTTTCAGCCCCCTTGCGGTGGCCGAAAATCCTGTTTCTGACCCTTTGCCTGGCCCACCGCCCGTTGCCGTCCATTATGATGGCCACATGTTGCGGAAGGCGCTTCAAATCGAGTTCCATCTACGTTTCCAGGATTTCTTTTTCCTTGAGGCTGAACACGGCCTCTATCTTCTTGACGAAATCGTCGGTAATCTTCTGAATTTCGTCCTGAGCGCGAAACTGTTCGTCTTCGGAGACTTTCTTGTCTTTTTTGAGCTCTTTTAACTTCTCGATTATATCACGCCTGATGTTTCTTACCGCGACCTTGGACTCCTCGGCCTTCTTTTTGACAATTTTCACCAGGTCGCGCCGCCGTTCGGCGGTAAGAGGCGGGATGTTTATCCTTATCACCTTGCCGTCGTTCATCGGTGTGAGGCCAAGATCGGATTTCAGGATGGCCTTTTCTATATCGCCCACGGCCGAAGCGTCCCATGGCTGAATGACTATGGAGCGCGGATCGGGGGTGGTCAGCGTAGCCAATTGGCTGAGCTGGGTGGGGGTTCCGTAGTAGTCGGCCTTGATCCCGTCAACCAGCGCAATCGAAGCCCTACCGGTGCGAAGCCTTTTGTACTCCGATTCGAGGGCCTCAACCGCCTTGTTCATGCGATCGTCGAGATCGCCGTATATATCATCAAGCATCACAGTTTTCCTCCACTACGGTTCCGATCGGCTTTCCAAGCACCGCTTTCCTGATGTTGCCCTTTACGTTGAGATTGAAGACGATGAGCCTCATTTTCTGTTCTCTGGCCAGAGATATGGCCGTGGCATCCATAACCCTCAGGTTGCGGTTGAGCACTTCGGAAAAACTGATGCGCTCGTAGCGAACCGCGAGTGGGTTGTTTACCGGGTCGGCTTCATAGACGCCATCGACTTTGGTGGCCTTCATCAGGACATCGGCCCCGATTTCGCTGGCCCGAAGCGCGGCGGTCGTGTCGGTGGTAAAGAAAGGAAGCCCCGTGCCGGCGGCGAAAATCACTATCCGCCCCTTTTCCAGGTGCCTTAGGGCCCTGCGCCGGATGAAGGGTTCGGCGACCTCCTTCATGTCGATCGCCGATTGTACCCTGGTGGCTATTCCCGCTTTTTCGAGCGCGTCCTGCAAAGCCAGTCCATTCATCACCGTGGCGAGCATGCCCATGTAATCGGCCGTCGACCTGTCCATTCCGCCGGAGGCCGCCGAGACACCGCGAAAGATATTTCCGCCCCCGATGACCAGGGCGATCTGGATGCCCATCCGGTGCACTTCCGCAATCTGGGCGGCGATTTCGTGCAGCACGCAGGTGTCTATTCCATAGGGTTGGGATCCCAGTAACGCCTCGCCGCTGAGTTTTAGAAGTATTCTGCGGTAGACGGGCCTTTCCTCTTCGCTCATCAGGACTCACTCCATTTGCTCTTCGGGAAAACTCTTTTCTCTATCTACTCTCCGAGTTGATAGCGCGAGAAGCGGCGGACTTGAATCTTTTCGCCCACCTTCGAGATCAGCTCGTTTAATATATCCTGCAAGCTCTTATCGGGGTCCTTGATGAACTTTTGCTGCATCAGGGCGTTTTCCTCAAAGAACTTGCGCATCTTGCCCTCAACCATTTTTTCCAAAACGTTCTGGGGTTTTCCGGATTCGGCGGCCTGGGCCAGGTAGATGGCTTTCTCCCGTTCCACGATCTCTTCCGAGATATCCTCGGGAGTTACTCCCATGGGATTTGAAGCCGCTATCTGCAGGGCGACATTACGCACGAATTCACCGAAATCTTCGCTCTTGGCGGCAAAATCGGTCTCGCAGTTAACTTCGACCAGTACGCCGATTTTTCCGCCCCCGTGGATATAGGCATGCACCAGACCGTCGGTGGCTTCCCTTCCGGCCCTCTTCATGGCCTTGGCCAACCCCTTTTGACGCAATAGATCAACGGCCTTTTCGATATCGCCCGAAGAGTCCTTGAGCGCCTTTTTGCAATCCATCATGCCCACGTTGGTTCTGTCACGCAACTCTTTTACCATAGCAGATGTTATTTCCAATTTCATCCTCCTGTGAAACAAATCCATAAGTTCCAATAATTGAAATTAGATTCGGATTTGAGTCTGGTTTTGCGGGTCCCGCCACCCCCTCGGCCGGAAATTAGGCGATCGCAGGACCGATATCCGGCAGGACGGGAGCCGCGGCGTAAATTGGTGACTGGTGACTGGTCGGTGACGAAAAGCTCTTTCCAATCACCACCAGTCACCAATCACTATTCACTCTAGAGTCCGAAGCTCCCGTTTCATTATTCTTCTTGCTGGGTCTGCGTGGGATTAATGATCTCAACGACCGGACCTTCGGCTTCCTGCGAGAGGACCTGGCCGGCGGGAACTTCTTCGAGATCCGCGGACTTGTCCACTTCACCCTGCCGGACTTCGGCAAACTTCGCGCGGCCCTCCAGGCAGGCGTCGGCTATCTTGGAAGTAACGAGCCTGATGGCCCTGATCGCATCGTCATTGCCCGGTATGGGGTAGTCGATCACGTCCGGGTCGCAGTTGGAATCCACAACCGCTACCACCGGGATGCCCAGGCGGTTGGCTTCCATGACCGCGATGTTTTCGCGCTGCGTGTCCACTACGAAGAGCGCCCCGGGGAGCCTGTTCATCTTCTTTATGCCGCCCAGGTTCTTTTCCAGTTTCTCACGCTCGCGGCTAAGCCCCAGGATTTCCTTTTTCGGAAACCGGTTGATGGCGCCGTCTTCGAACATGGCGTCGAGTTCTTTGAGCCGGTCGATTCTTTGCTTGATCGTCTTGAAATTGGTGAGCATTCCGCCCAGCCACCGCTGGTTGATATAGAACATATCGCAACGGTTTGTCTCCTCCGTGATGGAGTCGCGCGCCTGTTGCTTGGTCCCGACGAAAAGAACGGTTTCCCCGGCCGCGACCGTATCGACCACGAATTGATAGGCGGTATTGAAAAGCCTGACGGTGCGCTGCAAATCTATGATATAGATGCCGTTGCGTGCGCCGAAAATGTAGGGTTTCATCTTGGGGTTCCAACGGCGGGTCTGGTGCCCGAAATGGACCCCGGCTTCCAACAACTGTTTCATTCCGACAACTGCCATGCTGACTCCTTCTGGTTTGCCTCCGCCCCTTCGCATCCGATCCGCGCCAATCGAGAACCGGACACCAAAAGTAAAAAGGGGAGTGCGATTTTTATTGAACAGGACTTTTTAACATGTTCATTTCGGCCGAGCAAGAAATTATTTGGCTCTCATAAACGTATGGTTTGGCAAAACGGGGATTTTCGAGATGGTTTGGAAAATAGCCACCTTCAATGTGAACTCCATCCGTTCCCGCCTGCAGGTTGTAAAATCCTGGCTGGAGCGAAATAACCCGGACGTCCTGTGCCTGCAGGAAATTAAGTGCCGCGACGAGGACTTTCCCTTCGATTGCCTTCGGGAGGCGGGCTACGAGGCCGCCGTGTTCGGGCAGAAGTCCTATCACGGGGTGGCAATTCTTAGCCGCGCAAAGCCCGATCTTATCAAACGCGGCTTTGAGGGTAACGGGAGCGACGCCGAGGCAAGGCTTATCGCCGTTAAAATCGGCGCCCTCTGGATTTACAATACCTACGTCCCCCAGGGAAGAAGCCCCGATCACCCCGCGTTCCAGGAAAAACTGAATTTTTTCGCTCGCCTAAAAGAGCTTTTCCGGCGTGAACACAAGCCCTCGGAACCAATTGTGTGGACAGGCGACATCAACGTGGCGCCGGAAGATATCGACGTTTTTTCGCCCAAGAGGATGGAAGGCAAAATCGGTTTTCACCCCCTGGAAAAGCAGGCGCTGGCCGAGGTGGCCTCCTGGGGGTTTACGGACCTTTTCCGCCAGTGCCACCGCGACGTTCGGCAGTTCACATTCTGGGATTACCGGCTGCCGGGAAGTTTTGGCAAAGACCTTGGCTGGAGGCTCGATCATATCAGGGCTACGGAGTGCGTCGCCAAAGCCTTGATAGACTGCCGGGTGGACGCCGCCCTGCGAGGCGAGCCCGGTCCGAGCGATCACACGCCCGTTTTGGCGGAAATCGAGCTGGACAGGATTGGGGCTTAGACAGGATTGATAGGATTGATACGAAGTTACGTTCAAGACGTGTCAAACAGATGGGTTTCACTGCGAGACTGTGTCGTAATTGTCCGCTCAATGCAAGGCAAAGGACAAAAGTGCGGGGAGCATGCCCCATAAGCGCTAACTTATTGGGGTCCCATTCGGGTGACCAATGGTTTGTAGCCTCGTCTTCGCCCAAAGCATACCCC